>NZ_JBVVOZ010000021.1:0-116760 GCF_055807395.1 Bradyrhizobium sp. Kon10 | reverse complement strand
AGCTTGGCTTCACCGTTCAACTCCAGCCCATCGCGGAGGCCGCCTGACGCTAAACCATTACCTGTTTCTTCCTAGCGCAGGGAAGCAATCCAGACTGCCGCCGCGGAAAGATTCTGGATTGCTTCGCTGCGCTCGCAATGACGGAGTGTGGGGTTACGGCCTGCCCAGAATCGCGAGCACTTCCTTCGCCGCCCGCTCCCCGCTATCTCGCGCCCCATGCGCCGTCGTGAAAAAACTTGGCGATGTCGCCTCTCCCGCAAAGAACAGGCGGCCATCCACGGCTGTGGCTAGCACGGCGCGGTCCCCCGCATGGCCAGGCAGCGCGTGCGAATAGGAGCCTCGCGCAAACGGATCATGCGCCCAGCGCGACTCGTACAGCGGCTTCAGCTTTCCCCTGATGTCGTTGCCGAGAAGGATCGCGATCTCGTCGATGCTGTGCGCGGCGATGGCGCCGTCGCCGGCCTCTTCCAGCTGGCGTGCAAAACTGCCGCCGAAAAAGCCTTCGATGCAGGGCTGCCCAAACGGGCGGATGTGATAGGTCCCCATCTCGGTGCGCATGGTGGCGCCGCGCAGATTGCCTTCCTTCGGGAAGGCTTCGGCGTCGTCGAGCGCCAACGTCACCTTGTCGTCGACGCCGAGCGGCAGGCCGGCTGCGGCATCGATCTTCGCGGGCAGGGGAGGCGAAAAGCGGATCGCTTCGTCGGCGATCAGATTGGTGGGTACGGTGACGATGACCTTGTCGGCGGTCAGCGTGCCCTGCGAGCTTTCGAGGCGGATGCGCTTGCCGGAATGATCGATCAGCGTGACGTTGCAATTGAGCGTCACCGGACAGTTTTCGCCATAGGCCGCAATCAGTGCGCCATAGCCGCGGCGGATGCGCCAGTTGAGGCCGGTGTCCTCATAGGCGTCCCAGTCGAGCGTCGACATATGCTTCAGTTCGCAGCCGTTGATGTAGGTCGAGATCGCGTCGATCATCGCATTCCAGCGATTGCCGGGCTCCAGGCTGCTGCTCGCGGGTTCGTCCTTGCCGGTCTGCGCGGCCTGCCAGAGACGCTCATAGAACGCATCCATTGCGCGCATGAACTCGTCGCGCTGGCTTTGCGGAAAGGCATTGCCGAAGGCGCGCTCGCGCCAGGGCGGCAGGTCCTGGTTGATCTCGAAATCGAGTTGTTTGGCGATTGCGACGAAGGAGTTCTTGTCCGCCGAGTGCAGCCAGCCGCAGCCGACATCGAAGGTGACCTCCGGCGACGCCTGCACGGTCCAGGCCCGGCCGCCGAGCCGGTCGCGCGCCTCCAGCACGATCACGGAGAGGCCGGAGTCGCGCAGCGCATGCGCCGCACCGAGGCCGGCGGCGCCGGCGCCGATGATCGCGACATCGACGGAGGAGGGCAGGGAGCTCATGAGCGGGCTCTAGCACGTTCGCAGGATGTGCTGAAGTCGCCGCAAGCATAGCCGTGATCACCCGCCTTGTGCGCAATTGCGCACTGGAGCGGGTGATCCAGTATTCCAGAGACAGTCGTCAGGTACGGAGAAGCCGCGGCGTACCGGATGCCCCACCTTCGCGGGCATGACAGTGTCGAGACCGGTAGCTTACGCCACCGCTTCCTTGGACTTTTCCGCGCGCTTGCGCTCGTTCGGGTCGAGGTGCTTCTTGCGCAGCCGGATCGACTTCGGCGTGACCTCGACGAGCTCGTCGTCCTCGATATAGGCCAGCGCCTTTTCCAGGGTCATGCGGATCGGCGGGGTCAGGCGCACCGCTTCGTCCTTCGAGGTCGTGCGGATGTTGGTGAGCTGCTTGCCCTTGAGCACGTTGATCTCGAGATCGTTGTCGCGGGTGTGCTCGCCGACGATCATGCCCTTGTAGACCTTCCAGCCCGGCTCGATCATCATCGGGCCGCGGTCTTCCAGCTTGAACATGGCATAGGCGACAGCCTCGCCCTGGTCGTTGGAGATCAGCACCCCGTTGCGACGGCCCTGGATCTCGCCCTTGTACGGGGCGTAGCCGTGGAACAGGCGGTTCATGATCGCGGTGCCGCGGGTGTCGGTGAGCAGTTCGCCCTGATAGCCGATCAGGCCGCGGGTCGGCGCGTAGAACACCAGCCGCAGGCGGTTGCCGCCGGACGGCTTCATCTCGATCAACTCGGACTTGCGCTCGCTCATCTTCTGCACGACGACGCCGGAATGCTCCTCGTCGACGTCAATGACGACTTCCTCGATCGGCTCCATGGTGGCGCCGGTGGCCTCGTCCTTCTGAAGCACGACGCGCGGACGCGACACCGAGAGCTCAAAGCCCTCGCGGCGCATGGTCTCGATCAGGATCGCGAGCTGCAATTCGCCGCGGCCCGAGACTTCCATGGCGTCCTTGTCGGACGCTTCGACCACGCGCAGCGCGACGTTGCCTTCGGCCTCGCGCAGCAGACGGTCGCGGATCATGCGGCTCGTCACCTTGTCGCCTTCGGTGCCGGCGAGCGGGGAGTTGTTGACGATGAACGACATCGACACGGTCGGCGGGTCGATCGGCTGTGCCGGCAGCGGCACCTCGACGGTCGGATCGCAGAAGGTGTCGGCGACGGTGCCCTTGGTCAGGCCCGCGATGGCGACGATGTCGCCGGCTTCGGCTTCCTCGAGCGGCGTACGCTCCAGACCGCGGAACGCCAAGATCTTGGTGATGCGGCCGGTCTCGACCAGCTTGCCGTCGGCATTGAGCACCTTGACCGCCTGGTTCGGCTTGACCACGCCGGACGAGATGCGGCCGGTGATGATGCGGCCGAGATAGGGATTGGCTTCGAGGA
The DNA here is from genome assembly GCF_055807395.1 of Bradyrhizobium sp. Kon10. Lineage (NCBI taxonomy): Bacteria > Pseudomonadati > Pseudomonadota > Alphaproteobacteria > Hyphomicrobiales > Nitrobacteraceae > Bradyrhizobium > Bradyrhizobium sp. Kon10. The sequence continues at coordinate 113,968 of NZ_JBVVOZ010000021.1, read as the reverse complement.
TGGTGCCGATCATCCGGAACGGACCCTCTTCGACCGTGGGCGGCGCGACGTGGCGCAGGATCAGATCGAACAGCGGCTCCATGCCCTTGTCCTTCGGACCCTCGGGGGTTTCGGCCATCCAGCCCTGCTTGGCCGAGCCGTACAGGATCGGAAAATCGAGCTGCTCCTCGCTGGCGTCGAGCGCCGCGAACAGGTCGAACACCTCGTTGATGACTTCGGTCGGGCGCGCGTCGGGGCGGTCGACCTTGTTGATGACGACGATCGGCTTGAGGCCGACCTTGAGCGCCTTGGAAACCACGAATTTGGTCTGCGGCAGCGGGCCTTCGGCCGCGTCCACCAGCACAAGCGCGCCGTCCACCATGTTGAGGATGCGCTCGACCTCGCCGCCGAAATCGGCGTGGCCGGGGGTATCGACGATGTTGACGCGGGTGTCCTTCCACTGCACCGAGGCCGCCTTGGCCAGAATGGTGATGCCGCGCTCACGCTCCAAATCGTTGGAGTCCATGGCGCGATCCGTCACCTTCTGGTTCTCGCGGAACGTGCCGGATTGCTGGAGGAGCTTGTCGACCAGGGTCGTCTTGCCGTGGTCGACGTGGGCGATGATGGCGACGTTACGAAGGTTCATGAGTGAGCTTCTTTGCGGTCGGACAATGGGTTAAGCGCGATCTCGCCGGTCAGACCGGGACCTGTTCACGGATAACGCTGGAAACGTGAAAAACGGGGGCCTGCTACGCCCAAAAAGGAAGCCCGGTCAGCTCGACCGGGCACCCTATGCGTTGCGGCGCAATATATGCAAAAAACCCCAAAAAACAATGCGTTCTTTCGCGATTGGTTGACTGAATTTTATCCGGGAATCCCCGGGGGTTAGGCGAAAAGCCATGCTCAGACGCGCCGGCCCCCTGATGGCGGCCCAGATCAGAGCGACGCCCCCAAGCCCCACCACCAGGCCCAGGAAGACCAGGGGCAAGACGTCGGAATCGATCTGGCCGCGGTCGGATATTGAAATTCCGCCGAACAGGAGCGCGCAGAGGCCCGGCAGCAATATGACGATCCCGAAGATCGCCATCAGCGCGGTCAGGCAGCCGCTGCGCGGGTTCGGCGGGGTCCGGCGGCATCTTCTCCATGACGGAAGAGCGCGGCAGGCGCTAGCCGGCCTCCGTCTCCTTGGTCGGGTAGACTCCGCGCAGCACCTCCTCGAAGTGCAGTTTGACGGCGTCGTTGCACAGGCAGGCGCGCAGGCGGAGGCCGTCGCGGTTGCGGACCAGGATCGAGCCGCGCCGCGTCTCAAGAACGCCTTCCGCCTTGAACGACTGGAGCACGCGGCTGGCATAGCTGCGGCCGACGCCGAGCAAGGTCGAAAGCTGCTCATGCGTCAGCGGCACGCTGTTGTCGTCGCCGGTCCGCTCCATCGCCGCCAGCATCCATTTGGCCGTACGCTGCTCGATCGAGTGGATGGCGTTGCAGGCGGTCGACTGGAAAACCTGCGCCAGCATACAGTCGGCGTAGCGGGCAAAGATGTTGTGCAGCGACGGCGAACGCCGCTTGGCCGCTTCTAGCTTGGCGACATTGATGCGCGCAAACGGTCCGCCGAACTTCACGGAGATACGGGTATAGGCCGGCAGGAATCCCTCGCTGACAATGCCGCCGACCGCGCCTTCGCGGCCAACCAGAATGGTCTCGACGTCCCGGCCGTCCTCATTGGGCACGACGAAGGTCGCGAGCGACTGTCCGCACGGGAAGTGCGCAACCTGGACGTCGTCGCCGGGGCTGTAGAGCAGCTCGTTTGCCGCAGCGTCGTCAACGGCGATGTGTGGCGCGAGCAGCGTGTAGTCCGCGTGGCTCAGCCGCCGCAGCAGATTGTTTGCGGGGCGGCTGTCGAGCTCGGTTGTCTTGCCGGTGCGCGCGTCCATCGGGAACTCCCATCCTCCTCCCACAATAGCGAGTTCCGGCCATTTCCTGTGTGCACAAGTGGACAGACGGGAGAACGGCGATGTGGTGGGTTTCGTTCCGGGAACACGCCGATGCGCTGGGCGCAGCATCGCGACGCGGCAGTCCTGGTCCGAGAAACACCGTGTTCCAAGATGCGTTGATGGCACCCGCTTTTTCCGACGGCTCAGAGTGTCCTGCCGATGTCCTGATCGTCGAGGACGATCCGATTATTGCCATCGATTTCGAGGATCGCCTGCTCGGGTTTGGCGTGACGAGCGTGCGCGCCGTGGGCTCGGTGGCGCAGGCGCTGGAGGCGATCGCGAGCCGTCCGCCGGATTTCGCGCTGCTCGACGTCGAGTTGATCCGCGAGAAAAGCTTTGCGATCGCCGACCGTCTCGTCGCCCTGAAGATTCCGTTCGTGTTCGTGACCGGTTACGGCGCGGATGCGAGCATTCCTTCGGCCTTTGCGGCGCGCCCGCGTCTGCAAAAGCCGTGCTCCAGCGATGCGCTGGAGGCCGCGCTGCGGATGCGCCGCGCCTGACGGCGCGCCGGTGACGGCTTCAGGCGAATTTCGGATCGAGCGTGGTCGACCACAGCGCGACGTCGGCGCGATCGCGCAGCGTCACGATCATCTGGCCGGAGCCGCCGTCGATCTTGACGTGACCGAAGAACTGCATGCCGGCCGACGGCGGCAGGTTCTGGTTGTCTTTTCCAGGGGCCTTGATGAAGCGCACGTCCGGACCAAAAGTGTTGTCGAGATCGTTCGGCCCGAACGTGCCCGCATGCAACGGCCCGGAGACGAATTCCCAGAACGGCTCGAAGTCCTGGAATTGCGCCTTGTTCGGATCGTAATAATGCGCGGCGGCGTAGTGCACGTCGGCGGTCAGCCACACCGTGTTGCGGATCGGCGCCATCTTGATGAAGCGCAGGAGGTCGGCGATTTCGAATTCGCGGCCGCGCACCGGACCGTCGCCTTGCGCAAAGGCTTCCGAGCCGCCCTTCGGCGTATCTGGCACGACCAGGCTGAGCGGCATGTCGGAGGCGATCACCTTCCAGGTCGCGCGTGAATTGAGCAGGCCGCGCTTGAGCCATGCGATCTGGTCGGGGCCGAGGAAGTAGCTGGCCGGACCGTATTCGGTCTCGAGGTTGGCGCCGTTCGGGCCGCGATAGCTGCGCTCGTCGAGCACGAACACGTCCAGATGCGGCCCGTAGGAGATCTGGCGATAGACCCGGCCGGGCTCGACGATGCTCTCCCGCATCGGATACATCTCGTGGAAGGCGCGGCCGGCGCGGGCCGCGAGCAGGCTGATGTCGCGCACCTTGTAGCTCGCCGGCAGCTCCTTCGACAGCGACCAGTTGTTGGTCACCTCGTGATCGTCCCACTGCACGAAGATCGGCACTTCGGCGTTGAAGGCGCGAACGTTGTCGTCGGTGAAATTGTACTTGTGCGCGGCGCGATACTCGTCGAGCGTCTCGGCGACCTTGGCTTTCTCGGGGATGGTGATGTTCTTCCAGGTCTTGCCGTCGGCGAGCTTCACCTCGGAGGGGATGACGCCGTCGGCGTAGATGGTGTCGCCGGAATGCAGGAAGAAATCCGGCCGATGCTTGCGCATGGCGGAGAACGACACCATGCCGCCGTCGTCGGGGTTGATGCCCCAGCCCTGGCCGGCGACATCGCCGCCCCAGACGAAGCTGACGTCGCGGCGGTCGGCGGGCGCAGTGCGGAAGCGGCCGGTCACCGGCTCGCCTTCGATTGCGGTGTGGGAGAGATCGCGGAAGCGGACGCGATAGAAGATGTCCTGGCTGCTGGGAAGATTCTCCACCAGCATTTTTGCCGTGAAGTCGCTCTCAGGCAGCGCCGCGATCGGCGGCAGCGCGCGGGCATCCTTGAAGGAGTCCGTCGTCGCCACCTCGACCAGCATCTGCGAGGGGCGGTCCGCACGCGCCCAGATCACGCCGCCGTCGACGGTGACGTCGCCGGACTGCACCCCATGGGTCACGGCCGGCCGGTCGGCCGCGCGCGAAAGATGAGGCATTGCGATCGCGCCGAGCGCACCGGCGCTGGTGGTCAGGAAACGGCGGCGGGAGAATTTGATCTTCATGGATGGCTCTCAATAGCGCGAGGGACGGCTGCCCGGGCGGTCGCCGAGATGACGTCAGACGCTATATTGAGGAAATGTGACGAAGCGATAACGCGTGCCAGCGCTTAAGCGTTGCTGGCCGCCCGGAATTGCGCGCCGGTGCGTTGCAGGTTCTGCGGCAGGCTGAACAGCACGGTCTTGCGATCGGCAACCGCGGCATGGAACTGATCGAGCACGATGTTGAAGGCGGTGAGCGCGCCCTCCTCGATCGCGCCGTGATCGAAGCAGCGCAACGTGTCGCGGAGGATCTCGTCGGCCTCGGCCTGCATCTGGTCGAGCTCCTCGGTCGTCTCGCTCTTGCGTGCGCCGGCGATCATGTCGAGCAGGCGTTCGCGCAGATGGCTGTTGGTGTTGCGTTCGTCCTTTTTCAGATAGCCCGCGAACCATGCGCCGATCGAGCCCATAGCCGAGAGTGCCATCAGGGTCCACCAGATGTAATCGCTGTACTTGTCGAGGAAGGTCTTTTCCTCACCGTCAACGAAGGCGGCCGCACCCGGATGCACGGGGATCACGGCATCCTTGTCGGTGTCGGGCGTTTCGATCTTGGCGGCGAGCGGGAATTCCGTCACCAATTGCTGGCGCACCGCGAACAGCTGGCGCGTGAACGCCGCGATGGTGGTTTCCGACACCCCTTTGCGCGCCACGATGTGATGCGAGAAGCTGATCGTCTTGACCTCGTCGTCCGGACGGTCGGGCGAGCCGCCATAAGTGCCCGCGGGAATCTCGGACGCCTCGTAGACAGGATGGTTCTGCGCGATCGCATCGGCGGAATCGATCGCGAGGAATGTCGGCGTGCCGCCGTCCTTGGCCGAGGCCGCAATCGCGTCCGCCGTGATCTTGCTGTTGACGGGGCCTGCGGCGAGATAGGCGTCGACCTTCTGGGTGCGGATCGCCTCGGCGACCTCGCTCGCCGGGAATTGCACGATCTCGACCTTGGCCGGATCGACGCCATATTGCTGGAGCACCACCTTGAGCAGGCCGACATTGGCCTGCGTGCGGCCGACCACGCCGACGCGATGGCCGGCGAGCTGCGCGATCTTGGTGATCTTGGCGCCCTTCTTCTTGCCCTTGCCGGGCACGGTCCACAGCACCGCGACGTTCTTGCGCAGGGTGGCAACCGCTTGCGCGTTTTTGGGCACGTCGAGATCGCCGCGGACGATGGCGAGATCGACTTTGCTCTCCGCGAGCGCATCGGCGCTGGCGGCGGCACCGTCCGTCTGGACGGGACGCAACCGCACATAGCCTTTGCTCTGCGCGAAAGCCTGCGTCAACGCCTGCACCACCTTGACGTCGTCGCTGTTGGCGGGGCCGACCGCGATCTTCAGCGTCACCGGCCGCATCGCAAAATAGTATCCGCCGACCAGCGCGCCGATGATCGCAAGCACCAGCGCCAGAGACACGAGTGCCGTCCTCCGCGCCGCGGATCGCGGCGAAGGCGGAGGGGGCGCTTCGGCCAGGTCCAATCCCCCGGTCATCGATCTCCCAAACAGGCGCTTCAGACTCAGTTTCATCTTGGCCGGCGATTTACGCCGGGAAGTGTAGCAAATTTCTTGTCCGGCGGGGTTACATCTCCGTCATGGTTAGCGGATCGACCAAATCCGGTATGAACCGGGGCGCCAGCACGGTGTTAGGGTAAAGTTCCCCTGAAGGACGGAGGCGATCATGGCAGAGCGGCTATCGGCAGAGGCACGCAAGCAGGCGCTGGGCGGCATCCCGGGCTGGACCGAGCGTCCGGGACGGGAGGCGATCGGGAAGACCTTCGTCTTCAAGGATTTCAACGAGGCCTTTGGCTTCATGACCCGCGCGGCGCTGGTGGCCGAAAAGATGGATCACCACCCCGAATGGCGCAACGTCTACAAGACGGTGGAGGTGGTTCTCTCGACCCATGATGCGGGCGGGCTCACCTCGCTCGATATCGAGCTCGCCAAGGCGATGAACGCCATGGCCAAGCTGACAGCAGGCTGACGTCTTGCAGGGGCGGACTGCATCCCCATCTTGTGCTCAGCGTGTTGTGCGGCGATCCGCCGCTCCGGCTGAACGGAGTTTTGGAGATGGCCGCCGAGCACAGTGTCGGCTTCGAGCCGGCTGATCGGCTCGCCGAGGATCGTGAGAGCCTGCGCCGCCGCTTCTGGCGCAAGCTGAAGCGTGTCGCCGCGCATCTGCCGTTCGCGGAAGACCTGCTCGCCGCCTATTACTGCGCCTTCGACAGGCAGACGCCGCGCCATGTCCAGGCCTCGCTGCTGGGCGCGATCGCCTATTTCATCCTGCCGTTCGACTTCATCCCGGACATGATGCCGATCCTCGGCTTCACCGATGACGCCGCGGTGCTCGCCACTGCCCTTCGCATGGTCGCCAGCCACATCACGACGGAGCATCGCGACGCCGCGCGTGCAGCGCTGAAGCGCGGGGTGGATGAGGCGGAAGTGGAAGTGCAGTAGCATTCGCTACGCGTTCCGTCGTCATTCCCCGCGAAGGCGGGGAATCCAGTACGCCGCGGCTTCTCGATTCAATCACTGACGTCAGGCGTACTGGATCGCCCGGTCAAGCCGGACGATGACATCGAGCGCGTGACCGGCAGCTATTTCTTCTGCGCCCGAACCTTCTCCGCGTCCCAGGCCTGGAACTGTTTGAACAGCGTTTCCTTGTCCGTGTCGGACACTTTCGCCGCTGCGGGGCTTTGCTTCAGGAACGCCTCGAAGCGCTGCCGCGTCACCGGTTCGACATCGTGCCGCTCGAGCCATTGCTGTGCCACCGGCAATCTGTTCCAACCTGCCAAAGGCGCCGCGAGCGAGACCTCCTTCCACTTGGGATGGAAAGGCGGGTTCTGCAGCGTCGGGAATTTCGTGAAGAACGCGTCCACGAACAATTCAAGCTTGCGGTAGCGCTCGGTTTTAGGCGCCCAGTTGTAGGCAGCGAGCACCGCCGGCACCGCGATAGTGTCCACGCTCTCGCCCTCCTTGATCAGGTTCGGATAATCCTTGGCGGTCAGCGTTGCTGGCAGATAGTCGCTCTGGAGCGGCTTCGCATAATCCACGGTTGCGAGGTGGAAGCGGCCGTCATTGCCGAAGTTCGAAACGGACTTGTACGGTTTGCCGCCGACCACGATGACGGCGTCGATCTCGCCGGCCTTGAGTTTCTCCAGCGCAATGCGTTGCTCGACATAGACGAATTTCGCCTTGATCCCGAGCCGCTCGAACACGGTGAGTGCGGTGACGAAAGTGCCGCCGTTCGGCAGGTCGACGCTTACAGTTTTGCCTTCCAGATCCTTGAGCGTCGCGACCGATTTTGGCGCGATCACCTGCATCTCTTCGTTGTAGAGCTTGGTCACATAGGTGAACTGCTTCTTGATGTCCTTGGCAAAGCCTTTGCGTTCCAGATAGTCGAGCGTATCCGCGCGCACGATTCCGAGATCGACGCCTTGCAGGAACAGGATGTCGGCAACGCTCTGCACCGAGCCTCGACCGACGATTGGCAGCATGCGAAGCCTGTTGCCGTCGTCGAGCACCGAAGCGAGGTCGGCGCCGAATTGCACATAGGTGCCGCCGATCGTGCCGGTGATCAAGGTCACCGTGTTGGCGTTCAGCGACTGCTTGGTCGAGGTCGAGCCGAACTGGAAGATGGCTTTCAGGCTGTCCGAGACCTTGGCCGGATCATATTCGGTCTGCTCGGCGCGTGCCGCGAAGGCACAGATCGTCATGATGGCGGCAAGCGCCATTCTCAAAGCGTTACGCATGATATCCCCTAATGAGTTCTAGTTCTGAATCTGGGCGAGGCGTTGCCGCGCCTCCGCCGATCCGAGACCTGCGGCCTTTTGGTACCAGTCGCGCGCGGCGGTCGCGTCGGCAGCGATGCGCCTGGCGTCGCTGGTGCCCAATACGGCCGGGTCATAGGTCTGCCCCAGCAGAAATGCTGCCGTTGGATCCTGTGCATTGGCGGCGCGTTCGAGCAGCAGGCGGGCGGCGGCAATGTCGCCGACCGCCAACAGACCGTTCGCGCGCGCCATCAGGCCGGCCAGCGTGTCGGCATCGAGCGTCTTGGCAGGCGGAGGCTGTGCAGTGATTGGCGCGGGCGCCCGGGCTTGCAGCGCGGTCTGATAGGCAGACGCAATCGCTTCGCGGCTCGGCGTTGGTGCAGGGAGATCCTGCGCGTCAGCGCTCGCGAGCGTCGTGTTGCTCACGCGCGCCGGGTCCTGGCGCGTCTGCGGCGTGTCCGGCCCGTTGGCGGACGCCATGGCCTGGTCCAGTTCAGTACGCCTCGGACTGGTGGCATCGGCGGCGAACAGGCTCCCGAGACTGGGTTGAAACAGCGCAGCCAGAACTGCGAGCGTGGATGCGACCAGTATGGCCGCGAGAACACGCGGGACAATTCTCGACCCGGGACTCAACGCCCGCGCCGTATATTCGCTTGGGTCCGGCGCACCGAGCGGATCGGACAGGAACAGTGGAATTGGATCGTCCGGTGACAGTTCGACCCGTGCGGCGCGCGCACGGATATAGGACGCGACGGCCGGATGTGATGCAGCTTGATCGGAATCGAACGACCTCGATTCCCTGGACGGGCGGTACGCCGTCTCCATGGTGATGCTCCCCGTTAGTAACGCAACGCTGGGGCATCCCGGCTTCAGTCTTTTTGTTGTTGTCCAGAAATGCCCCGCAAACTGGAACGGGTAAATCGCTGTCTGAATCAGCCCAAAAAGCGTCAGCGGCTTGCGCGAATCGGGAGATATTTGGGTTTGATTGGGGCGACGTGGAGGAATCCACCGCAATCTTGGCGGCAATGGTTGATGGCGATCTACCGGGTGGCAGCGTGGACAATGCTTGTCCCGCGCTTGCTGTCATTCCGCGCGAAAGCGGGGAATCCAGTACGCCGCGGCTTCTCGATTCAATCACTGACGTCACGGAGTACTGGATCGCCCGGTCAAGCCGGGCAATGACAGTTTGAGCTTGTGGCGAGCGGCTGTAGCGACACACGCCACGCCGCGTCAGCTCACGGATGCAGGATCACCTTGCCCATGGCCTGACGTCCTGCGAGCACCTTCAGGGCGTCGGCAGTCTGCGCCAACGGGAAGGTGCGGTCGACATGCGAGGAGATTTTTCCTTCCGCCGTCCACCTCACGAGCTTCTCGAGATTGGCGCGGTTCTTGGCCGGGTTGAGCCTTGTCCAGGCGCCCCAGAACACGCCGCGGATGTCGCAGCCCTTCAGCAAGGCGAGGTTCAGCGGCATCTTCGGAATGTCGCCGGCGGCAAAGCCGATCACGAGGAAGCGGCCTTCCCAGGCGATCGAACGCAACGCCTGCTCGGCATACGTACCACCGACCGGATCGAAGATGATATCGACGCCCTTGCCGCCGGTGAGTTTTCGCAAGCCTTCCTTCAGGTCTTCCTTGGCGTAGTTCAGCGTCAGCTCGGCACCATGCGCTTTGGCGAATTCGAGCTTCTCGTCCGACGAGGCGCAGGCGATCACCTTCAAGCCCATCAGCTTGCCGAGTTCGCAGGCCGCCAGGCCTGTGCCGCCGGCCGCGCCCAGCACCGCGAGCGTCTCGCCCGGCTTCGGGCTCGCGCGGTCTTCCAGCGCATGCAGCGCGGTGCCGTAGATGATGATGATGCCCGCCGCGCGGTCGTAATCGAGATTGTCGGGAATCTTGACGATCGATGCCGTCGGCAAGGCGATCCTTTCGCGCGCGCCGTTATGGCCGCAGGAGGCGACCACGCGATCGCCGACCTTCACATCAGTGACGCCCGCGCCGACGCTCTCGATCACGCCGGCAACTTCGGCCGCCGGCGAGAACGGGAACGGCGGCTTGACCTGGTACTTGCCCTGAATCATCAGGATGTCGAAGAAGTTCAGCGCCGCGGCCTTGATCGCGATCACGGCTTCGCCGGGACCCGCCACCGGATCCGGTACCTCCGTGAGCACGAGATCGTCAGGCTGGCAATATTGCGAGCAGAGGATGGCTTTCATGACGGCACCTGAGCGTTTCGAGGCAGAATTATAGTTTGGCTGTTTCTGCCGGATTTAGGCTCGGGCGACAATCCGGATTCTTTGTCAGAGACCATCCACCGGCCTATCCTCGTCATTGCGAGCGAAGCGAAGCAATCCAGATCCGTGCCGCGGAAATAGTCTGGATTGCTTCGCTGCGCTTGCAGTGACGAAAGAAGAAAAGGGAGGATTCAAACGATGTTTGAAACAGGTCTGCTCAAGAGCAAGCGCATTCTCGTCACCGGCGGCGGCTCCGGTCTCGGCGCCGCGATGGGACGCCGCTTTCTGTCGCTGGGCGCTGAGCTCATCATCTGCGGCCGCAAGCTCGACCGACTGGAGACGACGGCCACGGAGATGCGCGCGCAGACCGGAGGCACGGTCACGACCATCGCCTGCGATGTCCGCGACGGTGCCGCAGTCGACAGCATGATGGATGCGATCTGGCTCGAGGCGCCGCTCGATATCCTCGTCAACAACGCTGCCGCCACCTTCCTCGCGCAGAGCGAGCACCTGTCGTTTCGCGCCGCCGATGCGATCCTGGCGCCGACGCTGCATGGCGCGATGTATTGCACGCTCGCCGCCGGCCGGCGCTGGATCGAAGGCAAGCATGGCGGCCTCGTGCTCTCGATTCTCTCGACCTCGACCATCACCGGGCGCGCCTTCACCGTTCCCTCCGCCATGGCGAAGTCGGCGGTGCTGGCGATGACCAAAAGCCTCGCGGTGGAATGGGGGCCGAAGGGCATCCGCACCGTGGCGATCGCGCCGGGTCCGTTCCCGACCGCCGGCGCATCCGGGCAGTTGCGTCCCGAGGGCCGCGATGAAAGTTGGACCGCGCGCAATCCACTTGGCCGCACCGGCGAGCACGGCGAGCTTGCCGATCTCGCCAGTTTCCTGGTTTCGGACCGCGCCGGCTACATCAATGGCGAGATGGTGGTGATCGACGGCGGCGCGCATTTGCGCAGTTCCGGCGCCGAGGACCTGTTGCACTGGACCGAGGCGCAATGGGCCGAGCAGCGCGCCGCGCGGTCCCGAGGCTAGCCGCTGCGCTCCTGCTAACTGCCTTCCCAAATTGGACTTTCCCGGCTATCCCTGACCCCCCGGACAAAGCGCGGCCGGGCCATCTTCCAGTCACAATATTGAGGGAACCACTCCAGCATGTGGCGGGTGCTATCTTTAACTTTGATGATCGGCATGATGACGTGCGGGATCGCCAATCCCGCGCGGGCGCAGACGCCGCAACCGGCGCCGAAGGCGACACCGAAGCCGGCCGCTCCAGCCGCCAAGACTGCCGCCAAGACCGCCGCCAAGCCTGAGAGCAAACCGGCCGCTGTGCCCGCGACAGTTGCCGGCGGCGCAGAGCCGACGCTGATCGGCCAGTTCGGCACCTGGGGCGCCTATGCGGCGACGCCCAACGGCAAGAAGGTCTGCTTCGCGCTGGCCAAGCCCTCGTCGTCCAAGACCAATCCGCCGAACAGGCCGCGTGACCCGGCCTATGCCTTCGTCTCGACCCGGCCGGCCGAGAAGGTCACCAACGAGGTCTCGGTGATGATCGGCTACGCGCTGAAGCCGGGCTCGGAATCCTCGGTCGAGGTCGGCGGCGCCTCGTTCGCGATGTACACGCAGGGCGACGGTCTCTGGATCAAGAACGCGGCCGAGGAGGAGCGGATGGTCGAAGCCATGCGCAAATCCCCCGATCTCGTGGTCAAAGGGGTCTCGGCCAAGGGAACGGAGACGACCGACACCTTCTCGCTGAAGGGGCTCGCCCAGGCGCTGGACCGGATCGCGCAGGATTGTCGCCGTTAAGACTGCGGTCGATAAGGTCGCAATCGACAGGTCTGGTTGCTATATAGGGCGCGTACTAGACTTTCTCCCGTCATTCCGGGGCGCGCGAAGCGCGAACTATGGTGCGCAATTGCGCACCTGAGAATCTCGAGGTTCCGGGTCTGGTCCTTCGGACCATCCCGGAACGACCACCTAATCAGGTCCTTTCAATGCAACCGACGACCGAGCCGCGCAATGCAATACTGGTGGAGAAGACTCCACTCGAAGTCTATGTGCCGCCGGCAAAGCCGTCGCTCATCGGACTGTCGCGCAACGAGCTCGCCGATCGTCTCGGCGAGATCGGCGTGGCTCCGGCCCAGCGCAAGATGCGCGTGCAGCAGTTGTGGCACTGGATGTATTTCCGGGGGGCCCAGAATTTTGACGAGATGACCTCGGTCTCGAAGGGCATTCGCACCGATCTCGCCTTGCATTTCACCGTCGACCGGCCCGATGTCGTGGCCGAACAGATATCCAATGACGGCACGCGCAAATGGCTGCTGCGGCTGCCGAGCGGCGACAATGTCGAAAAGGCGCACGAAGTCGAGTGCGTCTACATTCCCGAGAACGATCGCGGCACATTGTGTGTTTCCTCTCAGGTCGGCTGCACCTTGAACTGCTCGTTCTGCCACACCGGGACCCAGCGCCTGGTGCGCAATCTCACCGCCGGCGAGATCGTCGGACAGGTGATGGTGGCGCGCGATCGCCTGAACGACTGGGCCGATCGCGAGGACGGCACGCGTCGGGTCACCAATATCGTGATGATGGGCATGGGCGAGCCGCTCTACAATTTCGAGGCGGTGCGCGATGCGCTGCTGATCGTCGGCGACAATGAAGGCATCGGCATTTCCCGCCGCCGCATTACGCTGTCGACCTCCGGCGTCGTGCCGAACATCGGGCGCGCCGGCGACGAGATCGGCGTGATGCTCGCGATCTCGCTGCATGCAGTGCGTGACGAGCTGCGCAACGAGCTGGTGCCGCTCAACCGCAAATATCCGATCGCCGAATTGTTGCAGGCTTGCCGCGACTATCCCGGCGCGTCGAACGCGCGCCGCATCACCTTCGAATATGTGATGCTCAAGGGCGTCAACGATTCGCTCGAGGATGCGAAGCTGCTGGTCAAGCTGCTCAAGGGCATCCACGCCAAGATCAACCTGATCCCGTTCAATCCCTGGCCTGGCACGGCCTATGAATGTTCGGACTGGGACCAGATCGAAAAATTCTCCGAATACATCTTCAACGCCGGCTATTCCTCGCCGGTACGCACCCCGCGCGGCCGCGACATCCTCGCCGCCTGCGGTCAGCTCAAGTCGGAGACCGAGAAGCTCTCCGCAAGAGAACGCCAGGCGCTCCGCGCCATGGCGATGACGGATTAGCGATCATGTCAACGCTCTCGCCTCCCCGTCATTGCGAGCGAAGCGAAGCAATCCAGAGTCTTTCCGCAGAGGCAGACTGGATTGCTTCGCGGAGCCTGTCATCGGGCCGCGCTTCGCGCGGACCCGGTGGTTCGCAATGACGGCGAGGGTGCCGTCATGTCCCTGATCGGCCGCCTCATCGTCATCTTCATCGGCTTTCTCGCCGCCTGTTTCGTCGGCGGCATGATCGTCGTGCTTGCGCTGCTGTTTCCGGAATTCGCCGATCTTGGCGCGGGTCCCGTCGATCAGGGCACGATCGACATCCTGCTCGGGTTCGGCTTCATCTTCGTCTCCGGTTTTGCGCTGGTGCCGGCGGCGGTGATCGTTGCGGTCACCGAGGCGCTCTATATTCGCAGCGCGCTCGCCTACGCCGTCGGCGGTGGCCTGGTCGGGCTTGCCTGTTATCTCGGCCTCGTTCCCTTTCACTCCGAGACACTGCAATTCGAGGGCGTCGTGCGGCGTCACCTGGAGATCATGACCGGCGCGGGCATCGTCGCCGGCGTGGTTTACTGGCTGATCGCCGGCCGCAACGCCGGTGCCTGGCGCCAGCCGTTGCCCCCGCGCCAGCCGCCTCCGCCGCTGCCGTCGCAGTCCCGGCCGGATGTGCGGTAGTCAGCACCGTCATTCCGGGGCGATGCGAAGCATCGAACCCGGAATCTCGAGATTCCGGGTCTGGTCCTTCGGACCATCCCGGAATGACCGCTGCGAGGGTTTTCATCCCCTCGTCACTCCGCTAAACCGCGCGCTATGAACCGGACCGGACTCTTCATTGCCCTGGCGCTGTGGCTCGTGATCGGCATCGTCTTCGGGCTCTATCCCGAGCTCGACCTCAAGCTCGCCGCGCTGTTCTTCGATCCCCAGACCAAGACATTTCCGCTCAAGCTGAGCGATTGGGCCGGGTTCGCGCGAAATGTCGCGATGTGGGTTGCGTGGGTGTTCGTGCTGCCGCCTCTGATCGCGCTCGTGGCCAAGATGGCCCGGCCCGATCGCCCGCTGATGGTGTCGGGGCGCGCGATCATCTTCCTGCTGGTCACCATCATTCTGTCGGCTGGCATCCTCACCAATCTCACGTTCAAGACCTATTGGGGCCGTCCGCGTCCGGTGGTGGTGACGGAGTTCGCCGGCGATCTGCAGTTCGTGCCGTGGTGGGATCCGCGCGGCGGCTGCGCGCGCAACTGCTCGTTCTTCTCGGGCGAGGGCGCGACCGCGTTCTGGACGGTGGCCCCGGCTGCGCTGGCGCCACCTGCATGGCGGCCCTTGGCTTATGCCGGCGCCGTGGTGTTCGGCCTCGTCACCAGCGCCCTGCGAATGGCGTTCGGCGGTCACTTCTTCACCGATGTTTCGATCGCCGGCCTCGTCACCTTTGTCGTGATCTGGTTTGCCTATGCGCTAATCTATCGCTGGCCGCGAACGCGGTTTTCGGACGAGGCGGTCGATGCCGCCCTGACCCGGCTGAACATGCCCGCCTACCGCTTCCGCCAGCGCCTGTTCAGCCGCAAGCCAGGTCCCACAGCGTCGATTTGAGCCATTAAATGCGTGCTCAGCCCCGCGAAATTTGATAATCGCGCGGTCAAACCACACCCGCCATCCGCCCCTTCGAGACCCGATTGGAAGCCTCATGACCACGATCCTGAAAAGCCTGCCCAAGGGCGAGAAAGTCGGCATCGCGTTTTCGGGCGGTCTCGACACCAGCGCCGCACTGCTCTGGATGAAGCAGAAGGGCGCGCGCTGCTACGCCTATACCGCCAATCTCGGCCAGCCCGATGAGGCCGACTACAACGAGATCCCGCGCAAGGCGATGGAGTTCGGTGCGGAGAAAGCCCTGCTGGTCGATTGCCGCACGCAGCTCGTCCATGAAGGCATCGCCGCGATCCAGTCCGGCGCCTTCCACATCTCGACCGGCGGCCTCACCTATTTCAACACCACGCCATTGGGGCGCGCCGTCACCGGCACGATGCTGGTCGCCGCGATGAAGGAAGACGGCGTCAACATCTGGGGCGACGGCTCGACCTTCAAGGGCAACGACATCGAGCGTTTCTATCGCTACGGGCTTTTGACTAATCCGGGCCTGCGCATCTACAAGCCCTGGCTCGACCAGCAGTTCATCGACGAACTCGGCGGCCGCGCCGAGATGTCGGCGTTCATGACCGCGCAGGGTTTCGCCTACAAGATGAGCGCCGAGAAGGCGTATTCGACCGACAGCAATCTGCTCGGCGCCACGCATGAAGCCAAGGACCTCGAAAGCCTCGACAGCGGCATCAAGATCGTCAACCCGATCATGGGCGTGCCGTTCTGGCGCGACGACTGCAGCGTCAAGGCCGAAAAGGTCGTGGTGCGTTTCGAGGAGGGCCAGCCCACGGCGCTGAACGGCCAGACCTTCAGCGATCCCGTCGCGCTGTTGCTCGAAGCCAATGCCATCGGTGGCCGTCACGGCCTCGGCATGAGCGACCAGATCGAGAACCGCATCATCGAGGCCAAGAGCCGCGGCATCTACGAGGCGCCCGGCATGGCGCTGCTGCACATCGCCTATGAGCGCCTCGTCACCGGCATCCACAACGAGGACACCATCGAGCAATACCGCATCAGCGGCATGCGCCTCGGCCGCCTGCTGTACCAGGGCCGCTGGTTCGATCCGCAAGCCTTGATGCTGCGCGAGACCGCGCAGCGCTGGGTCGCACGCGCCGTCACCGGCGAGGTCACGCTCGAACTGCGCCGCGGCAACGACTATTCGCTGCTGAACACGGAAAGCCCCAACCTGACCTACGCCCCGGAGCGGCTCAGCATGGAGAAGGTCGAGGACGCACCGTTCACGCCGGAGCATCGCATCGGCCAGCTCACCATGCGCAATCTCGACATCGCCGACACGCGCACCAAGCTGAAGCTCTACACGGATACGGGTCTGCTCTCGGGCAGCGAAGGCTCGCAGATCTTCAAGCTCGAGAGCGACAAGGATTGATTCCTTCGTAGCCCGGATGGAGCGCAGCGCAATCCGGGGCCTTGCAACGCGGAGAGACCCTCCCGGATTTCGCTGCGCTCCATCCGGGCTACGAAAGCAAGCATGACACGAACAAAAATGGCCGGGATCACTCCCGGCCATTTTGCCTTTGTGGCTGTCGCCTCAGCGCGGCGGCACGGTGCCGGGCGGGGGCGGGGGCAGCGAGGCCTGCCCGCCGTTGAGCAGCGGGGTGATGCGGCGCACGGTGACGCGCCGGTTGATCCGGCTTGGCCCGTCCGTCTGCTCCTTCAGATACTGCCTGCCGTAGCCCTGCGAGGTCAGGTTCTCCGCCGGCACACCGAATTGCTGCGTCAGCAATTCGGCCGCGGCCTGCGCACGGCGATCCGACAATGACAGATTGTCGACGTCGTTGCCGGTCGCATCGGTGTGTCCCTCGATCAGGAACACTTCGCGCGGGTTGCGCTGGATCGCCCGGTTGAGGCCGTCGGCGATCGCTTGCAGCCGCGCCGCCTGGTCCTGCGGGATGGTCCACGATCCCGATTCGAAATTGATCGTGTTGACGTCGATGCTCGGCATCTGCATGCGAACATTGGGACTGTAGCGGATCTCGTCGAGCGAGTAGCGCCGATCGATCCGCTGCACCGGCGGTGCCTCCATGGTCTCGTAGATCACGTCCGGCGACGCCTCCTGCGCGTCGACGATGTAGCGATCGTAGGGAATGCTGACGACCGGCGGCGGCACGTCAACATAGAAGCCGCCGACCGACTGCGGATCGCGGTAGCTGTTGTCGATGATGACGATCTCGCGCCCGCCGCGGTCTCTGCGGATTCGGCGCAGCAGCGAGCCGTCCGCACCGACGACGGTGATCACCTCGCTGCCGTCGGGACGGATCACGACGGTGCGGGTTTCGCCGCCGACAGTCTCGGTGCGGATGTCGCGGGCACCGTAGCGGAAGCGATAGAGATCGTTGCCGCGGACGTATTCCTGCCCGCCCGGGTCGCGGATGATGATGCGGTCCGGCTCGGTGTAGACGGTGCGGCCGCCTTCGACGACCTCGTGCCGCTGGTTGCGATAGTCGGCGATGGTCGCACCGATCACCGCGCCGGCCACTACGCCCGCGCCGAACGCGAGCGGCGTCAGGTCGCGCTGCGGCGGACGCGGCGGCGGCGGCAGGGGCGTGGTGGTCGTGGGCGCGGCGCGGAAAGCGGGCGTGACCGTCGGCGGAGTGTATTGCGCCCTACCGGGCGGTGGCGCTGCGGCCGCCGTGCCAGACACGGCAGATGGCGCTGCGGCGCCGGCGGGGGGAGTCGGCGGCCGCGGCGGCAGGCCCGCCTGCGGCGGCGCAGTCGGAGTTCCGGCAGCCGGCGCGCCGGCAGGAGGCGTTCCGCCCTGACGTCCGGGTAGGCCGCCGGGGGCCGGCGTCGCGCTCGGTGCAGGGGTTGCGCCGGGCGCAGGCGTCGCTGCCGGACCCGGACGTCCCGACGGCGCGGTCGGAGTGCCGGGGGCCGGGGTCGGTGCTGGGGTTGCGCTGGGCGCAGGCGTCGGTGCCGCACCCGGACGCCCTGACGGGGCGGTCGGAGTGCCGGCACCGGGCGTCGGCGTGGTCGCTGGCGCGGGCGTAGCGCCTGGAGCGGGCGATGATCCTGCTGCCGGAGGCTGGCCTGAACGACCGGGCGGGGATGAACCGGGGCGTCCCGCCGGGGGTGCGCCGGGCGTGCTGCCCGGAGCCGGCGTCGCGGTCGGCGCAGGCGTAGGTGCAGGTGTTGCGCTCGGGGCAGGCGTGGGCCGTCCCGCCGTCGGTGCTGCCGAGGGCGTTGCCGTCGGCGCAGGCGTGGGCCGTCCCGTTGGAGCCGGTGCTATCGGCGCGTGCTGCTGCGGAGCCGCTGCGGGAGGGGCCGGCGGCGGGGTCGGAGCCGGACGTGCCGCGGGTGGTGGCGGCGGCGGAGGGGGCGGAGCATGCTGCTGCGGCGCCGGGGCCGGAGGCGGCGACGGCGGCTTCGGAGCGGCAGGGGGTGGTGGTGGCGGAGGAGGAGCTGGACGTGCCGCCGGCGGTGGCGGCGGCGGAGTTGGGCGCGCCGGCGCGGCAGCCGGCGGGGGCGGAGCTGGCGGGTGGGGCGGTGCTGCCGTCGGCGGGGGTGTGGCCGGGCGCGCGGGCGCCGCTGGCGCTCCCTTCGGAGGCTGCTTCGGTTTTCCGTCAGGGCCCGTCTCTGGGCTCTGGGCCTGCGCAACCACGATCGGCGCTGCGCTTTGCGCATGCGATGCGGAGCTGGCGAATTGCATCGCGGTCAGAGCGGTCGTGGCGAGCAGCACGAAACGAAGATTGGTCATGATGGTGAACTTCCCCGGAAGGTTCTTTGACGAAGTGCTGGGATGAACAGCTACGCGTAGGGCCGCATTGTGGCGGGCGAAGAGGTCGCGGCCCGATTTATTTCTGCACGCAAATCACGTCACGCTGGCGACGTTCATTGCGCATTCAGAGGCAGGTTGCAATCGCCGGCCATGTGATCGTTCCCCTCACGCGCGATCCTGCGACGATTTCGCATCGGTCGCGGGATTGGGCATGAGCGGCCCGCTCGGTCCACGCGATGGAATCTCCTCGGGCATGCGGCCCGGCAATTCATCGGGCGAGGGTGATTCGCCGGGCTCGCGCACTGGCGGCGTGATTTCAGGCTGCGGACCGCCGGGTGGGACTCCGGGTGGTGGCTCGGTGGGCGTGCCCGGTGTCGACGGCGGTATCTCAGGCGGTTCGATCGGCATCGGCATCATCGCGACCAGTTGTCCGGAGGACGACAACGACGACGCGGCGCTGATGTTCCGCCTCGAATCGTCGTCTTATTCGGGCGCGTGGCAGACGGCCTCGATGTTGTGGCCGTCGGGATCGAGCACGAACGCGCCATAATAGCTCGGATGATAATGCGCACGGATGCCGGGCGACCCGTTGTCGCGGCCGCCGGCCGCCATCGCTGCCTTGTAAAAGGCATCGACCGTGGCACGGTCTTTCGCGAGAATGGCGACATGCACCGGCTTGTTCAGCCCACCCTCGCCGCCGATCCAGAAATCCGGCTTGCCGTCGGCGCCGAAGCCCGCGGCCGGATCGTGGCCGGTCTGCTCCTGCGTGACCTCCATGATCAGGCTGTAGCCGAGCGGCGCCAGCGCTTTGCTGTAGAACGTTTTGGCGCGCTCATAGTCGGAGACGGAGAAACCCATATGGTCGATCATCGCAACCTCCGTTGGTCGTCATCGTCAACGTGACAGGAATGTATTGCTCCGCGTCTTGCGCGCAATCGCAAAGCCGCGCGCGACCATGTCGGCAATACAATCGTCCCGCCATTCGTTTTGTGACAGATGCTCGATCACCACCGCGCGAGGCCATAGCGATTGTGGCGCATCGCGGAAGAAGCCGATCAGCACGCGGTCCTCAAAACCTTCGACGTCGATTTTCAGCGAATCGACTTTCGTGACGCCGGCCTCGTCGAGAATGCGTGTCAGCCGCAACGACGGGACCCTGATTGCCTTGCCGCTGACCGGGCCAGTGACGACATGCGTAGCACCGAGATTGCCGCCGCCGCTCTCGATCATCAGCTCGCCGTCGCTGTCGCCCGCGGCGGCCTGCACCAGCCGCACCTGGGTCGCTTTCGATGCGGCCTGATTGAAGCAAAGCCGTCCAAACGTCGTCGGATGCGGCTCGATCGCCACCACCTTGCCGTCGGATCCGACCTGCTGCGCCATCACCAGCGCAAAGGTGCCGACATTGGCGCCGACGTCGACGAACACGCCGCCGGCTTGGGTGTGCTGCCGCAGGAAATCGAGCTCATCGAGATTGTAGTCGGGATTGAACAGCGCGCCGCGCTCGGTCGCGCTGCCCTGATGATGGAAACGGAACGAGGCGCCCTGATACCGCATGTCGACCGGACCGCCGCGCAGCAGATTGACCAGCCGCGACAGCCAGGGACGGAATGCGCCGCGCTTCAGCCCCGATTGTTGCGCGAGGCGAATGATCGCAGCCTGCGCCGCGTTCGGGGCAAAGGCGCCGAACGGCGCGGACGACGGGTTGGTCTCGGACGTCAAGCCAAAAGTCCTTGTTGCAAGCGGCGCATGCATAGCGGGTTTTGATAAGGACTCCAATGTGGAGAAAAGAATGTAGCCTGGATGGAGCGCAGCGTAATCCAGGGTTCTCGCGTCTGGCTCGACTGTCCCGGATTGCGCTGCGCTCCATCCGGGCTACGGCTTCACGCGGCCCCGTTCGGCGCTGCCGTGCGCCCGCCGCGTCATTCGGCGGCGCCGTCGCGCACCCGCCTTGGGCGCGCCGCCTGATGCAGCACGCGCGACAGCTCGTCGATCGAATAGGGCTTTTGCACGAGCTCGAAGCCGAGGCTGCCCTGCTGCGACAACGCCTCGCTATATCCCGTGGTCAGCACGACCGGCACGCCGATGCTGCGATCACGGATCGCCTGCGCGAGATCCAGCCCGGTCATTCCAGGCATCACCACGTCCGAGAACACGACGTCGAACCGATCGGCATCGACCACCAGCTCGGCGAGCGCGTCGGTGGCATTGTCGACCAGCGTAATGCTGTAGCCGAGCTCGGTCAGTCCGTCGGCGGCGAAGTTGCCGAGCTCGATATTGTCCTCGACCACCAGCACCGACATGCCGCTGCCGGCGATCGCCGGCGCCGTGGTCGGCGCCTGACTGCGGGGCAAGAGATCCGCCGGGACGCGCGGCAGGTAGAGCGAGAAGGTGCTGCCCTGGCCGAGCTCGCTCGTCACCGTTACCTCGCCGCCGGATTGCCCGGCGAAGCCGAACACCTGCGACAGGCCGAGCCCGGTGCCCTGACCGACCTCTTTGGTGGTGAAGAACGGCTCGAAGATGCGCCCCAGCCGAGTTGCGGGAATGCCGATTCCGGTGTCGCCGACTGCGACGCGGACAAAGCCATGGCGACCCCCGAACCGGCTGCCCGACGATTGCGCCAGCGTGTCCGGAACATTCGTCGCCGCCTGCACCGTGAAGACGATCCGGCCCTTGCCTTGCATGGCATCGCGCGCATTGGTCGCCATGTTGATCAGCGCCGTCTCGAACTGGCCGGCATCGGCATTGACCAGGCAAGGCTCCCCCGGCAGCCGCATGATGATCTCGATCGCCGGTCCGAGCAGCGTGACCAGCATGTCGCGCAGCGATTCCATCCGCGCGCCGACATCGAACACTTCGGGCTTCAGGGTCTGGCGCCGTGCAAAGGCCAGCAGCTGCGAGGTCAGCTTGGCCGCGCGCGAGACCGCCTCCGCGATCGCCGTGATGTAGCGCTGCCGGCGCTCCTCGCTCAGTTGCGGCCGGTTCAACAGATCGACCGACGCGCGGATTACGGTGAGGAGGTTGTTGAAGTCGTGGGCGACGCCGCCGGTGAGCTGGCCCAGCGCTTCCAGCCGCTGGCTGTGCTTGAGCGCGTCCTCGGCCTCGCGCCGCTTTGCGGCCTCGGTCTGCAGATGCTGCGTGCGCCGGAATGCCAAGGCCAGCAGAATGAACAGCAGCGCGGTCGCGGGAACCCCGAATACCAGATGCTGGCTCATGGTGGCGAGCCAGCGCGCGCGGATCGCCGAGGTCTCCAGCCCCGCGCTGACATAGATCGGATATTCGGCGATGCGCCGGTAGCCGATGCGCCGTTCGATCCCGTCCGAGGGCCAAGCGACAGTCATGAGCCCGTGCTCCGGGTGAGCCGCGATCTTCTGGCCGACCGTCCCGCTCGGGTCGAGCCGGAGGTCGCGATCGGGCCGCGGATACTGCGCCAGCAGCACCCCGTCGGTGCGACCCATCGCGAAGAAGCTGCCGGGATCGGAGCCGATCCTGGCGTAAAAGCTCTCGAAATATTCCGGCAGGACGGAAGCCTGGATCACGCCGATGAAGCTGCCATCGTCGGAATCGCGGCGGCGGCTGACGCCGAAGAAGCGCGCACCTTGGTAGGGCTGCCGCGGTGTCAGGGGCATCCCAATGAACGTGCCGATGGTCTGGTCGACATGGGCATAGAAATAGTCGCGGTCGGCAAAACTCTGCTCCGGCGGCGGCGAGGCAAGGCTGTTGACCAGCGACCTTCCATCCGCGTCGAAGATCCAGGCCGATTTGAGCTGCGGCAGCGAATCGGTGAGCTGCTTCAGGCGCCGATGCAGCGCGGGTTCGCGCGCCCGGATGATGTCGTCCGGAACGCCACGCACGACCTCGTTGATCTCGGCGAGGCTGCGGTCGATCGTCTCGAACACCTTGAGCGCGTGCTCATGCGCGACATCGAGGGTGCGCTCGATCTCGCGGTCAGCGATCTCCGCGGTCGAGGTGTAGGAGATCATGGAGGCGATCGCGAACAGCGCAATCGGCAGCGCCAGGGATGCCGCCATCATCCACTGCAAAAGTCTCAGCGAATTGCGTTGCGCGCCCTGCACAGTCGCTCCGGTCCCTGACGGGAGCTTAACTGAAGATGCCGCTGAGAAGGAAGCTGCTTATGCTGTGACCTCTGGTTGCAATTCAGCAGACCCACTCTCGCCACGGAGGTGAGGGGAAAATTCTACTTAAATTGATGGCCGCCGTGGAATGCCCCGGCCGCTCAGGCCGGGGTTGCAGCACAAACGTCGCCTAGATCTGGCGTTCGACCATCTTGAGCTTGAGCTCGGCAATGGCTTCGGCCGGGTTGAGGCCCTTCGGGCACGCCTTCGCGCAGTTCATGATGGTGTGGCAGCGATACAGTCGGAACGGATCCTCGAGATTGTCGAGCCGCTCGCCGGTGGCTTCATCCCGCGAATCGGACACCCAGCGGTTGGCCTGGAGCAGCGCGGCAGGGCCGAGATAACGTTCGCTGTTCCACCAATAGCTCGGGCACGAGGTCGAGCAGCAGGCGCACAGGATGCATTCATACAAGCCGTCGAGCTTCTCGCGGTCCTCGTGGCTCTGGCGCCATTCCTTCTGCGGCGTCGGCGAGGTCGTCTTCAGCCACGGCTCGATCGAGGCGTACTGCGCGTAGAAATTGGTGAGGTCGGGGACGAGATCCTTCACCACCGGCTGGTGCGGCAGCGGATTGATCTTGACCGCGCCGTCCTTCACGTCGTGCATCGAACGGGTGCAGGCCAGCGTGTTCTGCCCGTCGATGTTCATGGCGCAGGAGCCGCAGACGCCTTCGCGGCAGGAGCGGCGGAAGGTCAGCGACGGGTCGATGTGGTTCTTGATCCAGATCAGGCCGTCCAGCACCATCGGACCGCAATCGTGGGTGTCGACGTAATAGGTGTCGACGCTCGGATTTTTGCCGTCGTCCGGATTCCAGCGATAGACGCGGAATTCGCGAACCTCAGTCGCGCCCGCGGGCTTCGGCCAGGTCTTGCCGCCTGATATCTTCGAGTTCTTCGGAAGTGCGAATTCAACCATTGCTCTAACCTTTCGTCATTCCGGGGCGATGCGCAGCATCGAACCCGGAACCTCGAGATTCCGGGTCTGGTCGTTCGGACCATCCCGGAATAACGAGCACTCGTTGCCCCTCAGTACACGCGCGCTTTGGGCGGGATGTACTGCACGTCGTTGGTCATGGTGTAGTTGTGAACCGGGCGGTACTCGATCTTGACCTTGCCGGCATCGTCGAGCCAGGCCAGCGTGTGCTTCATCCAGTCCTTGTCGTCGCGCTCGGAAAAATCCTCGCGCGCATGGGCGCCGCGGCTCTCGGTGCGGTTGGCGGCCGAGTTCATCGTCACCACCGCCTGCGAGATCAGATTGTCGAACTCGAGCGTCTCGACGAGGTCCGAGTTCCACACCAGCGAACGGTCCGACACGGCGATGTCGCTGATGCCGCTATGGACCTTCTCGATCAGGTTCTGGCCTTCGCTCAGGATGTCGCCGGTGCGGAACACCGCGCAATTGTTCTGCATCACATGCTGCATGCCCTCGCGCAGTTTCGCGGTGGGCGTGCCGCCGGAGGCGTAGCGATAATGGTCGAGGCGGCCGAGCGCCAGCTCCGACGAGTTCGCCGGCAGTTCCGGCTGCTTGGCATTGGGCGTGAGCTTCTCGGCGAGGCGCAGCGCCGCGGCGCGGCCGAACACCACGAGATCGATCAGCGAGTTGGAGCCGAGGCGGTTGGCGCCGTGCACGGAGACGCAGGCGGCTTCGCCCAGCGCCATCAGGCCCGGAATGATCGCGTTGTCGTCGCCATCCCTCTTGGTCAGGACTTCGCCGTGATAATTGGTGGGGATGCCACCCATGTTGTAGTGCACGGTCGGCACGATCGGGATTGGCTCGCGCGTCACGTCGACATTGGCGAAGATCTTTGCGGATTCCGAGATGCCCGGCAGCCGCTCGGCCAGCACCGCGGGATCGAGATGGTCGAGATGAAGGAAGATGTGGTCCTTCTTCTTGCCGACGCCGCGGCCTTCGCGGATTTCGATGGTCATCGCGCGCGAGACGACGTCGCGCGAGGCGAGGTCCTTGGCGGAGGGCGCGTAGCGCTCCATGAAGCGCTCGCCCTCGGAGTTGACGAGGTAGCCGCCTTCGCCGCGCGCGCCTTCGGTGACGAGACAGCCCGAGCCGTAAATGCCGGTCGGATGGAACTGCACGAACTCCATGTCCTGCATCGGCAGGCCGGCGCGCAGCACCATGCCGCCGCCGTCGCCGGTGCAGGTATGCGCCGAGGTGCAGGAGGCATAGGCGCGGCCGTAGCCGCCAGTCGCCAGAATCACGGTCTGGGCCCGGAAGCGGTGCAGCGTGCCGTCGTCGAGCTTGAGCGCGATGACGCCGCGGCAGGTGCCCTGGTCGTCCATGATCAGGTCGATCGCGAAGAACTCGATGAAGAACTCGGCCGCGTGGCGCAGCGACTGGCCGTACATCGTGTGCAGCATGGCGTGACCGGTGCGGTCGGCGGCGGCGCAGGTGCGCTGCGCCTGGCCCTTGCCGTAGTCCAGGGTCATGCCGCCGAACGGGCGCTGGTAGATCTTGCCGTCCTCGGTGCGCGAGAACGGCACGCCCCAATGTTCGAGCTCGTAGACCGCCTCGGGCGCGTTGCGCACCATGTATTCGATCGCGTCCTGGTCGCCGAGCCAGTCCGACCCCTTCACGGTGTCGTACATGTGCCAGCGCCAGTCGTCCTTGTGCATGTTGCCGAGCGCGGCGGAGATGCCGCCTTGCGCCGCGACCGTATGCGAGCGGGTCGGAAACACCTTGGTGATGCAGGCCGTGCGCAGGCCGGCCTCGCTGCAGCCGACCACGGCGCGCAGGCCCGCGCCGCCGGCGCCGACCACGACCACGTCATAGGTGTGGTCTTCGATCGGGTAGGCTTTTCCGTTGGTGGCGGGAGCGCCGTCGCCCTTGCCATTGGTTGTGGCGGCCATGGTTACACTCCGGACGAAAGTTTCAGGATCGCGTAGGTGGAGGCTAGCGCCACGGCGACCGAGAAGAAGTTGTTGAGCATGATCGAGACGAGCTTCAGCTTCTCGTTATGGATGTAGTCCTCGATCACGACCTGCATGCCGATCTTCATGTGCCATGCGCTGGCGAGGATGAAGAGCAGCAGGATCACCGCGACGGGAATGGAGCTCAGAGTCTGCGCAGCGTAGACCTGGTTGCGGCCAAACAGCATCATGACGATCACCAGCGCCGGGATCATCAGCAGCGTCATGGCGACGCCGGTAATGCGCTGGCGCCAGAAATCACCGGTGCCGGAATGCGCCGCGCCGAGATTGCGGACGCGGCCGAGAGGGGTGCGCATCGAGGAGCCCTTGGGAGAGCCGTGAGATTCGTCAAAGCTCATCGTCCGCCTCCGATCGCATAGGCGATGATCCAGACCAGCACCGTCAGCACGATGCCGCCGATCAGCGCGCCCCAGGTCAGCGCTTCGCGCTCATTGGCCTTGAAGCCGTAGCCGAGGTCCCAGACGAAGTGCCGGATGCCGCTCAGCATATGGTGCATCAGCGCCCAGGTGTAGCCGAACACGATGAGCCGGCCGATGAGGCTGCCGGTGAAGGCCTGGACGTGGCCATAGGCGGCAGGGCCGGACGCCGCCGCGATCAGCCACCAGACCAGCAGCAGGGTTCCGACATAAAGGGCGATACCGGTGGCGCGATGGACGATGGAGAGCGCCATCGTCAGCGTCCAGCGGTAGACTTGGACGTGTGGGGAAAGCGGTCGTTCGATCCGTGCGGTCATGGGCTTTGATGTTCTAGGGCGGCCCAACCGGGCGCGCGGGGGGATCGCGAGAGGTTGGCTCTATTTACGGAGTCGATTCCGCCTGCGCAATCACCAATTCGCCATAAATCGAACGGGAGTTCAGCGCTAGAGCGTTGATGAAGCTAGACCAATCAGCGGCTTGGTATACCAGAGCCGCCGAGACGGATCATAGAGCGAATATATATTCATTCTTACTAAAGCCCTGTCAGGTGCGTTGAAATCGCTGTTGGAACGCCTCTAAACGGACCATCTCGTCCAAACCGGCCAAAGCGGCCGCGACCGCTCCGGCGCGCCCCGTCACTCCGGCCCGAGCCGGCTCGTGGTCCATCCTTTTGTCGCCGTTCCGGATATGCGCCGCCAGCATTCCACCCCAGCCGGACAGCGCGACACGTCGACTGCACAAATCAGATCGCCTACAGCTTCGAGCGCAGCTTCCCGCCGAGCGGTCGGTAACGGCGAAGTTGCGATCAGTCGCCGGGCAGGTCAGGGGTGATCGCAGGTCTTGATATCAAGGACATCGCAGAGCTCGCGCTGCTGCTGATCGCAACCGGCGCGCTCTCCGGCTTTTTAGCCGGCGTGTTCGGCATCGGCGGCGGCGCAATCCTCGTGCCGGTATTCTACGAATGCTTCCGCATCGCCGGCGTGCCGCTGGAGGTGCGCATGCCGCTGTGTGTCGGCACCTCGCTCGCGGTGATCATCCCGACGTCGATCCGCTCGTTCCAGGCGCACTACAAGCGCGGCGCCGTCGACATGGCGATCCTGCGCGTCTGGTGGCTGCCGATCCTGATCGGCGTGATCGCCGGCAGCGTGGCCGCGCGCTACGCGCCCGAGCGGCTGTTCAAGATCGTCTTCGTCTGCGTCGCCTGGTCCGCCGCGATACGGCTGATTTTCGCACGCGAGAGCTGGAAGCTCGGAGATGACTTGCCGAACGGCGCGTTGATGCACGTCTACGGCTTCTGCGTCGGCATCCTCTCGACCTTGATGGGCATCGGCGGCGGGCTGTTCTCGAACCTGCTGATGACGTTCTACAGCCGCCCGATCCATCAGGCGGTGGCGACCTCATCCGCGCTCGCGGTGCTGATCTCGATCCCCGGCGCGCTCGGCTACGTCTATGCCGGCTGGCCGGCGGCTTCGAGCCATCCGGGCGTTGTCGCCCTCCAGGCGCCGTTTGCGCTCGGCTACGTCTCGCTGATCGGCGCCGTGCTGGTGATGCCGATGAGCCTCGTGACAGCACCGCTCGGCGTCAGCGCCGCGCATGCGATGTCGAAGCGCACCCTGGAGACGGCGTTCGGATGCTATCTGCTTATCGTCGGCAGCCGCTTTGTGCTGAGCCTGTTGGGCGGACAGTAGGCACCACAGACTCCGTCATTGCGAGCGAAGCGACTTGTCCGCCGAAGCCTCTGGCGAAGGCGGAAGCAATCCAGAATCTCTCCGCGGAGGAAGTCTGGATTGCTTCGTCGCAAGGTCTCCTCGCAAGGACGGGGTCGAGAGCGTGCGCTACAGGAAGTGAACGGCGCGCGCCGATCTGTTCTGAGCGGCGGACTAGTCCTTCAATCGTACTTCGCTGTGGCGCCACATTCGGAGATCGCCGATACCTTCGATACGATCGCAGTCGGAAAGCACCTTCAATCGGGCTGCTATCACTTCATCCTCGATCGACAATGCAAGTTCTTTGCAACGATCCATCACAAGCCGAACCATCATGGCGGTCTTCCGCCAGGTCGGTTTCATGACCGAGAAAATGATTTCGTCCAATTGATGCTCGGTGACGGGCGAGGGGAGGCGTACCTCATCCCAGGTGAGTTCGCTTGTAACCGAGGGCGGCTCCCAATCGGCCTCCGGTGGCTCAAGATCCGGGTGCTGTTCGTAAATCGGCGCGAATAGCTTATTTTGCAAAGCGCCGACGATTGCATCAAGCCAATCTCCAAGCTCGATCCGCTCAGCTTTGCCAAGACCTGCGATCGCCATTCGGGCCTGGTCGAGGGCCTCGCAAGCATCAAGAAGATGATCGTTGATCCGAACGGCCTGCTTTCGGTTCATGCGTCCCCACCCCGGCGCGATTGCGCCGCTCACTTCTTCGCGTAAATATCCTTGTAGGTATCGCGCAGCACGTTCTTCTGCACCTTGCCCATGGTGTTGCGCGGCAGTTCGTCGACGACGAAGACGCGCTTGGGCATCTTGAATTTTGCCACGCGGCCGTCGAGCGCCTTCAGCACCGAGGCTTCGCTGATCTCGGCGCCCTTGTTGCAGACCAGGACCGCGGTGACGCCTTCGCCGAAATCGGCATGGGGCACGCCGATCACGGCGGATTCGATCACGCCCGGCATGGCGTCGATCTCGCTCTCGATTTCCTTCGGGTAGACGTTGAAGCCGCCGGAAATCACGAGATCCTTGCCACGTCCCAAAATATGGACGTAGCCCTTGGCGTCGATCTTGCCGAGATCCCCGGTGATGAAGAAGCCGTCGTCACGAAATTCGGCCTTGGTCTTCTCCGGCATGCGCCAATAACCCTTGAACACGTTCGGGCCCTTGACCTCGATCATGCCGATCTCGTTGCGCGGCAATTCCTTGCCCGTCTCGGGATCGGTGACGCGCACGGAGACACCGGGCAGCGGAAACCCGACCGCGCCGGGCACGCGCTCGCCCTCATAGGGATTCGACGTGTTCATGTTGGTCTCGGTCATGCCGTAGCGCTCGAGCACCGCGTGTCCGGTGCGCGCCGCCCATTCGCGGTGGGTCTCGGCCAGCAGCGGCGCCGAGCCCGAGATGAACAGCCGCATGTGCTTCGTGGTCTCGCGCGACAGCGCGGGGTTCTGCAGCAGCCGCGTGTAGAAGGTCGGCACGCCCATCAGCACCGTGGCGCGCGCCATCAGCTTGATGATCAGATCCGGATCGAGCTTCGGCAGGAAGATCATCGATGCCCGCGCAAACAGCGTCACGTTGGTCGCCACGAACAGGCCGTGGGTATGGTAGATCGGCAGCGCGTGGATCAGCACGTCCTTGTCGGTGAAGCGCCAGTAGCCGACCAGGCTCAGCGAGTTCGACGCGAGATTGTCGTGGGTCAGCATCGCGCCTTTGGAACGCCCGGTGGTGCCGGACGTGTAGAGGATCGCGGCGAGATCGTCGCTCGCCCGCGGCACGGTGGTGAATTCGCTGCTCGCCTTGGCGGCGGCGTCGGTCAGCGAGCCCTTGCCGTCGGGCCCGAGCGTCTCGACTTTGGCCTTCACCTTGGCGGCGATCGGGGCGAGCCCTTCGGCCTTGGCGGGATCGCAGACCACCAGCGACGGCTCAGCGTCGCCGATGAAGTAATCGAGCTCGTTGAGCGTGTAGGCGGTGTTGAGTGGCAGGTAGACCGCGCCGGCCCGCACCGTCGCCAGATACAGCACGATGTTGGCAACGGATTTCTCCACCTGCACCGCGACGCGGTCGCCGGGCTTGACGCCGCGCGCGACCAGCACATTCGCCATCTGGCCCGCGCGCGCGATCAGGTCGCCATAGCTGATGCGGGCCCCGTCATGCGTCTCGATCGCGAGGCGCTTTGGATCGTCGAGACCATCGAACAGGCGGGAAAACAAATTGGCGTCGGCAGCTTGGTTCATGCAAGATTTCCTCGACCGCAAGGCTTGACCACAAGGCTTGTTGGCAAGGCCGGTCAAAACCAAGGGCTGGATTAGCAAAAACCGCCCCAATGAAGCAACGGAGACAGTTGGCATGACAAAAAACGGGAAACGCGTGGCCTGGGTGACGGGCGGGGGGAGCGGGATCGGGGAAGCCGGCGCCGAGGCGCTCGCGGCCGACGGCTGGACGGTGGTGGTCTCGGGCCGCCGCAAGGACGCCCTGGATGCTGTCGTTGCGAAGATCGCCAAGGCGGGCGGAGCGGCCGAGGCCATCGCGCTGGACGTGTCTGTCGCCACTGAGGCCCAGAAGGCGGCCGACCAGATTGTCGCCCAGCATGGCCGGATCGACCTGTTGGTGAACAACGCCGGCATCAATGTTCCGAAGCGGAGCTGGAAGGACATGGAACTGGAGGGCTGGGACAGGCTGGTCCAGGTCAATCTCAACGGCGTGCTCTATTGCATGCGCGCGGTGCTGCCGACCATGCGCAAGCAGCAGGACGGCTCGATCATCAACGTCTCGTCGTGGGCTGGCCGCCATGTCTCGAAGATGCCGGGCCCGGCCTACACCACCACCAAGCACGCGGTGCTGGCATTGACCCATTCCTTCAACATGGACGAATGCGTCAACGGCCTGCGCGCCTGCTGCCTGATGCCGGGCGAGGTGGCCACGCCCATCCTGAAGCAGCGCCCGGTGGTGCCGAGCGAGCAGGAGCAGGCGAGAATGCTGCAATCGGAAGATCTCGGCCGCACCATCGCCTTCATCGCAAGCATGCCGCCGCGCGTCTGCATCAACGAGCTCCTGATCAGCCCGACGCATAATCGCGGATTCATCCAGACGCCGCACAACAGGGATTGAGACGCGGTCGAAGCCACGAATTCGTCATAGCGAGCGAAGCGAAGCAATCCAGAAATGTATCCGCGGCGGCAGTCTGGATTGCTTCGTCGCAAGCGCTCCTCGCAATGACGGCGCAGCCACCACACGAACACGCCTCTACTTAGTTTCACGCATCACAAAGAAGTTTTGTTCGAAACCGCTTCGCCGAACCTCCCGTAGTTCGGACCAACGACGCGTGACTGCTTCACGTCAAACTGCCGCAGGCGCCGTTGTTGACCAACGCAAATTCCGGCAATCGCCGGTCACAATCATCGGGAGTTTCTCCATGTCGAAGCGCATTGCCTATCTCACTGCCGCAGCCTTCAGCGCCCTGGCCATCACCGCGACCGTCGTCGCGCCGGTTCGCGCCGAGGAAAAGACCGTCATGGTCGGCGGCGCCGCGATGTTCCCCTCGAAGAACATCGTCCAGAACGCCGTCAATTCGAAAGACCACACCACGCTGGTGGCGGCGGTGAAGGCGGCTGGCCTCGTCCCGACGCTCGAAGGCAAGGGCCCGTTCACCGTGTTCGCGCCGACCAACGCCGCCTTCGGCAAGCTGCCGGCCGGCACCGTCGACACCCTGGTCAAGCCGGAGAACAAGGCGACCCTGACCAAGATCCTCACCTACCATGTCGTGCCCGGCAGGCTCGAAGCCTCCGACCTCACCGACGGCAAGAAGCTGAAGACCGCTGAGGGCGAGGAACTGACGGTCAAGAAGATGGACGGCAAGGTCTGGATCGTCGATGCCAAGGGCGGCACCTCGATGGTGACGATCTCCAACGTCAACCAGTCGAACGGCGTGATCCATGTGGTCGACACCGTGCTGATGCCGGCGACGTAACCCCGCGCGATCCCGTTTCATCCCCGAGACAGGATGCGGCGACACGGCGAGCCGGGGGGTGCCCGGCTCGCTTTTTTGTGACCATGATAGCCTGCCGGCATCGATTCGATCGCGGGTAGGGCGTAACGAAAGCGGATCGAACGGCGTATATTCGGCGACACACGATCCCAGGACGGAACCATCATGTCGAGCCTCACAGTCACCGACGAGCAGGTCAGCGCCAAGCCCACCAAGGTGATCCAGCCGGCCTGGGTCCGCGTGATGCACTGGACCAATGCGGTGGCCATGATCCTGATGATCATGTCGGGCTGGCAAATCTACAACGCCTCACCGTTGTTCGACTTCCGTTTCTCGCATGATATCACGCTGGGCGGCTGGCTCGGTGGCGCCCTGCTCTGGCACTTTGCGGCAATGTGGCTGCTGATGGTCAACGGCCTCGCCTATCTCGTCACCGGTATTGCCACCGGCCGATTCCGGAAAAAACTGCTGCCGATCACGCCGTCCGGCGTGCTCCACGATGTCAGGGCGGCACTGACCTTCAAGCTCGGCCATGACGACCTCAGCGTTTACAATTACGTGCAGCGCACGCTTTATGCCGGCATCATCGTGGTCGGCGTGCTGATCGTGCTGTCGGGGCTGTCGATCTGGAAGCCGGTGCAATTGCATTGGCTGGTGATGCTGTTCGGCGATTACCCGACCGCGCGCTACGTCCATTTCTTCTGCATGGCCGCGATCTGCGCCTTCCTGGTGGTTCACGTCGCGCTCGCGCTCTTGGTGCCGAAGAGCCTGCGCGCAATGATCGTCGGTCGCTAAAGAGGAAGCCGAGAAATGGCCAAACGTTCATTCCTGATCCCCGGCGTCGACAAGCGGCTGCTGATCAAGGATTCCATCAAGACCATGCCGGACCTCACCCGCCGCCGCTTCATCGCGGGCGGCGCCAGCCTCGGCGCGTTGACCTTGCTCACCGGCTGCGATGTGGTCGATTCGTCGTCGGCCGATGCGCTGCTGGCGAAGGTCTCGAAATTCAACGACGCCGTGCAGGATTTCATTTTCAATCCCGACGCGCTGGCGCCGACCTTCGCGGAAAGCGCGATCACAAAGCCGTTCCCGTTCAACGGCTATTACGATCTCGATGACGCGCCGGAGGTCGATGGCGACGCCTGGAAGCTCGAGGTGCGCGGCCTCGTCGACAACAAGAAATCGTGGACGCTTCCGGAGTTGTACAAGCTGCCGCAATTCACGCAGATCACGCGACACATTTGCGTCGAGGGCTGGAGCGCGATCGGCAGCTGGACCGGCACACCCTTGCGCGATTTCCTCAAGCTGATCGGCGCCGACAGCCGCGCCAAATATGTCTGGTTCCAGTGCGCCGACAAGGACGGCTACAACTCGCCGCTCGACATGCGCACCGCGCTGCATCCGCAGACCCAGATGACGTTCAAATACGCCGGCGAGACCCTGCCGCGCGCCTACGGCTTCCCGATGAAGATCCGGGTGCCGACCAAGCTCGGCTTCAAGAACCCGAAATACGTGGTGTCGATGGAAGTCACCAACGACTACAAGGGCGGCTATTGGGAAGATCAGGGCTATAATTCGTTCAGCGGGAGCTGATTGTTGTCGTCCCGGCGAAGGCCGGGACCCATACCGCGAGGTCCATCGATTTCGCGAGATGCCAATCCCGAACGACCAGTCTTCGTCAAATTGCTCCCTGTGGTTATGGGTCCCGGCCTTCGCCGGGACGACAATGCTAGGCGGCCGATCCCACCTTGCGCTGGCACAGCGCCGCCACCGCCCCGAGCGCCAGCAGCGCGGCCGACACATTCAGCGCATAGCTCAAGCTCCCCAGCGCATCCGTGATCGCGCCGACCACGATGGGGCCGAGCGTCTGTCCGACGCCGAACGAGATCGTCATCGCCGCGATCGCGGTCGGCCACACCTCGGGTGGGTAGTTGAAGCGCACGAAGGCGGTGGTCGAACCGACCACGGCGAAGAAGGCGACGCCGAACACAATCGCCGAGACCGCGAGCCATGCCGGCGAATGCCCGAGCATCGGCAGGGCAGCGCCGAGCGCGTTGGTGCCGAGAATGATCGCGGTGGCCAGTCCGCCGCGATCGAGCGCGAGCACGCCGCGCCAGGCCCACGGCGTGACGAACGCGCTCAAGCCAATCAGGCTCCAGAACCCGGCCTGCGCCGCGGCCCCGCCGCCGCCGTCGCGCACATAGGCGATCATGAAGGTCATGTAGGCGATGTAGCCCGCGCCAAAGAGGAAGTAGCCGGCGAGATAGATCAGCACGGGAAGAATCGCGAAGGCGCCGTGGCCGCCTTGCGAGAAACGCACGCCGCTCTCGATGCGGACCAGGAACAGCGGCACGGTCATGACGGCGGACAGCAGGGTCATCGCCCACCACACTATCCACCACGAGCCCGGCCCGAAATATTGCAGCGTGAACGGGGCGATCAGCCCGGAGGCGAGAATGCCGATGCCGGGCCCGGCATAGAACAGGCTGAGCAGGAAATTGGCCCGCTCCGGGCGCGACTGCGCGATGGAAGCGGCCAGCGCGCCGCCGGCGACGAAACCGGCCGCGGCGCCAACGCCCAGCACGAGACGCGCCAGGCTCAGTGCGACAAAATTCCCGGTCAGCGCGCAAGTCGCGAGCGCGGCGACGCAGGCCAGGGTTCCGCCGCGGATCGCGGCCGACCAGCCGACGCGCTGGATCAGGCGGGATGCCACCAGCGCGCCTGCGAGGTAGCCGACGGCGTTGATGGTGTTCATGAAACCGGCCGCCGAATAGGACCAGCCGAGGTCTTCCCGCATGTCCGGCAGCACCAGGGCATAGGCAAAGCGGCCGATGCCGAGCCCGACCGTCGCAGCCAGCGATAGGGTCAGGATCAGCCGCGCGGGGTGTGCGGGCGGGGGGCAGTCAGGTGCGTGCAAAGGGGTACTCCGGCATGCGCAGTGTGGCAGGCCCTGCCCGCCTTGCACAGAACCGAAGCGGCAATGGTGTCTTGCCAAGTACGCAACGCCGCTCTAGCACTCCGGCCGAAATTCAAGAGCGCCGTCATGCCCGGCCGTGTGTCGGGGCATGACGAAACGGAGGAAGAACGTCATGGCGACCCACAAGCTGCTGCTGCTTCCCGGCGACGGTATCGGCCCGGAAGTGATGGGCGAGGTGAAGCGGCTGATCGACTGGCTCAATTCAGCCGGCATCGCCAAATTCGAGACCGATATGGGTCTGGTCGGCGGCTCCGCCTATGACGCCCACAAGGTGTCGATCTCCGAGGGCGATATGGCCAAGGCCAAGGATGCCGATGCCGTGATCTTCGGCGCAGTCGGCGGTCCGAAGTGGGATGCGGTCCCCTACGAGGTGCGGCCTGAAGCGGGCCTGCTCCGGCTGCGCAAGGATCTCGCTTTGTTCGCCAATTTGCGCCCGGCCGTCTGCTACCCGGCGCTGGCGGACGCTTCCAGCCTGAAGCGCGAGGCGGTCGAGGGCCTCGACATCATGATCGTGCGCGAGCTCACCGGCGGCGTCTATTTCGGCGAGCCCAAGACCATCACCGATCTCGGCAATGGCCAGAAGCGCGCCGTCGACACCCAGGTCTACGACACCTATGAGATCGAGCGCATCGCCCGCGTCGCCTTCGAGCTTGCCAAGAAGCGCAAGAACAAGGTGACGTCGATGGAGAAGCGCAACGTCATGAAGTCCGGCGTGCTCTGGAACGAGGTCGTGACCCAGGTCCACAAGCGCGAATATCCTGACGTCACGCTCGAGCACCAGCTCGCCGATTCCGGCGGCATGATGCTGGTGAAATGGCCGAAGCAGTTCGACGTCATCGTCACCGACAATCTGTTCGGCGACATGCTGTCCGACATCGCGGCGATGCTGACCGGCTCGCTCGGCATGCTGCCCTCAGCCTCGCTCGGCGAGGTCGACGTCAAGAGCAAGAAGCGCAAGGCGCTGTACGAGCCCGTGCACGGTTCGGCGCCCGATATCGCAGGCCAAGGTCTCGCCAATCCGATCGCGATGATCTCGTCCTTCGGCATGGCGCTGCGCTATTCCTTCGACATGGGCGCGCTCGCCGACAAGGTCGACGCCGCGATATCAGCGGTGCTCGCCAGCGGCCTGCGCACCGCCGACATCAAGTCGGAAGGCTCCATCGCCGCCTCGACCACGCAGATGGGCGAAGCGATTCTGAGGGAATTGCAGAAGTTGCACGCGTAACGGCAAACACCGCAGCCGTAGGGTGGGCAAAGCGAAAGCGTGCCCACCACGTCTCTCGCGATTGCCGAAGGATGGTGGGCACGGCGCGCGAAGAGCGCGCCTTTGCCCACCCTACAGCACCTTCAAAACAAAATGGCCGGGCGTGAGCCCGGCCATTTCGATTCAGCTCCTGCGTCCGCTTCAGTACAGCGGGAAATTCTGCGGATAGCCGCCGAGATCGGCCGGCGTCGGCAGCGGCTGGCGATCGATCGGGCGGTTGAGGTTTTCGCGGGCGAAGGACGGATAACCCACGGCCGGCGGAAACGCGTAGTCGGAGAACTTGCGGTCGCCCGGATTGACCTCGGTGCCGCCGTCGAGCCAGGAGCGCTTGCTCACATAGATGCGGGTGCGCGGGCCCTGCTGATACACCGCGTTGGGGCCGCTCGGCCCGTAATAGTGTCGGCCGCGATCGTCGTAACGCTTCGTCTTGACGTCGGCCGAAGCCGGCGTCGCGAAACCCATGGCAGAGGACATGGCAATGACGGCGCCTGCCGCAAGCCAGATCGCCAATTTGTTCGCGGCAGAGAATTTCGAGCTCATCACGTCCCCTTCAGGCGGCAAGCCGCCAATCGATTTCGCCCCATACTAGCCCGGCCGAGGCCGTTGCAACTAGGTCTATTGGGTCACACCAGCGCGGAATAATCGCGCGCCCCGGCAAAAGTTGCATGAGAACCAGTCACTTGAGCCATTCACAGGGGGCGTCATTTGGGCCCGATGCCGGTCAGAGCGCCCCGCGCAGTTGCGCGTTCGCGGCGCCCAGCAGCCAGTCCGACGACGCTGCGGGGTCACAAGCCCGGCGCTTGAGCTCGGCATGAGCGAACAATTCCGCCAGCTTCGGCTCGTTGCCCGAGGCGAGCTGCGTCAGCCGGTTGAGCGTGCAGGCGATCGCTGCGCGCTGCGCCGGCAGGGTGTCACCCTGGCAGGAGAATCCGGAGATCTGGAGCGCCGGGTCTTCGTTGCGCTTGAGATAACCCAGGCACGTTTGCGGCCCCTTCGCCGTGGCGCCGGGCCGGAACAGCACAACGGGTCCGAATTTCGTGTCGATCAAGCCGGCCTGCTCGAGCGGGGCAGCCGCGTCCAGGCCCATCTGGATAGCCAAATCGGCGGTCGCGGGGCGGGCCACGTCGAATTCGTCGCCTTCCCTGTAAATCTCGAGCGCAGCCATGGGCTTGTTCGCCTCGCCGATCCAGCGCATCACGTCCTTGCGGCCGCCTTGGGGATGCCGGAGGACGGTGTAAGCGACTGTTTTGTCGGATGAATCGTTTCGGCTGACGGCGAAGGCCGGATGCGAGCGGTCGGCCACGCTCCACCCCGGCTTCTCCGCTGGCTCGTCGTCACGCAGGTCCGGCAATTGACCGAGCGCCGCGAGCCCGAGGATGGCAAACAGCGCCAAGACCCCCACATAGGCAAACAGGCGCGCCAGCGTGCCGACGACCTCGTCGGCGAAGTTGGCGAGCGCAAGATGGATCTGGGTGGGGGTTGCGGCCGTGCTGGCCTCAGGCGACTGCATCCACGGCCTTCAGGCAGGGTCCAACGTTGTCTTGAGGCCGGTTCTCGCATAGAAGCGCTGCTCTTCCTGTTTAAGCGTCAGCTTCAGGGAAGGGCTTTTTCCTCGGAGAGTGAACGATGGGTTACAAAGTCGCAGTCGTCGGCGCGACCGGCAATGTCGGACGGGAAATGCTCAACATTCTCGATGAGCGCAAATTCCCCGCGGACGAGGTGGTGGCCCTGGCGTCACGCCGCAGCGTCGGCGTCGAGGTCTCCTATGGCGACCGTACCCTGAAGGTCAAAGCGCTCGAGCACTATGATTTCTCCGATGTCGACATCTGCCTGATGTCGGCGGGCGGCGAGGCGTCGAAGGAATGGTCGCCCAAGATCGGCGCTGCCGGCACGGTGGTGATCGACAATTCCTCGGCCTGGCGCATGGATCCGGACGTGCCGTTGATCGTGCCGGAAGTGAACGCAGACGCCACGGTCGGCTTCAAGAAGAAGAACATCATCGCCAACCCGAACTGCTCGACCGCGCAGCTCGTGGTCGCACTGAAGCCGCTGCACGACAAGGCCACCATCAAGCGTGTGGTGGTCTCGACCTATCAATCGGTGTCGGGCGCCGGCAAGGATGCGATGGACGAACTGTTCTCGCAGACCAAGGCCGTCTACACCAACCAGGAGCTGGTCAATAAGAAGTTTCCCGCCCGCATCGCCTTCAACGTCATCCCCCATATCGATGTCTTCATGGAGGACGGCTACACCAAGGAAGAGTGGAAGATGATGATGGAGACCAAGAAGATTCTTGATCCCAGGATCAAGCTGTCCGCGACCTGCGTGCGCGTGCCGGTGTTCGTCGGCCACTCCGAGGCGGTCAACATCGAGTTCGAAAATCCGATCACCGCGGACGAAGCGCGCGACATCCTGCGCAAGGCGCCCGGCTGCCTCGTTATCGACAAGCACGAGCCCGGCGGCTACGCCACGCCCTATGAAGCAGCCGGCGAGGACGCAACTTACATCAGCCGCATCCGCGAGGACGCGACCGTGGAGAACGGCCTCGTGCTGTGGTGCGTGTCCGACAATCTGCGCAAGGGCGCCGCGCTGAACGCGATCCAGATCGCGGAAGTCCTGATCAACCGCAAGCTGATCACCGCGAAGAAGAAAGCGGCGTAAAGCAAGGCTGCTGTAGGGTGGGTTAGCGAAGCGTAACCCACCTCTTTTGCTTCCGCGGACACAGAAGCGGTGGGTTACGCCAGCGGACTGCGCTTCGCGCAGCCGCAAGGCTAACCCACCCTACAAGCCATCCCAACACTCTCGTCATCCCGGACAAGCGCGCCAAAAGCGCGCGTACATCCGGGATTCATAACTACAGGACGTGGTTTGGCGAAGATTCGTGGTTGTCAGCTTGCGCGACAACACAAGCCTGGGGTTATGGGTCCCGGATCTGCGCTTGCGCTTGTCCGGGACGACGATCTCGTTTGGCGCGGCCGTTGACGAGATCGCTTACGCCGCGTCGCGCACGCTCCTGAATTCCTTCGCCGCCTTGTCCAGCACGAACAGCGATCCTTCCGCGACGCCGAAATAGGCGCCGTGCGTCTGCATCTGGCCGGCATCGACCGCCTTGCGCACGAACGGGAAGGTCATGAGGTTTTCCAGGCTGCGGAACACCGCG
Source organism: Bradyrhizobium sp. Kon10 (assembly GCF_055807395.1). Lineage (NCBI taxonomy): Bacteria > Pseudomonadati > Pseudomonadota > Alphaproteobacteria > Hyphomicrobiales > Nitrobacteraceae > Bradyrhizobium > Bradyrhizobium sp. Kon10. The sequence goes on along the minus strand of NZ_JBVVOZ010000021.1, from coordinate 74,803 downwards.
GCCTTTTCGATGCGCTCGACGAACTGCGCCATGGTCTCGCGCTCGCGCTGCTCGACCACCTCGCCGGGCTTGATGAACATCTGCATCCATTTGCCGATGAAGTCGCCGGGCGTGAGCGGCTCGATCTTGTCGACAAAGGCGCGGATGCCGCCGCATTGCGCGTGCCCGAGCACCACGATGTGCTTCACCTTGAGCACCGTCACGGCATATTCCAGCGCCGCCGAGACGCCGTGCGCGTTGGCGTCGGGCTGATACACCGGCACCAGATTGGCGATGTTGCGGACGACGAACAGCTCGCCCGGGCCGACGTCGAAGATCACCTCGGGCGAGACGCGGCTGTCGCAGCAGCCGATCACCATCACTTCGGGGGACTGCCCCTTTACCGACAGCTCGCGATAGCGGCTCTGCTCGGTCGGCAGCCGCTGGGTGGCGAAGGCCTTGTAGCCTTCCAGCAAATGCTCTGGGAATGTGATCATGGCCTATGCCTAATCATATACCGGTAGCGCGAACAAGCCTTTCGAATAGGCAGGCCAGATGCTATCGGCTTCGGTCAGAAGTGCGACGACGAAACCGGAAGGAGTGCTCGCATGACCCGCCCGCGCCGCAGCCATTTGTTCATGCCCGGCTCCAACCCCCGCGCGCTGGAAAAGGCGCGTAATCTGGCCGCCGACGGCCTGATCCTGGACCTCGAGGATTCCGTCGCGCCCGATGCCAAGGCGGTGGCGCGCGACCAGATCGCCGCCGCGATCGCCGCCAAGGGGTTCGGCAGGCGCGAGGTCCTGATCCGGACCAACGGCCTCGACACGCAATGGTGGGGCGATGACGTCGCGATGGCCGCCAAGGCGTCGCCGGACGGCATCCTGGTTCCAAAAGTTTCCAGCGTCGAGGATCTCGACAGCATCGGCCGGCGTCTCGCCGAGCTCGGCGCGGCGCCGACCGTCAAGGTCTGGGCGATGATCGAGACCGCGCGCGCGGTGCTGCACGCCGAGGAGCTGGCCGCCGCCGGCCGCGATCCGGTGCGGCGGCTGTCAGGGTTCGTGTTCGGCCCGAACGACATCTCGCGCGAGACGCGCATCAAGATGCTGCCCGGCCGCTCGGCCATGATCCCGATGATCACCCACTGTATCCTGGCAACGCGCGCCCATGGCCTCGAAATCCTCGACGGGCCCTACAGCGACATCAACAATGCAGATGGTTTCGCCACCGAATGTGCGCAAGCGCGCGACCTCGGCTTCGACGGCAAGACGCTGATCCACCCCTCGCAGATCGAAGCCTGCAACGCGATCTTCACGCCGCCCGAAGAGGACGTCGCCCGCGCCCGAAAGATCATCGCGGCGTTTGAATTGCCGGAGAACGTCTCGCGCGGCGCGATCCGGCTCGATGGCGCGATGGTCGAGCGCCTGCACGCCGAGATGGCGCGCCGCACGATCGAGATCGCGGACGCGATCGCTGCGATGGCGAAGGGCTGAGGCGTACGACGCGACGACTAACTCGAATGGCTATCGATCGAAACGAGCTTTGCCCCTAGCTCTAAAAGCAGGACCATCGTGAGGGAGTGGAGATCGGATCTTGGATTCAAAGTGGCTGTCTTCGATCCATGCGGGGTTTCGAGACTTAGCCGATCGCCATCCTTGATCTGAATTGCGCCGTAATGCGGAGAGTCGCCAAGCTCATATTTGACGACGTACCTGAGTAGAGCTGCTGACTTTTTCTTGGCCATGCGCAGAGTGCCCTGATTGGGGCCATTCATAGCAGGCAAATCCAGCGCTGTCGCCCACTAGGGAATGCGCAGGTCCGGCGAGGTCCACCATGGCGGCACCAGACACGCAAGCCTGAGTTTCGGGAGCCGTACGCCTCAGCGTGATCGAGCGATTCCAGCGTGGCGGCATTGCCGCAATAGCCGCGATAGTTCTCCGCGGCCGTCGGCGAGATCGCGGTCGCATTGTGCCTTGTGATGGCACAGCGAGCAGACCCGCTCCATGTCGCGTGGCAGCAGCGGCTGCGCGCATCCGAGCCGCTCCGCGCCCGCCGCCAGGAACCGATCGCCGCGATCGGCCGTTGAACGACGGCTCTTGTTCGGCTGGGACGATCGCTGCGCGCCTGATTGCGGAGACTTTAACCCATGCGAATCCGGCAAGGAAGCTCTCCGGCCTTTACGTTCGTGCTCACGATGGGCATCGTCAATCTGTTCGGCGATGTCACGTATGAAGGCGGCGGCAGCATCAATGGTCCGTTCATGGCGACACTTGGTGCAAGCGCGGCGGTGGTCAGCATCACCGCCGGCGGCGGCGAGTTTCTCGGCTACGCGCTGCGGCCATTTTCCGGATATCTCGCCGACAAAAGCGGGCGCTTTTGGTTCATCACCTTCATCGGCTATGCGATCAATCTGATCGCGGTGCCCGCAATGGCGCTGGTGGGAAATTGGCAAATGGCAGCTCTGCTGATTCTTGCGGAGCGAGTCGGTCGTGCGATTCGCAAGCCGACGGTCGAGGCGATGATATCGTACACGACGGGCGAACTCGGCCGGGGATGGGTCTACGGTCTCAATACGGCGCTGGACGAGACCGGGGCGACCATCGGGCCGCTCGTGATCGCCGCGGTGCTCGCGGTGCGCGGCAGCTATCAGTTCGGCTATGCGCTGCTCGCAGTCCCGGCGCTGTTGGCGCTCATCTCCCTCGTCGCTGCCCGCATCGAATTTCCCGTGCCATCGAAGCTCGAACAGGGGGAGACGGCGCTCGCCGGTGACTTCTCGCCGGCGTTCTGGGGTTACATGATTGCGGGCGCTTTGTTTGCTGCGGGGCTGATGAGTTTCGAACTGATTTCATATCATTTCGACAAGGCGCGAACCGTGACCGGGCAATGGATTCCGGTGTTCCTGGCGATCTCGACCGGATGTGGTGTCATCGTCAGCCTCGCGATGGGGAAGTTGTTCGACCGGTTCGGTTTGCCGATCCTGCTCGTTGCTGTCCTGCTGTCCGCTGCGTTCTCGCCATTCGTGTTTTTTGGCGGATTCAGCGCTGCGCTGTTCGGCATCGTATTGTGGGGAATCGGCTATGCCACGCAGGATACGCTGCTCAAGGCGCTGGTCGCGACCGTGATGCCGGAAGGCAAACGCAATCTCGCCTTCGGCCTGTTTTATGGGGGCTACGGCGTCGGCTGGCTGGTCGGCAGCGTCGTAACGGGCCTGCTCTATGAGCACTCGGTGCTGGCGCTCGTCATCTTCGCGATGGCGGCGCAGCTCGTATCATTGCCGGCGTTCGTGCTTGCCAGCCGCCTGCAACACTGAGCGCTCCCTGCCTGGGCAGGCTATCGAATTTTGCTGCGCCTTCAGTGCGTCGCGGTCTGATCGAGCGATTCCAGCGTCGCGGCGTTGCCGCAATAGCCGTGGTAGTTCTCCGCGGCGGTGCCGTCGGCGAGGTCGCGGTCGCATTGTGCCTTGTGCTGGCACAGCGCGCAGACCCGCTCCATGTCGCGCAGCAGCAGCGGCTGGACACGACCGAGATGCTCTTCGCCGATGCCGAGCTGCTTCAGCATCTTCGGCAGTTCGTCGGCGGCGTGGTGGCCGTGGCGGACCAGCTCTTCGAGATCGTCAGGTGAGACCCGCAGGTCGTTGGCGATGCGGTCGAATTCGGTGCGGTCGAGCTGCCGCATCTCGTTCAGCTCGCGGCGATGCTTCAGCCAGCCGGCAAAGGACTCGATGAGACCCTGGACGATAGGATAAGGCCTGCTTGCGGTGCTCATGCGAAGCTCCATTCGGATCGCGGTATTGGAGCAAGATTAGGCACAATGATGCAGGAGCGCGTTGCGCTGGATCAAATAGCGATAATGCCGCCGCGGCCTCCGCCGCACCTCTCCCGCTTGCGGGAGAGGTCGCGCCGTCCGGGCGATGCGAAGCATCGTCCCGCGCGCCGGGTGAGGGTTTTCGCCTCTCGGGATTGTCCCGTTGTGGAGACACCCTCTCCCCAACCCTCTCCCGCAAGCGGGCGAGGGGGCGCACCTTGCGCCGGAGCTACCCAAACCGCTCCGTCGCCCACGCATACAAACTCCCCGGGATCGGCTTCTCGGCGCCGCGGCCCTTGGGCGAGATGTGGAGGCCGATGATTTTGGGGTTGGTGACGAGGCCGAGATAGCTCGAGGGATCGAAGAACAGTTTTGGCTCGGCATGCACGGCGTAGAACGAGTCTTTCGGCAGCGCGTTGTGCAACTCGCCGGTGCGGCGCGCGAGCGCGGTCAGCGCCGCGGGCCCGAAGATCGCAACGCGAATGTCGGCAAGACGGTTGGAGCCGCCGCGCAGGCGGCGCATCGCAAACGTGATGCGATGGCGCACCGACAGCCAGTCCGGCGTCAGCTCCTCCTGCTCCATCAGCTCCTCGAATGCGGTGACGATGCCGTGCTGGGCCGGCAGATAGATCACGGAATTGCCGAGCTGGCGCGGGCGCTCCCAGGCGAAATAGGGTTTTGCTGGATCGATCTCGGCGGGCTTGAGCAGCAGCACGTCGGCATCGAGCCAGAGGCCCGCACCCTTGGCCATCAGCTTCATGCGGAAGAAATCGCTGAACTGCAGCGTGGTCCAGTCGCGCCAGCTGCCGTCCGGCTGCGACGGCCGCAATCGTTCCGAGAACGCATGCGGCAGGATCGCCTCGGCCTCTGCGTTCTCGACGCCCGGGGGCAGGCCGGGAATGGTGTCAAAACTGTAGACCGTGACCTTGTGGCCCGCCGCCAATTGCGAGCGCAGACAAGTCTGGCGCAGGGCGTCCATCGGGCCGTGCCAGAAGGTGACGATGTCGGGCAGCATGAATGGAAGCTTAGAACATGATCCGGATAAGTGTGCAGCGGTTTTCCGACGAGATCATGCCCGCGAGAGTGAGGATATCGAGGGCAAAGAAAAAGCCCCGGCGCTCGCGGCACCGGGGCTCCGAATAGAAACCCGCGATCAGGCCCAGGCGCGTTCGCGCTTGAGCTTCTCTTCGTAGGTGTCGATGGACGCCTTCTTTTCCATCGTCAGGCCGATGTCGTCGAGGCCGTTCATCAGGCAGTGCTTGCGGAACGGATCGATCTCGAACTTGACCGTGCCGCCATCGGGACCGCGGATTTCCTGGTTCGGCAGGTCGATCGTCAGCGTCGCGTTGGCGCCGCGTTCGGCGTCGTCGAACAGCTTGTCGAGGTCTTCCTGCGAGACGCGGATCGGCAGAATGCCGTTCTTGAAGCAGTTGTTGTAGAAGATGTCGCCGAACGAGGTCGAGATCACGCAGCGGATGCCGAAATCGAGCAGCGCCCAGGGCGCGTGCTCACGGCTCGAGCCGCAGCCGAAATTGTCGCCGGCGACCAGCACCTTGGAATTGCGATAGGCGGGCTGGTTGAGGACGAAATCTGGGTTCTCGCTGCCGTCGTCCTTGTAGCGCTGCTCGGAGAACAGCCCCTTGCCAAGGCCGGTGCGCTTGATGGTCTTGAGGTACTGCTTCGGAATGATCATGTCGGTGTCGACATTGATGATCTTCAGCGGCGCCGCGACGCCTTCCAGCGTGGTGAACTTGTCCATGGTTGCGCTTTCCCGGGATGGTCTAGGGACCGCGTATTTATCGCGAACGGGGAGCGAATCCTAGGCCGAATTCGGCAGGGCTCATCTGCTTCTCTACACGTCGCGGACGAGGTGCGCCCCCTCTCCCGCTTGCGGGAGAGGGTCGGGGAGAGGGTTGCCTCCACAGAGAGACTCCCCCAGAGGAGAAAGCCCTCACCCGGCGCGCGGGACGATGCTTCGCATCGCCCGGACGCACCGACCTCTCCCGCAAGCGGGAGAGGTGCAGCGAGCCCGCCGCTCGATCGACAATCCCTCTCCTTCGCTCTACTCCGCTTGCGCCTCGATCGCGGCCATATCGTCATCCGAGAGGCCGAAATGGTGGCCGATCTCGTGGATCAGGACGTGGCGGACGATATGGCCGAGGGTCTCGTCGTGCTCGGCCCAGTAGTCCAGAATCGGCCGGCGATAGAGCCAGACCATGTTGGGCAGCCGCGCCACGTCGCCAAGGCTCTGCTGGGGCAGGCCGACGCCCTGGAACAGGCCGAGCAGGTCGAACTCGCTCTCGCATTCCATCTCATCCAGGACCTCCTCGGTCGGGAAGTCGTCGACGCGGATGATCAGGCCGTCGCAGAGGCCGCGAAATTCCGCCGGCAGGCGCTCGAAGATGTCGTGCGCCGTCGCTTCCATCTCGGCCAGCGAGGGCGCTTTCAGGTCTGTCCACATGCGCTCCTCATAGCCCGGGTTCCGCGGCGATGCATCCGCCATTATAAGCGCGTCGAGGTTGACGGGCGCCGCCAAAACGGGGAGCGTGGGGCCTCGGATGGACGTTTCAGGTGGGCGGTAAAATGCGAGCGAAAACAGCGCTGACGCTACTGTGCATGGGGTTGTTTTCGACTTTTTTTGTCGGCGCCCCAAGCAGCGCCGAGGCCCAGGCGGCCGCGCCTGAAATGCGGTTGGCCCAGGCCGGCTCACCGGACACCCCGCGCACGCGGTCCCGGACCCGCCTGCGCGTCACCCCCTATTATAGCCCGGACGGCGTCTATCCCCGCTACAACCCCGGCCCCGATGCGGTCCGCGAGTGCAACGCGACCTATGTGCAGGAATTCAGGCCGAGCGGCACGGTAATCGTGCCGCGTATGAGCTGCTACTGGCGCCGGGGCTGATCCGGAATCAGTGCGCGGGCGGAGGTCGCGATGACGAGATGGATCGCATTGGCCGTCGTTGCCGGGCTCGCGATTGGCCTGCCCCACGCGTCCGCCGCGCAGAGGCTGACGAAGCTGCCGGACGCCTCCGCCGGGCGCGCGGTTTTCGATGCACGACGACATCCGCGATACGACGACATCGCGCGATACACGCGGCGTCCTGATCCGCACTATTACGCGCGGCCCGTGTATTACCGTCCCTATCCTTACGGCGTGCCCGCACCGTTCGTGTTCGGCTACGGCCCGTTTTGGTGACGTGACGCGCGCTGCGCGGGCGTCGTTCATTCATGACGCATTCACGTCGCTGTCCTTAATTTCATTGTGGGAGCGACCGCGCATGAACAGAGATGACGCGAGATAAAACGCGCCTCGCAACTCCGCTGTTCAGATTCAGGGAGAGTTCCATGCTGAGGACTTTGAGTGTCGTGACAAGCCCGATGCGCTTGCTCGGCCTTGCGGCCATCGCCACGTTGATGCTGTCGGCCGGGACTGCGCGTCGCGCTGAAGCGATGACGCCGATCAATCCGTCGGCGCTGCCGGCCGCGAAGGTCGCGCCCGACGACATGATGACGCAAGTTCGTTACGGCGGCGGCGGACATGGTGGTGGAGGCTTCCATGGCGGGGGCGGTTTCCACGGTGGTGGAGGCTTCCACGGTGGTGGTGGCTTCCACGGTGGTGGCGCACATTTCGGCGGCTTCCACGGCGGCAGCTTCCATGCCGGCGGCTTCCGTGCCGCCCCGGCGTTTCACGGCGGTGGTTATCGCTATGGCGGATTCCGCCACTACGGCGGATTCCACCGTTACGGCGGCTATCGCCCTTCCTTCTACGGGCATCGCCACTTCCATCGGCGCTTCTACGGCGGCTACTATCCCTACTATCACTATCCGCGCCGCTGCCGGATCATCTGGACCTATTACGGCCCGCGCCGCATTTGCCACTGGCACCATTGGCACCGCTGGCATCATCCGTACCGCTATTGGTGAGCAGGCATAGCAAGCGAAATGAAAAAGGGCGTCGTTGGGCGCCCTTTGTTCATCGCGCGGCTCAGAGCCAATCCCTCAGCTTCCATGAAGCCGGTTTCCACCGCATCAGGTTGTCGAGCTTCCACTGCTTGAACATCGCCGGCGGCCAGCGGCTCAGTCGCGAGGTCTCTTCGATCTCAGGCTCGGAGACAATGCGCAACGGCGTCGCACGCCGCCGGTGCTGGCGGGTCGCCGCGCTGATCAGATCGACATATTCAGGCTTGTTGGCCATGGCGCATCCTCGCGAACCGTCGCGAGGATGCAATGTGGGCGACGCCCCTTAACGGCGGTTTGCCGCTTTCGTTCAAATTGCAGGCGAGTGGCTCAGCGCCACTCCCTGACGTCGACGAAGTGGCCCGCGATCGCAGCCGCTGCCGCCATCGCCGGCGAGACCAGATGGGTGCGGCCCTTGAAGCCTTGGCGTCCCTCGAAATTGCGGTTCGAGGTCGAGGCGCAGCGCTCTTCCGGCTTCAGCTTGTCCGGGTTCATGGCGAGGCACATCGAGCAGCCCGGCTCGCGCCATTCGAAGCCGGCCTTGATGAAGATCTTGTCCAGACCTTCCGCCTCGGCCTGCTCCTTTACTATGCCGGAGCCCGGCACGACCATGGCGTTGACATGGCCAGAGACCTGCTTGCCCTCCGCGATCTTGGCGGCGGCGCGCAGATCTTCGATGCGGCCGTTGGTGCAGGAGCCGATGAAGATACGGTCGAGCTTGATGTCGGTGATCTTGGTGCCCGCGGCCAGGCCCATGTACTTCAAGGCGCGATGCTTGGAGAGACGTTTGGCTTCGTCCGCGATCTTGTCGGGATCGGGCACGAAGCCCGTCACCGAGATCACGTCCTCGGGGCTGGTGCCCCAGGTCACGATCGGCGGCAGCTTGGCTGCGTCGAGCCGCAGCTCGTGGTCGAAATGCGCGCCCTCGTCCGAGCTCAGCTTTTCCCAGTAGCGCATCGCCGCGTCCCAGTCCGCACCCTTCGGTGCCTTGGGACGATCGCGCAGGAAGTCGTACGCCTTCTGGTCGGGTGCGACGAGGCCGGCGCGCGCGCCGCCTTCGATCGACATGTTGCAGACGGTCATGCGGCCTTCCATCGACAGCGCACGGATCGCGTCACCGGCGTATTCCAGCACGTAGCCGGTGCCGCCCGCGGTGCCGATCTCGCCGATGATGGCGAGGATGATATCCTTGCCCGTCACGCCGTCCGGCAATTTGCCGTCGACGGTGACCCGCATGTTCTTGGCCTTTTTCTGGATCAGCGTCTGCGTCGCCAGCACGTGCTCGACCTCGGAGGTGCCGATGCCGTGCGCGAGCGCGCCGAACGCGCCATGCGTCGAGGTGTGGCTGTCACCGCAGACGATGGTGGTGCCGGGCAGCGTGAAGCCCTGCTCGGGGCCGATGACGTGGACGATGCCCTGGCGCTTGTCGAACTCGTTGTAATATTCGATGCCGAACTCCTTGGCATTGTCGGCCAGCGCCTTGATCTGCTCGATGCTTTCAGGGTCGGGGTTCGGCTTGCTGCGGTCGGTGGTCGGCACGTTGTGATCGACCACGGCCAGCGTCTTCTCCGGCGCGTGGACCTTGCGCCCGGTGGCGCGCAGGCCTTCGAAGGCCTGCGGCGAGGTCACCTCGTGGACCAAGTGGCGGTCGATGTAGAGCAGGCAGGTGCCGTCCTCGGCTTCGTGGACCAAATGGTCGTTCCAGATCTTGTCATACAGTGTGGTGGGCTTGGACATGAGCGTCAGCTCCGGGAATGTGTGTCAGCGATGAGCGCGGGTGGCGCGGGGCAACATGGTCGTCTTCAGCGCAGCCTTCAGGCTGCGGGACTAAGCTCTGACGTTGCCGAAGTCGCGAAGCGTCCGAAGAACCGGCCGGGCAAGCGCGAGCGATCGTCGATGACGATGCGCGTGGCGGATGACAGGCTGGTCAGATATGGAAACATTCTAGAGATTATATAGCACGGAGCGGTGAAAGCGCGAGAGGCTTCCATGATCGTCATTGCGAGGAGCTCTTGCGAGGAAGCAATCCAGAATCCCTCCGCCGAACGATTCTGGATTGCTTCGCTGCGCCACTGCGCTCGCAATGACAGCGGAGCCCAAACAAAAAAGCGCGGGCTTTGGCCCCGCGCTTTTCGAAACTCGTCTGTAAGCGGAGCTTACTCGTTGACGGCGGTGGGGCGGTCCTGCTTCTTCTCGACGATGCGGGCCGACTTGCCGCGGAGATTGCGCAGATAATAGAGCTTGGCGCGACGCACCTTGCCGCGGCGCACCACCTTGATCGAATCGATCATCGGCGACATCACCGGGAACACGCGCTCGACGCCCTCGCCATACGAAATCTTGCGCACGGTGAAGCTCTCGTTGAGGCCACCGCCGGAACGGCCGATGCAAACGCCTTCATAGGCCTGCACGCGGGTGCGGTCGCCTTCGACCACCTTCACGTTGACGATCACGGTATCACCGGGACCGAACTCCGGGATATCCTTGCCGGCGGAGAGCTTGTCGAATTGCTCTTTTTCAAGCTGTTGGATCAGGTTCATGGGTAAATCTCCATCGGCGCGCCCAGCCTTAGGAAACGGGGGCTGCGCGAAATTCGTTTATCCAGCTCTTGCGGATTTGGCGCTGCTATAAGGCAAGCCGGACCGTTTGTCACCCGTCTGTCTTGTTTTTTGGCGTTTTTTGGCGTCCGGGCCGATTCGGGGCTTTCGCCCACAAATCCGGCCGCCGGGCCGCCGTCAGCGCCTCGGATTCCGCCCGCCGCCAGGCTGCCACCTTGGCATGGTCGCCGGAGGTCAGGATCTCTGGGATCGGAACCCCCTCGAACAGCTGCGGACGGGTATATTGGGGGTATTCGAGCAGACCGTCGGAAAAGCTCTCTTCGGTTCCCGAGGCTTCCTTGCCCATCACCCCCGGCAGCAGCCGGACGCAGGCGTCGATCAGCGCCAGCGCCGCGATTTCGCCGCCGGACAGCACGTAATCGCCGATCGAGACCTCCTCGAGGCCGCGCGCATCGATCACCCGCTGGTCGATCCCCTCGAACCGTCCGCAGACGATCAGGGGGCCGGGGCCCTGGGCCAGCTCCGTGACGCGGGCCTGGGTCAATGGCCGACCGCGCGGGCTCATCAGCAGGCGGGGTCGGTCGGACCCGGTCTCAGCTGCGTCAATCGCCGCCGCCAGAACGTCGGCCCGCAGCACCATGCCCGGGCCGCCGCCGGCCGGAGTGTCGTCGACGCTGCGGTGGCGATCGGTGGCGGAGGCCCGGATGTCCCGCGCATCGATCTCCCAGAGGCCGGAGGCCAGCGCCCGTCCGGCCAGGCTGACGCCAAGCGGCCCCGGAAACATCTCCGGAAACAGCGTCAGCACCGTCGCGCGCCAAGGTGAGGGGTTGGTCATAGCATCCTAGTCTCGTCGTCCCGGACAAGCGCAGCGAAGCGGAGCGCACATCCGGGACCCATAAACACCGCACTTCGTGTTGCGATGATCGGAGCGACCAGTTTAGCCAAAAACCACGGGCTGTGGTTATGGGTCCCGGCCTTCGCCGGGACGACCCGGGGAGGGATTGTCGTTCCGCTCGTCACCCTCGATCTCCTGCGGCAGCGCGATGACGACGCGGCCGCCGGCGAGATCAACCTCCGGCACCACAGCATTGGTGAACGGCAGCAGCATCGTCGTGCCTTTGGGGGGCGCGATCTCGATGATGTCGCCGGCGCCGAAATTGTGGATCGCGAGCACGCGGCCGAGCGCATCGCCCGCCGTGGTGACGGCGGTGAGCCCGATCAGATCGGTGTGATAATATTCACCCTCGTCGGTCGCGGGCAGTTTTTCGCGCGCGATGTAGAGCTCGATGCCGTTGAGGCGCTCGGCCTCATCGCGGCTCGTGACGCCCTTGAAGGTCGCGACCAGATGATCCTTGGCTTCGCGGGCCTGCGCCAGCTCGAACTGGCGCTTGCCGTCCTTGGTCGAAAGCGGACCGTAGTGCCTGATGGCAAAGGGATCTTCGGTGAAGGTCCACAATTTGACCGCGCCGCGCACGCCATGCGCGGCGCCGATCCGCGCGACGCAGATCAGCGCCGGCATCGATTAGCCTCAGGCCTTCGCAGCGGCTTCGGCCTGCGCCTTGCGCTCCTTGCGCGGCACGGCCTTTTCCGGGTTGTTGCGCGCTTCGCGCTTCTTGACACCGGCGGCATCGAGGAAGCGCGACACGCGGTCCGAGGGCTGCGCGCCCTTGGCGAGCCAGGCTTTCACCTTGTCCATGTCGAGCTTCAGCCGGGTCTCGTTGTCCTTCGGCAGGAGCGGATTGAAATAGCCGAGACGCTCGATGAAGCGGCCATCGCGCGGAAAGCGCGAATCGGCGACGACGACGTGATAGACGGGGCGCTTCTTGGTGCCTGCACGGGCGAGGCGGATAACGACGGACATCTGGTTCTCCTGAGTAGCTGTTAATTCAAAGGTTGGTTCGTCATTCCGGGGCGCGCGAAGCGCGAGCCCGGAATCCATCGCGCCGCATACGCGCGAAGGAATGGATTCCGGGCTCGCGCCTGACGGCGCGCCCCGGAATGACGAGGCGAGAATGCCCTCACTTCTTCTTCCCCAGTCCGGGAAAGCCGCCGAGCCCGGGCAGGGTCGGCTTGTTGCTGAGGCCCGTGAGCCCCGGCACATTCGGGAGGCCCTGGCGCAGGCCAGGCGGCAGATCCTTCGGCAGGCTGGGCAGGCCCTGGCCGCCACCACCCTGCATCTTGTCCTGCAAGACCTTCATCTCTTCCGGCGAGGGCGGCTTCATGCCGCCGCCAAAGCCCATGGCTTGCGCGATGCCGGCGAGCGGACCGCGCTTGCCAGAGCCCATGGCCTTCATCATATCGGCCATGTTCCGGTGCATCTTGAGCAGCTTGTTGACCTGCTCGACGCTCTGGCCGCTTCCCGCCGCGATGCGCTTCTTGCGGCTGGCCTTGAGCAGATCGGGATGACGGCGCTCGTCGCGCGTCATGGAATCGATCACCGCGACCTGGCGCTTCAGAATCTTGTCGTCGATGCCGGCGGCCGCGATCTGGTTCTTCATCTTGGCGATGCCGGGCATCATGCCCATCAGACCGCTGATGCCGCCCATGCTCGCCATCTGCAACAGCTGCTCGCGCATGTCGTTGAGGTCGAACTGGCCCTTGCGCATGCGCTCGGCCGTGCGCGCGGCCTTCTCGGCGTCGATATTGGCGGCGGCGCGCTCGACCAGCGACACGACGTCGCCCATGCCGAGGATGCGCCCCGCGATACGGTCGGGATGGAAATCCTCCAGCGCGTCGGTCTTTTCACCGGTGCCGATCAGCTTGATCGGCTTGCCGGTGACGGCGCGCATCGACAGCGCGGCGCCGCCGCGGCCGTCGCCGTCCACACGCGTCAGCACGATGCCGGTGAGGCCGACGCGCTCGTCGAAGGCGCGGGCGAGATTGACGGCATCCTGGCCGGTGAGGCTGTCGGCGACCAGCAGCACTTCATGCGGATTCGCGGCAGCCTTGATGGCTGCTGCTTCCGCCATCATCTCTTCGTCGAGCGTGGTGCGGCCGGCGGTGTCGAGCAGCACGACGTCGTAGCCGCCGAGCTTGCCGGCTTCCAGCGCACGCTTCGCGATCTGCGCCGGCTGCTGTCCGGCCACGATCGGCAGCGTCGGAATGTCGAGATCGCGCCCGAGCACGGCCAGCTGCTCCATCGCCGCCGGGCGATAGACGTCGAGCGAGGCCATCAGCACCTTGCGCTTGTCGCGCTGGACCAGGCGGCGGGCGAGCTTCGCGGTGGTGGTGGTCTTGCCGGAGCCTTGCAGGCCGACCATCATGATCGGCACCGGCGGCACGGAATTGACGTCGATGGTCTGGCTTTCGGCGCCGAGCGTGTTGATCAGCTCGTCATGGACGATCTTGACCACCATCTGGCCGGGCGTGACCGACTTGACGACGGTGGCGCCAATCGCCTGCTCGCGGACGCGTTCGGTGAAGCTGCGCACCACCTCCAGCGCGACGTCGGCCTCCAGCAGCGCGCGGCGGACCTCGCGCATCGCGGCGTCGACGTCCTTTTCGGTCAGCGCACCGCGCCCCGTCAGACGATCGAGAATGCCGCCAAGCCGTTCCGACAGACTGTCGAACAATGCCGTTGTCCCTTGTCCTGCTCGCGCAGGGTTGCCGTATTCACCACTGTCATGCCCCGGCTTGACCGGGGCATCCAGTACGCCGCGGCGCCTCGGTTTAAGCCGAGCCGTCTCTGGAATACTGGATCCCCCGCCTTCGGATGACCACTTCCCTGGGAAGCGATCTTCCAAACACCTTTACGCCCGAGGGCGCACAGCGCTGTCGGGCGTTGGCCTCTGGTCTCCAGGACCAGTGGGCGGGTCGAAAAGAAAGCCTTTCCGAGGAAGTGGCGGGGTTAAACGCCGCTCACGCCCGAAAGTCAAGGAAAGTTAGGGTGCCGAGACGCCTTCGGAAGGGCAAGGCCTTGAAAAGGTGCAGCTTCCGGCGATGGTTCCTTTTCCGGCGAACCCGCCCATATAGGGCAGTGATGTCTTACCACTGCGACCACCCCTGAAGCCCGCCCGTGCCGATCACCCGCCGCCGTATGCTTGGACTGCTTGCCGGCGGTGCCGCGCTGGTCGGTATCCCGTCCCTTTGGATCTTCCGCATGAAAACCTACGACGGACCCGTCTCCGACCATTTCGACGGCCTGCACTTCTTCGATCCTGACGGCGCGCCACCGAGATCGCTCGGCGAAGTCTTTCGCTGGCAATTCGGCGGCGGCCGCAAGCGCGCGGTCTGGCCGGACTGGGCGCCGAGCCCTTACGCCGATACCCCGCCGGCCCGGGTCGATGGCGACAAGGTGCGGCTTTCCTTCGTCGGTCACGCAAGCTGGTTGATCCAGACCAGCGGACTCAACGTCCTGATCGATCCCGTCTGGTCGATGCGGGTCTCGCCGGTGGGATGGGCCGGACCAAAGCGCCACAACGATCCCGGCATTGCCTTCGAGAAGTTGCCAAAGATCGACGTCGTGCTGGTCTCGCATGGCCATTACGATCATCTCGACGTCGCGACGCTGTCGCGGCTCGCCAAGAATTTTGCGCCGCGCGTGGTCACGCCGCTCGGCAACGATTTGACGATGCGGAGCGCCGATTCCGCGATCAAGGTCGAGGCGTTCGACTGGCATGATCGCGTCGAGCTTGGCGGCGGCATCGCCGTGACGCTGGTGCCGACCCGGCACTGGTCGGCACGCGGCATGTTCGACCGCAACAAGGCGCTGTGGGCGAGCTTCGTGCTCGAGACGCCGGCGGGAAAAATCTACGTCGTCTGCGATTCCGGCTATGGCGACGGCGGGCATTTCCGCCGCGTCGCCGAGAAGCACGGGCCGTTGCGTCTGGCAATCCTCCCGATCGGCGCCTACGCGCCGCGCTGGTTCATGCAGGACCAGCACATGAATCCGGAAGATGCGGTGAAGGCGCTGTTGGACTGCGGTGCGCAGCAAGCGCTCGGGCATCATCACGGCACGTTTCAGCTAACCGATGAAGCGATCGACGCGCCCGCCAAGGCGCTGCTTGAGGCGCTCGATGCAGCGAAGATTCCGCAGCAGCGGTTCGTGGCGATGAAGCCGGGGCAAGTGGTGGAGATTTAGTCCTGGTGTTCCCACGCATACAACTCGTCGTCCCGGCGAAGGCCGGGACCCATACCGCGTGATGTATCGGCGATGACTCGGCGACAGTACCGCGCTGTGTTCGATAACTGCCAGTCTTCGCCAAACTTCTCCCTGAGGCTATGGGTCCCGGCCTTCGCCGGGACGACAGTTTTGGTGTTGCTACAGCGTGCCTCTTACGGCGCTTGCCTACGGCCCCTGCTTGATCGCCCAGCTCACATTCACCGTCACGGACAGCGTTTCCTCGCCTGGCGCGACGGCAGCGGTGGCTGCCATTGGCGCCGTCGCCATGCGCGACTTGAACAGCGGCATCGGTCCGCCGCCTTCGGAGATGCTGAGCGGCGCCCCTAACGTGACGCCGGTGGCCTTGGCGTAGATCTCGGCCTTGCGGCGGGCATCGGCCACGGCCTGTTCGCGGGCGTCGTCGAGCAGTTTCGAGGCTTGTGTCACCTCGAAGGAGATGTTGCCGATGTCGTTGGCGCCGGCGCCGACCAGCGTGTCGATGATGCCGGCGACCTTGGTCACGTCGCGGATCTTCACGGTGACCCGGTTAGAGGCGCGGAAGCCGACCACCGGCGAGGCTCCAGTTGATTTGTTCTGGCCGTATTGCGGCTGCAGCGACAGCCGCGAGGTCTGATAGTCCTTCTCGGAAATATCGGCGCCCTTCAGCGCCAGCAGCACCTTGCCCATCGCGGCGTTGTTGACGTCGGAGGCCTCCTTCGCAGTTTTGGCGTCATTGGCGACGCCCGCATCGATCCGCGCGAGATCGGGTGCGGCGGAAACGGTCGCCTCGCCGCTCACCGAAATGGCGGATGGAAAATCGTCGGCGAGTGCCGGCGCTGCGAGCAATGTGGTGGCCAGGACGGCGGCAAGGGCAATGGACTTTTTCATCGGTTTCACTTCAGCGGTACGAACACGTTGATCACGAGCTTGTCCTCGGCCGTCTTGAGGGGATCGGTGAGGTACTCCTCGATGAAAGTGTCCTTGGCTTCCAGCTTCTTGTCGTCGAGGTGATTGGTGATCGCCTCATAAGTGTTGTCCATGTTGTCGTAGGAGCCGCGATGGACGAATTTCAGCGCCTTGCCTTCCGGCGATTTGCCGATGCTCATGTCCTTGGGCAGGTTCTTCGGATCCTGGTCGACCGGGATCTCGGCGAAGAAGGTGAAGCCGGTGTCGTCGGTCGAGGTGTAGACGATCATCGAATTGCCCGCGTGCTTGATGCCCTGCTTGTCCAGAACCGCGTTCAGCGCCTTGAAGGCGTCGACCAGCGTGTCGAACGCAGAATCCCAGTTGGCGGTGCCCTTGACCATCACGACTTTCCTGGCCTCGAGCGTGGTTTCCTGGCCGAAGGGATCGGCGGTCTGCACCGGGGCAGGGGTGGCGGCTGCGGCGGGCGGCGGGGCCGGGCTGGGCGAGGGTGAAGCGCTGGCCGCCGGCGTGGGCGTTGCCGCAGGAGCGGGCGAGGCGCTCGCGGCCGGGGACGGCGAAGCCGACGGCGCCGGAGAGGGGCTGGCCGAGGCGGCCGGCGCCGGGCTCGGGGTTTGCGCCCAACCGCCGGAAAGGCTCACCGACAGGGTTGCCGCCGGGATCAGCGCGGCCAGAGCGAGACGACAAAACAGATTCATTCTAATTCTCCCCAAAACCTTACGTACCAAGGCCTTAACCCACCAAGGCCTCAACCCGCACGCGCGTCCCGGTTCTCGCGCGAGCTGCGCCGTTCTAACACGCGACCGCCGAATTCGTCCCATGACAGATGCGTCATGGCAGGCTGCATGGCAGACGGTCTTCTGCCGGCGCCAAATCACTGGCCAACCTGCCGAGGATCGCCATATAAGGCAGGCGAAATTCAGGATTTTTCATGAGCGCGCTGGACAACCACGCATTTGTCAAGATGAACGGCATCGGCAACGAGATCGTCGTTGTCGACATGCGCGATTCCACCTCAAAGGTGACGCCGGATGACGCTCGCGCGGTAGCGTCCGCGCAAGGCGGCGTGCCCTACGACCAGCTTATGGTGCTTCAGAAGCCGCGGCTCGCCGGCACTGAAGCCTTCATCAGCATCTACAACAATGACGGCTCGGAGGCCGGCGCCTGCGGCAACGGCATGCGCTGCGTGGTGCGGCGTGTGTTCGAGAAGACCGGCCAGGCTGCGGTGACGTTCGAGACTTGCGCCGGATTGCTCAATTGCTGGCAAGGGCCGTCGCCCGACCTCTACACGGTCGACATGGGCGCGCCAAAGTTTGGCTGGCAGGACATTCCGCTGGCGGAGGAGTTTCGCGACACCCGCTACATCGAATTGCAGATCGGCCCGATCGACAATCCGATCCTGCATTCGCCGTCGGTGGTGAGCATGGGCAATCCGCATGCGATCTTCTGGGTCGATGACGTCGACGCCTATGATCTCGAACGCTTCGGGCCGCTACTGGAGAACCATCCGATCTTCCCGGACCGCGCCAACATCACGCTCGCCCATATCGTCGATCGCGAACACATCACCATCCGCACCTGGGAGCGCGGCGCGGGCCTGACCAGGGCTTGCGGTTCGGCCGCCTGCGCGACGGCGGTTGCCGCGGCGCGGCTGAAGCGCACAAGCCGCAACGTCGAGATCACGCTGCCCGGCGGCCAACTCGGCATCGAATGGCGCGAGCGCGACGACCACGTGCTGATGACGGGCACCGCGACCTTCGAATATGAGGGCAGCTTCGATCCGGCGCTGTTCGCGCCGGTCGGGTAATGGCGGTCGAGGTCGTCACCTTCGGCTGCCGCCTCAATGCCTTCGAGGCCGAGGTGATCCGCCATGAGGCGGAGGGCGCCGGGCTCGAAGATACCATCGTCATCAACAGCTGCGCGGTCACCAACGAGGCCGTGGCGCAGGCGCGCCAGTCGATCCGCAAATTGAAGCGCGAGCGTCCCGCTGCGCGCATCGTCGTCACCGGCTGCGCCGCGCAGACGCAAAGCGAGATGTTTGCCGGCATGGCCGAGGTCGATCGGGTCGTCGGCAATGACGACAAGCTGCGCGCTTCCGCCTGGCGCAATGCGCGCGACGCGTTCGATCTTGGCGCGGGCGAAAAGATCGCCGTCAGCGACATTATGGCGGTGAAGCAGATGGCGCCGCATCTCATCGACGGCTTTGCGAGCGGCCTGCCGCGCGTGTTCGTGCAGGTGCAGAACGGCTGCGACCATCGCTGCACCTTCTGCATCATCCCTTATGGCCGCGGAAATTCGCGCTCGGTGCCGATGGGCGCGGTGGTCGAGCAGGTCCGCGCGCTCGTCGAACGCGGCCATGCCGAGATCGTGCTGACCGGTGTCGATCTCACCAGCTATGGCGCCGATCTGCCGGGCACGCCGAAGCTCGGCATGCTGGTCAGGCAGATATTGCGGCATGTGCCGGAGCTGCGGCGCCTGCGCATCTCCTCGATCGATTCGATCGAGGCGGACCGCGATCTGCTCGAGGCCATCGCCGATGATGCGCGCCTGATGCCGCATCTGCATCTGTCGCTGCAATCCGGCGACGACATGATCCTGAAGCGCATGAAGCGGCGGCACTCGCGCAAGGATGCGATCGCGTTCTGCGATCAGGTGCGCCGCCTGCGCCCCGATGTCGCGTTCGGCGCCGACATCATCGCGGGTTTCCCGACCGAGACCGAGGAGATGTTCTCGCGCTCGCTCGATCTCGTCGCGGAATGCGGCCTGACCTTCCTGCACGTGTTCCCCTATTCCCCACGCCCCGGCACGCCGGCTGCGCGGATGCCGCAGGTCGCGGGGAGCGTGATCAAGCAACGTGCGAGGCGATTGCGGGTGGCTGGAGAAGCGGCGCTGCGGCAGCGGCTGCAGGCCGAAGTGGGCGCGAGGCGCGAAGTGCTGATCGAGAGCGAGAGCCAGGGACGGACCGAGCATTATCTACCGGTGGCGATCGCGGGCGCAGAGCTGGGCAGCATCGTGCCGCTGAAGATCGGCGGCAGCGATGGTGGGCGGCTGAAGGTGTAGCTGCTGAGACGCTGTACTTGCCCGAACGTCGTCCCGGCGAAGGCCGGGACCCATACCGCGAGGTCTATCGAACGCGCACGGTTCTGATCCCGAACGACCAGCCTTCGCCAAACCTCGCCCTGTGGCTATGGGTCCCGGCCTTCGCCGGGACGACACCGAATGTGTCGCGCGCAGCGCGCGCCAAAAAACCTACAACGCCCTTACCTGCCAGAATCGCAACGTCCGCCGTGCATTCTCCGGCGTCATGCGGGCAAAATTGGCTTGCGCCCTGGCGAGGTCGGTCGGCTTCATTGCGCCGGTGGCGAACCGGCTTTCGAGCACGGCGGCCGTGGTTTCCCAGCTGAGCTGCGCCGCGCGGCACGGCACCAGCAGGCCGTCTTCGCGCAAGCTCTGCATCAACGGACGAATGACCTCGATGGCCGATCCGGACAGCGCAGCCAAGGCTGCGACGGCTTCTTCATATCGTCGCTGCCTGGCAAACCCGAACAGCGTCGCCTCATTGAGCTGGCCGGACGCCTTCAGATTGGCGATGGCGCGCTTGGCGCCTTCGAAGTCGCGCACGCCCGACATCTCGCGCTCGACGCCGACGGTGACCGCTGCGATCGCGCTCTGGATCTCCTCGAACAGATGCGGCGGCGCGCGCGACAACAGGCGGGTGCGAACCACATCCGTCGCCGAGCGCAGCAACTGGCGGCGCAACTCCGAGGGCAAATCGACGCGGACGCCGACGCTGACGGCGAGCTCCGGATCGGACTCGGCCTGTCCGACGATAACGGCGAAGCCGCCGCCGGAAACGCGCGCGCCTGGATTGGCGGCGAGCCGCCGGCTGACGCTCGGATAGCGGCGTGCCAGCAGCGCGTCGGTGACGATCTCCTTGAGCCACCACCGGCCGGCGATTGCGAGCAGATGCGGCTCGCCTTTCGAGCCTGCGATCTTGACCAGATCGCCATCGTCGAGGCGCGCGGATTCCTGCAGCACGGGACCGGCGATGCGGATCTCGTCATTGTTGGCGAGCCGCCGGATCACCGAGGGCGGCGCCTGCGCGATCGGCGCCAGCTGCGCGCTGATCTCGGCGAGCGCAACGCGCGCGCCCATGTCGGCGATGGCGCGCAGCTCGATGGTGCCGATCAGGCGCTCGAGCACGTCGTCGAACAGCGCGATCTGCTCGTCGTCAAAACTGCCGGCGGAGGACAAGAACAGGTCGGTCACGCGCCGGGCGGTTTCCAGGCCCTTTTCCGCCGAGCCGGCCCGGATCGCGGATTCGACCTCGTCGATGATCGATAGCTCGGCCGTGGACATGACGCACTGCTCGTCCTGAGCGGGATTACTAAGGCTTGTTCTAAGCAGTCGCTATCTTTAGAGACGAGCACTGAAGGTTTCGTAAACCATCGCGCGCTTCTCCTCATCCTGAGGAGCCCGCGAAGCGGGCGAAGGATGGCCGCAGGTGAGATCCGGGCCTTCATGGTTCGAGACGCGCGTTCCGCGCTCCTCACCATGAGGCTATTCCCCGTTCCAGCCGCAGGCGCGGAGCCGTTCGTGCATGTGGGGCGGGGCGGGCGCCACCACGCGGACCGGGTCTTTATTCCTGGAGATCGGCACCACGATCTCGCGGGAATGCAGATGCAGCTTCGGCTCGCCGAAACGCGGGCCATTGCCGTAAATGTTATCGCCGAAGATCGGCCAGCCGGTCGACGCCGAATGCACCCGCAATTGATGGGTCCGTCCCGTCACCGGTTCCATGGCGAGCCAGGTCAGGCCATCGCCACGCCCCATCACCTTCCAGTTGGTGATTGCCTTCTGGCCTTCAGGGTCGGGCTTCTGCCACCAGCCCCGTTCGGCGTTGAGCCGGCCGAGCGGCATATCGATCGTGCCTTCGTCCTCGGCGGGACCGCCCTCGACCACCGTCCAATAGGTCTTGCCGATCTTGCCATGCTTGAACAACAGGCCGAGCGAGGCGGTTGCTTTGCGATGGCGGCCGAGCACGAGACAGCCTGAGGTGTCCTTGTCCAGCCGGTGGGCAAGCACCGGCGGGCGGGGCAGGCCGAAACGCAGTGCGTCGAACGAGGCTTCCAGATTGGCGCCGCCCTTGGGCCCGCGATGCACCGGCAGGCCGGCCGGCTTGTCGATGACCAGCATCAATCCGTCGCGATGGAGCACGCGGCCCAGGATTTCATCGGCGGTCAATTCGGGAACATCGAGCAATTGCAAGACTTTCGTTTAGAACCGGGAACGGCTAACACGCCAGCATGAACGATACCACCTCCGACACCCCCAAGCTGAGCTGGTGGCGGCGCCTGTCCAACGGGCTGAAGCGCACCTCGTCCTCGCTCGGGACCGCGGTCGCCGACCTCGTCACCAAGCGCAAGCTCGACCGCGCCATGCTCGACGATATCGAGGACGTGCTGCTGCGCGCCGATCTCGGCACGCAGGTTGCGGTCCGGATCGCCGATGCGGTCGGCACGGGCCGCTACGACAAGGCGATCTCGGCGGACGAGGTCAAGGACGTCGTTGCGACCGAGGTCGAGAAGGTGTTGTCGCCGGTGGCAAAGCCGCTTGAGATCGACCCGGCCAGGAAGCCGTTCGTCATTCTTGTGGTCGGCGTCAATGGCTCCGGCAAGACCACCACCATCGGCAAGCTTTCGCAAAAATTCGCGTCCGAGGGCCGCAAGGTGATGCTGGCCGCGGGCGATACGTTTCGCGCAGCAGCCATCGAGCAGCTCAAGGTCTGGGGCGAGCGGACCAAGACGCCCGTCATTGCCGCTGCCCAAGGCTCGGATTCGGCAAGCCTCGCCTTCAATGCGCTGACGGCGGCCAGGGAGCAGAACAGCGACGTGCTCCTGATCGACACGGCCGGCCGGCTTCAGAACAAGTCCGAGCTGATGAAGGAGCTCGAAAAGGTCGTGCGCGTCATCCGCAAGGTGGACGCCTCCGCGCCACATGCGGTGCTGCTCGTGCTCGATGCCACCGTGGGCCAGAACGCGCTGTCGCAGGTCGAGGCTTTCCATCGCACCGCCGGCGTCACCGGCCTCGTGATGACCAAGCTCGACGGCACCGCGCGCGGCGGCATCCTGGTGGCGCTCGCGGAGAAATTCAAATTGCCGGTGCACTTCATCGGGGTCGGCGAAGGCGTCGACGATCTCGCGCCGTTCACCGCGCGCGATTTCGCTCGCGCCATTGCCGGAATTGAAAGCTAAGAATGGACAAGACCCAACCGCATCCGCTGTTCAAGCTTGCGACCGAGCTCGGTCCGCTGCTCGTCTTCTTCTTCGTCAATGCGAAGTTCAACCTGTTCGCTGCGACCGGCGCCTTCATGGTCGCGATCGTGGCGGCGATGATCGCCTCCTATGTGGTGACGCGCCACATCCCGATCATGGCGATCGTGACCGGCGTCGTCGTGCTGGTGTTCGGCACGCTGACGCTGGTGCTGCACGACGAGACCTTCATCAAGGTCAAGCCGACCATCATCTACGGCCTGTTCGCCGCGATCCTCGGCGGCGGACTGTTGTTCGGCCGCTCCTTCATCGCCGTGATGTTTGACCAGATGTTCAACCTAACCCCGCAGGGCTGGCGCATCCTCACGCTGCGTTGGGCGCTGTTCTTCGCCGGCATGGCGGTCTTGAACGAAATCGTCTGGCGCACCCAGAGCACGGATTTCTGGGTGAACTTCAAGGTGTTCGGCGTGACCCCGCTGACCATGATCTTCGCCATCGCCCAGATGCCGCTGACCAAGCGCTATCATATCGAGCCGGTGTCGCTGGAGACGAGCGAGGCCGAGGCGGGGGATGTGCGGAAGGGGTGAGAAGTGGTTGGCGTCGTTCCGGGGCACGCGAAGCGTGAACCCGGAATCTCGAGATTCCGGGTTCGATGCTGTCGCATCGCCCCGGAATGACCGTGATTACTTCAGCGCCTTCTCCAGCTCCGGCAGCAGCACGGTCCGCAGATTGTCCGGCGTGATCGGGCCGACCAGCTTGTAGATGATGGTGCCTTCGCGGCCGACGACGAATGTCTCCGGCACGCCGTAGACGCCCCATTCGATCGAGGCCCGGCCGTTGGCATCGGCGCCGACGCGGCCGAACGGATTGCCGTAGCGGCCGAGGAAGCGCCGCGCGTTGTCGGGCGCATCCTTGTAGTTGATGCCGACGAGCTGGAAGCGCTTGTCTTTCGCCAGCTCGGTCAACAGTGGCGCTTCGTCATGGCACGGCACGCACCAGGACGCCCAGACATTGACCAGGCTGACCTTGCCCTTGAACGCGGCCGGGTCGAGGCCTGGGACCTGCGTGCTGTCAGCCTGCAATCCTTCAAGCGGCGGCAGCGTGGTCTGCGGCGCCGGCCGTCCGATCAGCGCGGAGGGAATTTTCGAGGGATCGCCGCTGCCAAGCCGGAACCAGAACAACAGCGCGAGGCCGATGAAGGCGATCAGCGGCAGCACCATCAGGAAGGTGCGGCGCGGCTGTGTCGTGGAGGTCGATTGATCGCTCATGTAAGCGCTCTTGGCGCGTCCGTTGCGCTGCGACCCGAGCGGCGGGTGATGCCGCTGCGCTCGAGCTCGCGCAGGCGCCGGGTCTGGTTGCGATGATCGAGCACGACCCAGCCGATCAGGGTCGCGACCACGATGGCTGCGGCAGCATAGGATGCGAGGATGAATGACGCGTAGGGGCCGAGCGACATCATCATACGGCCCCAACTTCCTTTGACCCGTTGTCTCCACGTGCCCCGGCGCCCAATTCGCTCGAAAATGCGATGCGGCTGGCCTGCATCATTTGCAGGGAGCGGACGCGGCGGCGCAGGATCTCGTTGCGCATCGCCGCCAGATGCAATGTGACGAACAGCAGCGTGAATGCGACCGCCATCACCAGCAGCGGAATCAGGAACGCTCTATCCAGCGTCGAGCCGCCCATGCGCAGCACCGAGGCCGGCTGATGCAGCGTGTTCCACCAGTCGACCGAGAACTTGATGATCGGAAGATTGATCGCGCCGACCAGGGTCAGCACCGCCGCGGCGCGCGCCGCGCGCGAGGGATCCTCGACCGCGCGCCACAGTGCCATCAGGCCGAGATACATCAGGAACAGAATCAGCACGGAGGTGAGCCGCGCGTCCCACTCCCAATAGGTGCCCCACATCGGACGGCCCCACAGCGAGCCCGTGAGCAGCGCAAGGAAGGTGAAGGCGGCACCGATCGGCGCGGCGGCTTTGGCGGCGACATCGGCGAGCGGATGCCGCCACACCAGAGTGCCCAATGAGGCGACGCTCATCACGCCCCAGACGAACATCGACAGCCACGCATTCGGGACGTGGATGAACATGATCTTGACGGTCGCGCCCTGCTGATAGTCGTCGGGCGCGAACGCCGACTCGTACAGGCCGATGGCGAGCAGGATGACGGTCGCAGCCGCGAGCCACGGCAACACCCGCGCTGTCAGCGCGAGGAACCGCGAGGGGTTGGCGAGGTCGATCAGCGTCATGGCATCCTGATAATCACCGGGGGCTGCTCACGCAATCAGCATGAAAGCGCGCAGCGAAAGTTGATCGGGGTCAAGCCCGGTCGGGCCCATCTCAGTCCAGTCCATGCTTCAGGCTCGCCGCCGCCGCAAACGGTCCGATCACCAGGCTGACCAGCGACAGCGCGCAGAGGATCGAAAACGGTGCGCCGAATGACATGGGCCCGTTGATCGCGGCTTGCGACGCCGCGACCCCGAAGATCAGCACCGGGATCGACAGCGGCAGCACCAGCACCGCCATCAACAGCCCGCCGCGATGCAGCGTCACCGCCAGGGCGGCGCCGATCATGCCGGTGAACGTCAGGGCCGGCGTGCCGGCGAGCAGCGTCAGCGCCACCGCGCCGGTGGCGACCATGTCGAGGTTGAGCAGGAGGCCGAGCACGGGGGTTGCGACAATCAGCGGCAGGCCGGCCGCCAGCCAATGCGCCAGCGCCTTGGCGGCGCAGGCGAGTTCCAGCGGCGTCCGGCTCATCGTGATCAGGTCGAGCGAGCCGTCCTCGTGGTCGGCCATGAACAGCCGGTCGAGCGTGAGCAGGCTCGCCAGCAGCGCGCCGAGCCACAGGATCGCCGGCCCCAGCCGCGACAGCAGTGCCAAATCCGGCCCCACCGCGAACGGCATCAGCACCACCACGGTCAGAAAGAACAGCACCCCAATCAGCGCCCCGCCGCCAACGCGGAGCGCGATCCGGATGTCCCGGCGGATGAGGGCGGCAAGGGCGGTCATGGGGTGGCTCCGGCCGCGAGGCGGCCAGGTGAGCCCGGCTCGCGCCCGAGGCAAGCCGCGCTCCCTCCCCCGCTTGCGGGGGAGGGTTGGGGAGAGGGTGTCTCCGCGTTGGAACTATTGAGGATTGCGGTGAGCGTCCCCGCGCGGCGAGAGCCCTCACCCGCCGCGCTCTGCGAGCGCGTCGGCCTCTCCCGCAAGCGGGAGAGGCGAAGCAAGCTCCGTGAAAGCCATAGGCGATTGCCCTCCCCCACAAGGGGGGCGGGACCGGACAGGGCGCCGCCCGGCCGCTTGGAAAACTGAGGGTCCACTGGAATCACACCATCCCCCCGATCCGCAACTCGCGCGCCTCGATCCCGAGCGGGGCGTGGGTCGCCGCGATGATCATCCCGCCGCGCGCCAGGTGATCCCGCATCAGCTCGCCGAACATGTCCTGGCCGGCCACGTCCAGTGCCGTGGTCGGCTCGTCCAGCAGCCAGACCGGGCGGCGAACGGCGATCAGCCGGGCCAGCGAAAGCCGGCGGCGCTGGCCGGCGGAGAGGAAGGCTGCGGGCAGATCGGTGGCATGGTCGAGGCCCACGGCGGCGAGGCTCTCGGTCGCGTCAAAACGCTCTCCGCCGAGGAAATCAGCCCAGAATGCCAGATTCTCCGCCACGCTCAGGGCCGGTTTGAGGGCGTCGCGATGGCCGAGATAGTGGCACTGCTCGGGAAGCGTGAGCTCGGCGTTGCCTCCCTCGAGCGTGATTATGCCACCCGCCGGAATGAGCAGGCCCGCGACCAGCCGCAGCAGCGACGTCTTGCCCGATCCGTTGTGCCCCGTCACAGCCAGTGCCTCGCCGGCGGCGGCCCCGAAATCGAGGCCGGCAAACACCTCGCGGCCGCCACGCACGCAGACGAGTCCGTTGCCGGAGAGCCGCATCCCGCCGCGCGTTGAAGCGGTCAACGGAGCCTCCAGAAGGGCCTCAGGGAAAACCCTAAGAAAATCTTGGGGTAGCGCATCGGAATTTTTGGCTCGCGAATTGCTGCGGTACGATTGTGGCTGTGGCGGCGCGGTTAGAAAGCTTCTATAAGCCCGGAACTACTTGATGCAGCAACTCAACCTGCCCCTGCAAGCGACCCCACCGGATTCGCTGGACGGTGTTAAGATACCCCTTGCCGGGTATAACTAACAATTGGGATTCCTTTCATGACCTCGCTCGACAGCTTCAAATGCAAAAAGACCCTCAAGGTCGGCGCCAAGACCTATGTCTATTACAGCCTGCCCACGGCCGAGAAGAATGGTCTGAAGGGAATTTCGAAACTCCCCTATTCGATGAAGGTCCTGCTCGAGAATCTGCTCCGCAACGAGGACGGCCGCACGGTCAAGAAGGACGACATCGTCGCGGTGTCGAAATGGCTGCGCAAGCGGTCGCTGGAGCATGAGATCGCGTTCCGCCCCGCCCGCGTGCTGATGCAGGATTTCACCGGCGTGCCCGCCGTGGTCGATCTCGCCGCGATGCGCAACGCCATGCAGAAGCTCGGCGGCGATGCCGAGAAGATCAACCCGCTGGTGCCGGTCGATCTCGTCATCGACCACTCCGTGATCGTGAACTTCTTCGGCGACAACAAAGCCTTCGGCAAGAACGTCACCGAGGAATACAAGCAGAACCAGGAGCGCTACGAATTCCTGAAGTGGGGCCAGAAAGCGTTCTCGAACTTCTCCGTGGTGCCGCCCGGCACGGGCATCTGCCACCAGGTCAATCTCGAATATCTGTCGCAGACGGTCTGGACCAAGAAGGAGAAGATGACGGTCGGCAAGAAGACCGGCACCTTCGAGGTCGCCTATCCCGACTCGCTCGTCGGCACCGACTCCCACACCACCATGGTCAACGGCCTCGCCGTGCTCGGCTGGGGCGTCGGCGGCATCGAGGCCGAAGCCTGCATGCTCGGCCAGCCGCTGTCGATGCTGCTGCCCACCGTCGTCGGCTTCAAGCTGAAGGGCGCGATGAAGGAAGGCGTCACCGCGACCGACCTTGTGCTGACCGTGACGCAGATGCTGCGCAAGCTCGGCGTGGTCGGCAAGTTCGTCGAATTCTTCGGCCCCGGCCTCGATCACCTCTCGGTCGCCGACAAGGCGACCATCGCCAACATGGCGCCCGAATATGGCGCGACCTGCGGCTTCTTCCCGGTCGACGCCGCTGCCGTCGATTATCTGAAGACCTCCGGCCGCGCGGCGCCGCGCGTCGCGCTGGTGCAGGCCTATGCCAAGGCGCAGGGCCTGTTCCGTACCGCGAAATCGGCGGATCCGGTGTTCACCGAGACCCTCACGCTCGACCTCGGCGACGTCGTGCCGTCGATGGCCGGCCCGAAGCGTCCCGAAGGCCGCATCGCGCTGCCCTCGGTCGCCGAAGGATTTTCGCTCGCGCTCAGCAGCGAATACAAGAAGGCTGACGAGCCCACCAAGCGCTTCCCGGTCGAGGGCAAGAATTTCGACCTGGGCCATGGCGACGTCGTGATCGCCGCGATCACATCGTGCACCAACACCTCGAATCCGAGCGTCCTGATCGGCGCCGGGCTGCTGGCCCGTAATGCTGCCGCGAAGGGCCTCAAGGCCAAGCCGTGGGTGAAGACCTCGCTGGCCCCGGGCAGCCAGGTGGTCGCGGCCTATCTCGCCGATTCCGGTCTGCAGACCGATCTCGACAAGGTCGGCTTCAACCTGGTCGGCTTCGGCTGCACCACCTGCATCGGCAATTCCGGTCCGCTGCCCGAAGAGATTTCGAAGTCGATCAACGACAATGGCATCGTCGCGGCCGCCGTGCTCTCCGGTAACCGCAACTTCGAAGGCCGCGTCTCGCCGGACGTGCAGGCCAACTATCTGGCCTCGCCGCCGCTCGTCGTCGCCCACGCGCTCGCGGGCAGCGTCACCAAGAACCTCGCCACCGAGCCGCTCGGTGAAGGCAAGGACGGCAAGCCGGTCTACCTCAAGGACATCTGGCCGACGACGAAGGAGATCAACGCGTTCATGAAGAAGTTCGTGACCGCGTCGATCTTCAAGAAGAAGTATGCCGACGTGTTCAAGGGCGACACCAACTGGCGCAAGATCAAGACGGTCGAGAGCGAGACCTATCGCTGGAACATGAGCTCGACCTATGTGCAGAACCCGCCCTATTTCGACGGCATGAAGAAGGAGCCGGAGCCGATCACCGACATCGTCGAGGCGCGCATCCTCGCCATGTTCGGCGACAAGATCACCACCGACCACATCTCGCCGGCGGGCTCGATCAAGCTTACCTCTCCGGCCGGCAAGTATCTCAGCGAGCACCAGGTGCGGCCCGCCGACTTCAACCAGTACGGCACGCGGCGCGGCAACCACGAAGTGATGATGCGTGGCACCTTCGCCAACATCCGCATCAAGAACTTCATGCTCAAGGGCGCCGACGGCAACATTCCGGAAGGCGGCCTCACCAAGCACTGGCCTGATGGCGAGCAGATGTCGATCTACGACGCCGCGATGAAGTACCAGCAGGAGCAGGTGCCGCTGGTGGTGTTCGCCGGTGCCGAGTACGGCAACGGCTCCTCGCGCGACTGGGCCGCCAAGGGCACCCGCCTGCTCGGCGTGCGCGCCGTGATCTGCCAGAGCTTCGAGCGCATCCACCGCTCCAACCTGGTCGGGATGGGCGTGCTGCCGCTCACCTTCGAGGACGGCACCTCCTGGTCGTCGCTCGGTCTGAAGGGCGATGAGAAGGTCACGCTGCGTGGTCTCGTCGGTGACCTGAAGCCGCGCCAGAAGCTGACCGCGGAGATCGTCTCCGGGGACGGTTCGTTGCAGCGCGTTTCGCTGCTCTGCCGAATCGATACGCTGGACGAGCTCGATTACTACCGCAACGGCGGCATCCTGCACTACGTGCTGCGCAAGCTCGCCGCGTAAGCGCGGATTTGTGAACAATGGCTCACTGGTAAGTGAGTAGAAGCTTAAACGAAGGCGGCCTATCACAAGGCCGCCTTCGTGCGTTAAGGCATGCTTCGGATAGGCCCGCCTGGCGGAAAATCACGCATCGGACGGTTGGATGTACCATGCCCGTAAGACTACGGTGACCATCAGGCGATAGGATATCCCCCACGCGTACGAAATGGCGTTCGACATGACTGGTTCGACATGACTGCAATGATGGCTTCTCATTTGGCTTCGCGATGGTCCGGCGCACTCTGGTCGGGGGCGCTCGGTATCTGCGCCATCGTCGCCTTCATCCGTCCCGCGGAGGCCGATCCCCGCGCCGTCGTCGAGCTCTTCACCTCCCAGGGCTGCTCGTCCTGCCCGCCCGCCGACAAGGTCATCGGCGAGCTCGCCAATGATCCCTCGGTCATCGCGCTGAGCATGCCGATCGATTATTGGGACTATCTTGGCTGGAAGGACACGCTGGCCGATTCGCGCTTCTCTGCGCGGCAGCGCGCCTATTCGCGCATGCGCGGCGACCGCGAGGTCTATACCCCGCAGGTCGTGGTCAACGGCTCTGCGCATGTGATCGGCAGCGATCGTGCCGGCATCGAAAGCGCGATCGGCAGGACCGACAAGGGCGCCGGCGTGATGAGCGTGCCCGTGACGATGTCGCTCGCGGGCAAGCAGATCAACGTCTCGGTGGCGCCGAGCAGCGCGCCCGCGGTTTCGCATGGCGAGGTCTGGATCTGCTCGATAGCAAGATCGGTCCCGATCGAGATCAGCCGCGGCGAAAACCGCGGGCAGCAGATCACCTACCACAACGTCGTGCGCAACCTGCTCAAGGTCGGCGACTGGAACGGACATCAGGAAAGCTGGACGGTGCCGATCGAGAACCTCACGTCGCGCGACGGCGTCGACGGCGCGGTGGTCTATGTCCAGGCTGGCAGCCGCGAGAAGCCCGGCCCGATGCTCGGCGCGGCGTACACCTCATTGCATTGACGCGACTAGATCATCTCAGATCAAATTAACCGTCGTCATTCTGGGGTGCGAGGCGCGAGCTACGGTGCGCAACTGCGCACCTGAGAATCCATCGATCCATTTGCCGAGTTGAGAAATGGATTCCGGGTCCGCGCCAAGAGGCGCGTCTCGGAATGACGAGGCACCAGAAACATCCCGCCACAAACAAAAAAGGACCAACTCGCGTTGGCCCTCCTTGTCGTGCGTACAGACCCGATCCTCGCGACCCCGGGGGGCTGGGGGCTGAGGAATCCGGAACCGAAAGGACCGGGTCAACGCACGCAATCTTTTTCGCAATGCAGGGCGGCAGTCGCTAGGCGGAAAAAAGGCGATACTATGATTCCTGCTAACGATCCCGTGACGGTTTGCCGCCGCAAAGTTCCACCGTTGCATGTGTCATGATTCCGCGGCTGGCCTCGCCGCCGAGCGAGAGCGCTCCCTGGCAACAGCCCTTGCAGGAGCCTCTTGCGGTTGCGAACGGTTGGAGCAATCATGCAACCGTCATGATCGGCGGTTCCGGGGACGGTCTTCGCGCACGCGATCATGCTGATGCGACAGGAGGCGCTCCATGAGTCTGACGTCGGAGGATGCCGATCCGAGCGAACAGCGCGCAGTGGCGCGTCCCGCCGCTGCGACTGTCCAAGCGAACCGGGTGACGTTCAACCGGCTCGAACTGAACCGTATCCTCAATCTGTATGGTCGCATGGTCGCGGACGGCGAGTGGCGCGACTATGCCATCGACTTCCTGAAAGACCGCGCGGTGTTCTCGGTGTTTCGCCGCGCTTCCGAAGTGCCGATCTACCGCATCGAGAAAGACCCGCGGCTCGCG
This sequence comes from Bradyrhizobium sp. Kon10, assembly GCF_055807395.1. Classification (NCBI taxonomy): domain Bacteria; kingdom Pseudomonadati; phylum Pseudomonadota; class Alphaproteobacteria; order Hyphomicrobiales; family Nitrobacteraceae; genus Bradyrhizobium; species Bradyrhizobium sp. Kon10. The sequence continues at coordinate 43,443 of NZ_JBVVOZ010000021.1, read as the reverse complement.
CGCAAGCAGGGCATGTACAGCGTGATTTCGGCGACCGGCCTGATCCTGCGCCGCGGCCACGAGCTCGAGCGCGTGCTGCTGGTGATCGACCGGAAATTGGCGGTGGTGTAGCCGCACTTTCGTAGCCCGGATGGAGCGCAGCACAATCCGGGTCGTCGTGCCGGCGGATAATCTGCCCCGGATTTCGCTGCGCTCCATCCGGGCTACGGGCCCTACTTCCCCGGCACCGTGCTTGCGCCCTCACCGAGGTCGCGCTGCATCATCACCGTGTCGAGCCAGCGACCGAATTTCAGCCCGACATTGGGATGGGTGCCGATCATCTTGAAGCCGCCTTTGGTATGCACACCGATTGAGCCGGCATTGGCGGAATCGCCGATGACGGCGATCATCTGGCGGAAGCCGCGCGCCTCGCATTCGATGACCAGCCACTCCAACAGCAACAGGCCGATGCCGCGGCGGTGGAACGACGGATCGAGATAGATCGAGTTCTCGACCGTGAAGCGATAGGCCGGCCGCGGCCGGTAGGCGCCGGCATAGGCGTATCCCGCGACGCGCCCCTCGAGCATGGCGACGAAATAGGGGTAGCCGCCGTCCACCAGGGCGCGGTAGCGCCGCGTCATCTCGGCCAGGTCAGGCGGCTCCAGCTCGAACGTCGCAGTGCCCTCGCGAACGGCCTGCTGGTAGATGGCGGTGATGGCGGAAAGGTCGGCCTCAAGGGTGGGCCTGATTTCGGGTGCGGACATGGCAAGAGATTAGAGCCTTCCCGCAGCGGCTGGAAGGGGGCAGTAGCCTCTCTCCACGTCGTCATTGCGAGCGAAGCAGCTCCATCTTCTCTGCTGTCATGCCCCGCGTAGGCGGGGCATCCAGTACTCCGAGACAGCGCGGCTAGAACCGAGCCGCTGCGGCGTACTGGATCGCCCGCCTTCGCGGCCGATGACAGCGGTGGGTGCTGCGACGTCCGGCCCAAACAAAAACCCCGGCCTCGCGGCCGGGGTTCATGTCGTTCACCTGAGCCAGGGCTTAGTCGCGCTGGCCGAGGAGCTGCAGCAGCAGCGTGAACAGGTTGATGAAGTTCAGGTACAGCGACAGCGCGCCCGTGATCGCCGCACGGTCTGCGATGTCACCGCCGGCCGAGGCGTAGCCGTAGATGTACTCGTTCTTCAGCCGCTGGGTATCCCAGGCGGTGAGGCCCGCGAACACCAGCACGCCGACCACCGAGACGATGAACTGCAGCGCCGAACTCGCCAGGAACAAATTGACCAGGCTCGCGATGATGATGCCGATCAGGCCCATGAACAGGAACGATCCCATCCCGCTCATGTCACGCTTGGTGGTGTAGCCGTACAGGCTCAATGCGCCGAAGGTCGCCGCAGTGATGAAGAACACCCGCACGATCGAGGTGTGCGTGAACACCAGGAAGATCGAGGACATCGAGACACCCATCAGCGCCGCGAACACCCAGAACAGGATCTGGGCGGTCGAGGGAGCGAGACGATTGATGCCTGCCGAGATCACGAACACCATGGCGAGCGGCGCCAGCATGAACAGCCATTTCAGCGGGCTCACGAACATGGCGTAGCCGAACGGCGTCAGGAACAGCTTGCCGACCCGGACGGCTTCCGGGGTCGGAACGTCCGTGACGGCAGCCATGTAGACGCCGAGCGCGGCGAGGCCTGTGATGGCGAGGCCAATGCTCATGTAATTGTAGATGCGCAGCATGTAGGCGCGCAGGCCGGCGTCGACCGTCGCGGCGTCAACACGCCCGGCGGCCCTGCCGAAAGGAGAAGCGTAGTTACGGTTGAGGTCCGACATGGTCGAATTCCCGTTGGTTGCCCGGTCCGGCATGAGGGTTGCCATACCGCCGGTTCGTCAAATTCTATCTCGGATACCGATGTCTGCCGACATTAAATTTGGCTAACAATCGGGGCTCCGAACCCATCCGATATGTGGGAAACTAACACATCTGCTGCAACCGTCCATGCGCGGCCGAATGTCGCCCTTCGCGTGCAATCCCGGCGGGCAGACGTGGTTAAGCGCGGGAATGCCGGGATTCGGCTTCCGCCCGGCCATCCGCTTCAATTTGTCACAAATTCCGCAACACCGTGGCGGGCTTTTTGTTCAATGCCAGCAGCGTGCCGGCAAGGCCAAGCCCGACGGTGACGATCAGGGCGGCCGCGACCACGCCGGCGGCGCTGCCGGCCTGCCAGACGAAGCTCAGCGTCATCAGCCGCGTCACGATCATCCAGGCGGCGATGCTGCCGGCGGTCACGCCGAACATAGCGGTGGCGAGCCCGATCAGGAGGTACTCGAGCGCGTAGGCGCCGAGCAGCCGCAGCCGCGTCGCGCCCAGCGTCTTCAGGATCACCGCATCATAGACCCGGTGGCGGTGACCGGCGGCCAGTGCGCCGCCCAGAACCAGGATCGCCGAGATCAGGGTCACGGCGCTGGCGCCGCGGATCGCCAGCGCCAGATTGGTTACGACCGCGCCGACCGTCTCCATCACCTCCCGCACGCGCACGCTCGTCACCATCGGGTAGGCGTCGGCGACCTGCTTGACGATCTTGCCGCCGCCCGCGGCATCGCCACCGCCTTCGGTCAGCGTTGCGATATGGGTGTGCGGCGCGCCCTTGAAGGCATTGGGCGAGAACACCAGCACGAAATTGATCCCGAGCCCCTGCCAGTCGATGGTGCGCAGATTGCCGATCCTGGCCGGGATGTCGCGGCCGAGCACGTTGACCACGATCTCGTCGCCGAGCTTGAGGCCGAGGCCGTCGGCGATCTTCTTCTCGATCGAGACCAGCGGCGGGCCGGAATAGTCGGCGCTCCACCATTCGCCTTCGACCACCTTGGAGCCTTTCGGCAGCTCGCCGGTATAGGTCAGGCCGCGGTCGCTTTGCAGCACCCATTCGGCATCGGTCGTCGGCTTGAGATCTTCGGCGCGGACGCCGCGGGCTCCGACGATGCGGCCGCGCAGCATCGGCACGTCCTCGACCTTCGCGCCCGGCGCGATCCGCCGCAGATAATCGTCGAATGGGGCTGCCTGCGCGCTCGGAATGTCGATGAAGTAGAACGACGGCGCGTGGTCCGGCAGCGCCGCCAGGAATTGCCGGCGCAGATTGCCGTCGATCTGGGTGATGGTCACGAGCACCGCGAGCCCGAGGCCGAGCGAGAGCACGACGGAGGGCGTCAGCGCGCCGGGGCGGTGGATGTTGGCGATCGCAAGCCGCAGCATCGGAAGTCGCGTGCGTGGCAGGTGACGTGCGATCGCCATCAGGAGCGCAGCGACTCCGCGGAGCAGCGCGAACACGACGACGGACGAGAGCACGAAGACCGCGGCGATGCGCTTGTCGAACGACAATCCGATCACGACGGCAATGAGCAGCGCGACGACCACGGCCATGAAGGCGAGATAGCTCGCGCGTGGCCGATGCCACTCGTTGCTGATGGTGTCGCGGAACAGGGCTGCGACCGGCACGTCATGCACGCGCCCGAGCGGCCAGAGGCCGAAGGCCAGCGCCGTCAGCAGGCCGTAGACGAACGACAGCGCGAGCTCGTCGATATGCACGGCCGGCACCACCGGCAGGGGCAGAAGCTTGCCGAACAGGTCGACGATGGCGAAGGGCATTGCGGCGCCGAGCGCAAGCCCGATCAGCGAGCCGATCGCAGCGAGCAGTATCACCTGCGCAAGATAGATACCGAACACGTCGCGCCCGGTGGCGCCGACGGCCTTGAGGGCTGCGATCACCTCGAGCCGGCGATCGATATGGCTCTTCACGGCATTGGCGACGCCGACGCCGCCGACCAGCAGCGCGGCGAGGCCAACCAATGTGAGGAATTGCGTGAAGCGGCTGATGTTGCGCTCGAGCTGCGGCGAGGCATTGGAGCGGCTGCGGACCTCCCAACCAGCCTGCGGCGCGGCGTTGCGCGCGTCCGCGATGAAGGCATCCGTGGCGCGGTCGCCGTTGGCGGCGTCCGGCAGCTTCACCCGGTAAACCCAACGCACCAGGCTGCCGGGCTGAATCAGGCCGGTGGCGCGCAAGGCCGCTTCGCTGATCAGGAAACGCGGGCCGAAGCCGATGCCGCCGGCGAGCTTGTCGGGTTCGGCCTCGACCGTGCTGCGGATCTGGAAGGTCGCGGCGCCGATGGTGACGCGGTCGCCGGTCTTAAGCGACAGCCGCGCCAGCAGCGTCGGATCGGCGGCGGCGCCGAATGCGCCGTCGCGGTCTGCGAGCAGGTCGGACAGCGGCATCTGCGGCGCCAGCGTCAACTGTCCGAGCATCGGATAGCTGTCGTCGACCGCCTTCATTTCGACCAGCGCCAGCTGGCCGTCGGCCGAACGCGCCATGCCGCGCAGGGTGGCGGCGACCGAGACGGTGCCGCGCGAGCGCAGGAAGGCAACCTCTTCGGGCTTGGCCTCGCGCTGAAACAGCACGAAAGAAAGGTCGCCGCCGAGCAACGTTCGGCCTTCGCGCGCAAGCCCGTCGCTGAGACTTGCGGAAACCGAGCCGACGCCGGCGATCGCCATCACCCCAAGCGCGATACAGGCGATGAAGACATAGAAGCCGCGCAGGCCGCCGCGCAATTCACGCAATGCGTAGCGTAATGACAAGGCCACGCCGTTCGGGCGCGTGAACGCTGCGGCTGCCGCGCTCATGCTTGAATCGTCTGCGTGTCGATGCGGCCCGAGCGCAGGCGGATGACGCGATCACAGCGATGCGCAAGCGAGGCATCATGCGTGACCAGCACCAGTGTCATGCCGCGCTCGGCATGCTTGCCGAACAGGAGGTCGACGATCTGCTTGCCGGTGGCTTCGTCGAGATTGCCGGTCGGCTCGTCCGCAACAAGGATTGCGGGATCTGGCGCCAGCGCGCGGGCGAGCGCGACGCGCTGCTGCTCGCCGCCGGAGAGCTGCGTTGGATAATGATGCAGGCGATCGCCAAGTCCGACCGACTGCAGTTCCTGTGCGGCGCGCTTGGCAGCGTCGGGATTGCCGGCGAGTTCGAGCGGCACCGCGACGTTCTCCAGCGCCGTCATGGTCGGGATCAGGTGAAAGGATTGGAAGACGATGCCGACCTGACGGCCGCGGAAGCGGGCCAGCGCGTCCTCGTCGAGGGCATTGAAAGGCGTGCCGTCGACCACCACCTCTCCGCTATCAGGACGCTCCAGCCCCGCCATCACCATCAGCAGCGTGGATTTGCCCGAGCCTGACGGGCCGATCAGACCAATGGTCTCGCTACGGCCGACCCGCAGGCTGATATCCTTGAGGATGTGAACGCGTGCCGCCCCCGTACCCAATGACAGATTGACGTTGGAGATGGCGATGGTGTCCGGCGTGGTGCCGGCGAGCGAAGAGGATTCGATGCGACTGTCCATGGTCCGGTCATATGGCAACTCCGCTGGCGCGGTCGAGAGGCGTTACGGATTGTTCATGCACATAGCCGTGTTGATGCTCGCCTTGATGACGGTCTCGAACATGCCATCCGCCCAGGCACAGCCGGCGGCCAAACCGATCAAGCTCGTCGTCCTCGGCGATTCCTTAAGTGCCGGTCTCGGCCTTCCGGCCCAGGAGGCATTCCCCGCCAAGCTTCAAAAAGCCTTGCAGGCCAAAGGCATAGCCGTTGACATGACAAATGCCGGCGTGTCTGGCGACACCGCCTCGGGGGGCCGCGACCGCCTCGACTGGTCGGTGCCGGACGGAACCGACGGCGTGATCGTCGAGCTCGGCGCCAACGACGCGCTGCGCGGCATCGACCCCGATTTGACGCGGGCCGCACTGACCGACGTCGTCGCACGGCTGAAGGCGCGCAAGATTTCAGTCATGCTGTGCGGCATGCTGGCGCCGCCGAATTACGGCGCCGACTATGCCGCGCGCTTCAATTCGATTTATCCGGATCTGGCGAAAAAATTCGACGTGCCGCTGTATCCGTTCTTTCTCGACGGCGTCGCGGCCGATGCCAAGCTCAACCAGGCCGACGGCATTCACCCGACAGCCGCGGGCGTCGACATCATCGTCAACAATATGATGCCCAGTGTGGAGGCATTTCTTGGCACGATCAACGAGCAACGGCGTTGAAAAGCAGGCAGTGCTAACCCTATTCCCAGGGTTTTACCGGGGTAACGGGCGCCGTGCTTCGCAGAGTCACACAACTGCGATAGGAATCAAGCTACCGGTGATTCGTCACCGGCTCTAAAATTTGGATATGATCCTTGTCCAAGGATCGTGCCCAAGCATCGGGAGTGCGAAACGATGCCGCGTTTGTTCACTGGTCTGGAAATTCCGGCCGAGATCGGCCAGACGCTTTCCAATTTGCGGGGCGGCCTTCCCGGCGCCCGATGGATCGATCCCGAAAATTATCACGTCACCCTGCGCTTCATCGGCGATATCGACGGCATGTCCGCCAACGAGATCGCCTCGATGCTGTTTCGCGTCAACCGCAAGCCGTTCGAGGTGAAGCTGCAGGGGCTGACGAGTTTCGGCGGACGCAAGCCGCGCGCGGTGGTCGCCACCATCGCACCGAGCAAGCCGCTGATCGAATTGCAGGCTGAGCTCGAACGCATGATGCAGCGGATCGGCCTCGATCCAGAGGGGCGCAAGTTCATCCCGCATGTCACGCTGGCCCGCCTGCACGACGCCTCGGACCGCGACGTCGCCGATTATCTCTCGCTGCGCGGCTATTTTCCAAGCAAGGCCTTCGTCGCCGAGCGCTTCGTGCTGTTCTCGTCCCGCGCCTCTACCGGCGGTGGGCCGTATGTGGTCGAGGATGCCTACGAGCTTAGTCCGTGAACTTAGCTTGTAAGATGATGAGGTGAAGCTCGCCCATATGACGCGAGGACGTGCAACGTCGATCGCGATCAGAACGGCAATCCGTGCTTGTCATATCCCACAATTTCGTCCGGCGTCCGGTCGGCTACCACAGGCAACTCGCTCCAGCGTCGACGGATTGCGACCATGTCTTCCAAGAGAGCGGTTTTGCGGCGTTGATTATCAATCCGGCTGAGCCGCTCCTCGAGAGCTCGCTTCGTCGCGATCTCAACCGTCTCGCCGGTGAGTTGCGCCAGACTCCGCGCCAGACGCTCGGTCTCGGAATCCTCGATGCTCAGAGCCATGTCAGGGAATCCCAAGGTGACCTGTTTAACCCTCTGATATCTAAAGCCTACGCCCGCTCCTACGTGGACTGGGTCAAGCGCATACGCCCCTTGCATCGATATACCATTGCAATTTGCCTCCGTCTCTGGCGGTAAAGAGCCATGCTCTCCACCCCCAGTTCCCCATTCCGCGAGGCCTATCAGGCCGAGATCGCATCCGGCGCCATCGAGCCTGATGCAGCACAAGCCGAGGTCGCCGAGGCCTATGCGGCGCTCGACCAGCGGCTCGCGAGCTACAAGCCGCAGCGCAAGCAGGGCCTGCTCGGCCGCCTGTTCGGCGGCGACAAGGACGAGGTGCCGCACGGGCTCTACGTCCACGGCGAGGTCGGACGCGGCAAGACCATGCTGATGGATCTGTTCTTCCAGCACAGTAGCGTCGAGCACAAGCGGCGCGCGCATTTCCACGAGTTCATGGCCGACGTGCATGAGCGCATCTACGACTATCGCCAGGGCATCGCGCGCGGCGAGATCGCCGATGCCGACGTCATCGCGCTGACCGCGCATGCGATCTTCGAGGAGAGCTGGTTGCTCTGCTTCGACGAATTCCACGTCACCGACATCGCGGATGCGATGATCCTCGGCCGCCTTTTCTCGAAGCTGTTCGAGTTGGGGACCGTCGTGGTTGCGACCTCCAATGTCGCGCCCGACGATCTCTACAAGGGCGGTTTGAACCGCTCGCTGTTCCTGCCCTTCATCAAGCAGATCACCGACCACATGGACGTGCTGCGGCTCGATGCGCGCACCGACTTCCGGCTCGAGAAACTTCAGGGCGTGCCGATGTGGCTGACGCCAGCGGATGCGGATGCGCACACTGCGCTCGACCGCGCCTGGTCGAAGATGACCGGCGGTGCCAGATGCAAGTCGCGCGATATTTCGATCAAGGGCCGCATCCTGCACGTGCCGTGCTCGGCCCACGGTGTGGCGCGGTTCACGTTCGCCGATCTCTGCGAGAAGCCGTTAGGGGCATCGGACTACCTCAGGCTCGCGCACGATTATCACACCATCCTGGTCGACCATATTCCGGTGATGGACTTCTCCCAGCGCAACGCTGCCAAGCGTTTCATCACCCTGATCGACACGCTCTACGACAATGCCGTGAAGCTGATGGTCTCGGCCGATGCCAATCCGATTTCGCTCTATCTTGCCCACGAAGGCAACGAGGCCAACGAGTTCAAGCGGACCTCGTCGCGCTTGATCGAGATGAGCTCGGAATCCTATCTGGCGCTGCCTCACGGCCGCAAGGATTCCACCGCCAGCGGCTCGACCAAAGGCCTGGTAGAGACTTAAGTCCTATTTGCCCGCGCGGTCATTCCGGGGCGCCCGCTCTTCGCGGGCGAACCCGGAATCCCGAAGTTGTGGCGCGAGATTCCGGGTTCGCGCTGGCGCGCGCCCCGGAATGACGGACGGGTGTTCTGGCTGCTAGCTCGGCAAGCCCGACAATTGGGCATCCGGCGACTTGAACGCTGCAAGCGAAAGGGATAACCACCTCGTCAGTTTCCCCTCCTTACGTGTCTAAAGGACAGGTTCACATGGCGCGCGACAAGATTGCTTTGATTGGCTCCGGCCAGATCGGCGGAACGCTGGCTCACCTCATCGGCCTGAAAGAACTGGGCGACGTCGTGATGTTCGACATCGCCGAGGGCGTGCCGCAGGGCAAGGCGCTCGACATCGCGCAGTCCTCGCCGGTCGACGGTTTTGACGCACATTACACCGGCGCGAACTCCTACGAGGCGCTCGACAACGCGAAGGTCTGCATCGTCACCGCCGGCGTGCCGCGCAAGCCCGGCATGAGCCGCGACGATCTCCTCTCCATCAACCTCAAGGTCATGGAGCAGGTCGGTGCCGGCATCAAGAAGTACGCTCCGGATGCCTTCGTCATCTGCATCACCAACCCGCTCGACGCGATGGTGTGGGCGCTCCAGAAGGCCTCCGGCCTGCCGCACAAGAAGGTCGTCGGCATGGCCGGCGTGCTGGATTCCTCGCGCTTCCGCTACTTCCTGGCCGACGAGTTCAACGTCTCGGTCGAGGACGTCACCGCCTTCGTGCTCGGCGGCCATGGCGACACCATGGTGCCGCTGGTGAAGTACTCCACCGTCGCCGGCATCCCGCTGCCCGACCTCGTCAAGATGGGCTGGACCTCGCAGGCGCGCCTCGACGAGATCGTCGACCGCACCCGCAACGGCGGCGCCGAGATCGTCAACCTGCTCAAGACCGGCTCGGCCTTCTATGCGCCGGCGGCCTCCGCGATCGCGATGGCCGAGAGCTATCTTCGCGACAAGAAGCGCGTGCTGCCGTCGGCCGCCTACCTCAACGGCGAATACGGCGTGAAGGACATGTATGTCGGCGTGCCCGTCGTGATCGGCGCCAAGGGCGTCGAGCGCGTCGTCGAGATCGAACTCGCTGGCAAGGACCGCGAGGCCTTCGACAAGTCGGTCGGCGCGGTGCAGGGCCTGGTCGACGCCTGCAAGAAGATCGCCCCCGATCTTCTCGGCCGGTAACCGCAACACTCCCCGCCGAAGACCGAAACCGGTCTTCGGCGGTTTCACTTCCGGGCCCCGCCAAACCTTGTTTAGGGTTGGGCGGGTTCCGGGCCGGCAGATGTCTCGATGTCAACGAATCCGTGTTGCAGTTCTGGTGGTATATGGTATGCCAGCCACAAGACTGAGGTGGGCCCATGGGGTCACCGCCCGCGGGTTCAGGGAGCGACCATATGAATATTCATGAATATCAGGCCAAAGCCCTGCTGAACGAGTTCGGCGTGGCCATTTCCAGGGGCGTTCCCGTCCTGAAGGCGGCCGATGCGGAAGCCGCGGCCAAGGCTCTCCCGGGCCCGGTCTGGGTGGTGAAGAGCCAGATCCACGCCGGCGGTCGCGGCAAGGGCAAGTTCAAGGAGGCTTCGGCCGGCGACAAGGGCGGCGTCCGCATCGCCAAGTCGGCCGCGGAAGTCACCGAATTCGCCAAGCAAATGCTCGGCGCCACGCTGGTGACGATCCAGACCGGCCCCGCCGGCAAGCAGGTCAACCGTCTCTACATCGAGGACGGCTCCGACATCGACAAGGAGTTCTACCTGTCGATCCTGGTCGACCGCGAGACCTCGCGCGTCTCCTTCGTGGTGTCGACGGAGGGCGGCGTCAACATCGAGGACGTCGCGCACAACAGCCCCGAGAAGATCGTGACCTTCTCGGTCGATCCGGCGACCGGCATCATGGGCCATCACGGCCGCACGGTTGCGAACGCGCTGAAGCTCTCCGGTGATCTCGCCAAGCAGGCCGAGAAGCTCACCGCGCAGCTCTACACGGCGTTCGTCGCCAAAGACATGTCGATGCTGGAGATCAACCCGCTGGTGGTGACCAAGCAGGGCCAGCTTCGCGTGCTCGACGCCAAGGTCTCGTTCGACGACAATTCGCTGTTCCGTCACCCCGAAGTGCTCGCGTTGCGCGACGAGACCGAAGAAGACGCCAAGGAAATCGAGGCGTCGAAATACGACCTCAACTACGTCACGCTGGACGGCAATATCGGCTGCATGGTCAACGGCGCCGGCCTCGCCATGGCGACGATGGACATCATCAAGCTCTACGGCATGGCGCCGGCGAATTTCCTCGACGTCGGCGGCAGCGCCAGCAAGGAGAAGGTCGCAGCCGCCTTCAAGATCATCACCGCGGACCCCAACGTGAAGGGCATCCTGGTCAACATCTTCGGTGGTATCATGAAGTGCGACGTGATCGCCGAGGGCGTCACCGCCGCGGTGCGTGAAGTGGGCCTCGGCGTGCCGCTGGTGGTTCGCCTCGAAGGGACCAATGTCGAATTGGGCAAGAAGATCATCCGTGAATCCGGGCTGAACGTCGTGCCGGCGGACAATCTCGACGACGCCGCGCAGAAGATCGTGAAGGCCGTCAAGGGAGGCTAAGGCCATGACCCAGGACCATCTCGCCGCATCATCCCCACTTGCAGAGCACGCGCGCCTTGCCGCGTTCGCCGGCGAATGGAATGGCGAAGAGGTGGTCTTCCCGTCGCGCTGGACCACTGGCGGGCCGGCCACCTCGCACACCGTGGCGCGCATGGATCTCAACGGGTTCTACTTGATCCAGGACAGTGTCCAGACGCGCGACGGCAAGCCGATCTTCGCCACCCACGGCCTCTTCACCTACGACCGCGAGGACCGGACCTACAAATTGTTCTGGTACGATTCGCTCGGCTACACGCCGCCCTCGCCCGCTTCGGGTGGCTGGGTCGGCAAGACCCTGACGCTGGTGCGCGGCTCGCTACGCGGCAATGCACGCCACGTCTACGAGATCATCGACGACAATTCCTATTCGTTGAAGATCCAGTTCTCGCCGGACGCGGAAGGCTGGGCCGACGTGCTCACCGGCGTCTATCGCCGCATCCATTGACCTCTCACTGTTAGTTTCGCGAAAGCAGACCTCATGTCCATCCTGATCGACAAGAATACCAAGGTCATCTGCCAGGGCTTTACCGGCAAAAACGGCACCTTCCACTCGGAGGCGGCGATTGCCTATGGCACCAAGATGGTCGGCGGCACCTCGCCAGGCAAAGGCGGCGCGACGCATCTGGGCCTGCCGGTGTTCGACACCGTACGCGAGGCGCGCGAGAACACCGGCGCGGACGCGTCGGTGATCTACGTGCCGCCGCCGGGCGCCGCGGACGCGATCTGCGAAGCCATCGACGCCGAGATCCCGCTGATCGTCTGCATCACCGAAGGTATTCCGGTCATCGACATGGTCCGCGTGAAGCGCTCGCTGGCCGGCTCCAAGTCGCGCCTGATCGGGCCGAACTGCCCGGGCGTCATGACCGCCGGCGAGTGCAAGATCGGCATCATGCCGGCCAACATCTTCAAGACCGGCAGTGTCGGCATCGTCTCGCGCTCGGGTACGCTGACCTATGAAGCCGTGTTCCAGACCTCCCAGGAAGGCCTCGGCCAGACCACCGCGGTCGGCATCGGCGGCGACCCGGTCAAGGGAACCGAGTTCATCGACGTGCTGGAAATGCTGCTCGCCGACCCCAAGACCGAATCGATCATCATGATCGGCGAGATCGGCGGTTCCGCCGAGGAGGACGCCGCCCAGTTCCTCAAGGACGAGGCCAAGCGCGGCCGCAGGAAGCCGATGGTCGGCTTCATTGCCGGCGTGACCGCACCTCCCGGCCGCCGTATGGGCCATGCCGGCGCGATCATTTCAGGCGGCAAGGGCGACGCCGGTTCCAAGACCGACGCGATGAAATCGGCTGGAATTACAGTGTCGCCGTCTCCCGCCCGCCTCGGGCACACGCTTGCCGAAAAGTTGAAAGGCTAATTCACTTCTTCGTACTTTTCCGGGCGAAGTTTCGCAGCAAATAGGGTAAATGGTGCCTGTCGCGCTGAGCCTCTGCCGGGGGGCCCAGTGCCAGCGCCGTTTGTGACGCGCGAACCGAAATCGCCAGGAACTTAAGCATGTCTCGCCAGGACGCGAACGCAGCCTTTGCCCTTTCATCTTTTTTGCAGGGCACCAACGCCACCTACATCGACGAAATCTACGCCCGCTACGAGCAGGACCCGTCCTCGGTGGACACCGAGTGGCAGGAGTTCTTCAAAAGCCTGAAGGATCAGCCGGACGATGTCCGCCGCAATGCCCAAGGCCCGTCCTGGGCGCGCGCCAACTGGCCGCTGACGCCCCAGGATGACCTGACCTCCGCCCTCGACGGCAATTGGGCGGAAGTCGAAAAGGTGGTCGGCAGCAAGATCGCCGCCAGGGCCCAGGCCAAGGCGGGTGACAAGCCCGGCGACAAGGGGGCGGGCATTTCGTCCGCCGAGGTGCTTCAGGCGACCCGTGACTCGGTCCGCGCCCTGATGCTGATCCGCTCCTACCGCATGCGCGGCCACTTCCACGCCAAGCTCGATCCGCTCGGCATCGAAGCCCCGCGCAACCGCGAAGAGCTCGACCCGCGCACCTACGGCTTCAGCGAAGCCGATTTCGACCGCAAGATCTTCCTCGATCACGTGCTCGGCCTCGAATACGCCAATCTGCGCGAGATCACCGCGATCTGCGACCGCACCTACTGCCAGACGCTCGGCGTCGAGTTCATGCACATCAGCAACGCCGCGCAGAAGGCCTGGATCCAGGAGCGCATCGAAGGGCCGGACAAGGAGATATCGTTCACCCGCGAAGGTCGCCGCGCCATCCTGATGAAGCTGGTCGAAGCCGAAGGTTTTGAAAAGTTCTGCGATACCAAGTTCACCGGCACCAAGCGTTTCGGTCTCGACGGCGGTGAATCCCTGATCCCGGCGCTCGAGCAGATCATCAAGCGCGGTGGCAATCTCGGCGTCAAGGAAGTCGTGGTCGGCATGCCGCATCGCGGCCGCCTCAACGTGCTGACGCAGGTCATGGGCAAGGCGCATCGCGCGCTGTTCCATGAATTCAAGGGCGGCTCGGCCAATCCGGACGCGGTCGAAGGCTCGGGCGACGTCAAGTATCATCTCGGCGCATCATCCGACCGCGAGTTCGACGGCAACCGCATCCATCTCTCGCTGACCGCCAATCCGTCGCATCTCGAGATCGTCGATCCCGTGGTGCTCGGTAAAGTCCGCGCCAAGCAGGATCAGCATGGCGATCCGCCGGACCAGCGCATTTCGGTGATGCCGCTGTTGATGCACGGCGACGCCGCGTTCGCCGGCCAGGGCGTGGTCGCGGAATGTTTTGGCCTCTCCGATCTGAAGGGCTACCGCACCGGCGGCTCCGTGCACTTCATCGTCAACAACCAGATCGGCTTCACTACGTATCCGCGCTATTCGCGCTCCTCGCCCTATCCCTCCGATGTGGCGAAGATGATCGACGCGCCGATCTTCCACGTCAACGGCGACGATCCGGAAGCCGTGGTGTTCGCGGCCAAGGTCGCGACCGAGTTCCGGCAGAAATTCCACAAGCCCGTCGTCATCGACATGTTCTGCTACCGCAGGCATGGCCATAACGAGGGCGACGAGCCGGCGTTCACCCAGCCGGTGATGTACAAGAAGATCGCGGCTCATCCGACGACGCTTGAGCTCTACGCGCGCCGCCTGATCAGCGAAGGCGTGATGACCGAGGGCGAGGTCGAGAAGGCCAAGGCCGATTGGCGCGCGCGGCTCGATGCCGAGTTCGAGGCGGGCACCTCCTACAAGCCGAACAAGGCCGACTGGCTCGACGGCAAGTGGGCGGGCTTCAAGATCGCCGATCAGGAGGAAGATGCGCGGCGCGGCGTCACCGGCGTCGACATCACCGCGCTGAAGGACATCGGCCGCAAGATCACCAAGGTGCCGGACGGCTTTCGCGTTCACCGCACCATCCAGCGCTTCCTCGACAACCGCGCCAAGGCGATCGACACCGGCGCGGGCATCGACTGGGCGACCGGCGAAGCGCTGGCGTTCTGTACGCTGCTCAACGAGAACCACCATGTCCGCCTCTCTGGCCAGGATTCCGAGCGCGGCACCTTCTCGCAGCGCCACTCGGTCCTGATCGATCAGGAGGACGAGAGCCGCTACACGCCGTTCAATCATCTCGGCCACGAGCAGGGCCACTACGAGGTCATCAACTCGCTGCTGTCGGAAGAGGCCGTGCTCGGCTTCGAATACGGCTACTCGCTCGCGGAGCCGAATACGCTGACGCTGTGGGAAGCCCAGTTCGGCGACTTCGCCAACGGCGCGCAGGTCGTGTTCGACCAGTTCATCTCCTCGGGCGAGCGCAAATGGCTGCGCATGTCCGGCCTGGTCTGCCTGTTGCCGCACGGCTATGAGGGCCAGGGACCGGAGCATTCCTCCGCGCGCCTCGAGCGTTACTTGCAGATGTGCGCGGAAGACAACATGCAGGTGGTCTACCCGACCACGCCGGCGAACTATTTCCACGTGCTGCGTCGCCAGCTTCACCGCGAGATCCGCAAGCCGCTGATCCTGATGACGCCGAAATCGCTGCTGCGCCACAAGCGTGCAGTGTCGCGCCTGGAGGAGCTCGCCAAGGGAACGACCTTCCATCGCATCCTCTATGATGACGCCCAGATGCAGCCGAGCGAGGCGACCAAGCTCGTTCCGGACGAGAAGATCCGCCGCATCGTGCTCTGCTCCGGCAAGGTCTATTACGACCTCTACGAGGAGCGCGAGAAGCGCGGCATCGACGACATCTATTTGATGCGCGTCGAGCAGCTTTATCCGGTGCCGCTCAAGGCGCTGGTGGCCGAGCTGTCGCGCTTCAAGAAGGCGGAAGTGATCTGGTGCCAGGAAGAGCCCCGCAACATGGGTGCGTGGCACTTCATCGAGCCCTATCTGGAATGGGTGCTGAACCAGGTGAACGGTGCGAGCCGGCGTCCGCGCTATGTCGGCCGCGCCGCTTCCGCCGCGACTGCCACGGGCCTGATGTCGAAGCACCAGGCGCAGTTGAAGGCGTTCCTGGACGAAGCATTGAGCTAATCAATTCTTGACTAAAGTCATGCCCCGCAAATGCGGGGCATCCAGTACTCCGCGGCGTTCGTTCTGATCACGAAAGTCACGGCGTACTGGATCGCCCGCCCCCGTGCGCAAGCGTGCACAAGGCGGGCGATGAGATGTGAAATTCATGACCGCATCGGCGATCCCTTAAGGAAAAGACCATGACTGAAATTCGTGTGCCGACGCTCGGCGAATCCGTCACCGAGGCCACCATCGGCCGCTGGTTCAAGAAGGCGGGCGATCCCGTCGCCGTCGACGAGCCCCTGGTGGAGCTCGAGACCGACAAGGTCACCATCGAAGTCCCGGCACCCTCCGCCGGCACGTTGAGCGAGATTGTCGCGGCCGATGGCGCCACCGTTGCGGTCGGTGCGCTGCTCGGCCAGATCACCGAGGGCACCGCAGGCGTCGCAAGGACGCCCGCCAAGCCTGCGGCCGCGCCCGCGCCTGCTCCCGTCACCGCGGCCCCGGCCGCCGCCCCCGCGGCATCGAAAGCGCCGCCGGCCGACGCGCCGCTGGCGCCCTCCGTGCGAAAACTCTCCGCCGAGACCGGGATCAATGCCTCGACCGTTCCGGGCTCCGGCAAGGACGGCCGCGTCACCAAGGGCGACATGCTCGCCGCGATCGAGCGCGCGGCCTCCGCGCCGACGCCGGTCAATCAGCCCGCCGCCGCCGTCCAGGTGCGCGCGCCGTCGCCGGCCGATGACGCCGCCCGCGAAGAGCGCGTCAAGATGACCCGGCTGCGCCAGACCATCGCGCGCCGACTCAAGGACGTGCAGAACACTGCGGCGATGCTGACGACCTTCAACGAGGTCGACATGACCAACGTGATGGCGCTGCGGGCGCACTACAAGGACGCGTTCGAGAAGAAGCACGGCTCGAAGCTCGGCTTCATGGGCTTCTTCACCAAGGCCGTCGTGCAGGCGCTGAAGGACATCCCGGCCGTCAACGCCGAGATCGACGGCACCGACCTGATCTACAAGAACTACTATCACATCGGCGTCGCCGTCGGCACCGACAAGGGCCTCGTCGTTCCCGTCGTGCGCGATTGCGACAACAAGTCGATCGCCGATATCGAGAAGGGCATCGCCGATTTCGGCCGCCGCGCCCGTGACGGCCAGCTCAAGATCGACGAGATGCAGGGCGGCACCTTCACCATCACCAATGGCGGCATCTACGGCTCGCTGATGTCGACCCCGATCCTGAACGCGCCGCAGTCCGGTATTCTCGGCATGCACACGATCCAGGAGCGCCCGATGGTGATCGGCGGCAAGGTCGAGGTCCGCCCGATGATGTATCTGGCGCTGTCCTACGATCACCGCGTGATCGACGGCAAGGAAGCCGTGACCTTCCTGGTTCGCGTCAAGGAGAGCCTGGAAGATCCCGCGCGCCTGGTGCTGGACCTCTGAGGGAGGGTTTCATGGAAGAACCGGCGCTTCTTCTTTCCCTCCTGCCGTTCCTTCTGACCACTCTTATTTTCTTCTTCTTTGCGATTCCGATAAGTCGCAGGAAGGGTAAGGGTGTCGGTTTTGCCGCTTGGTGCCTGATTCCGTTCCTCACTCCCTTCATCCTGTTTCACCTGGCGAGCTTGACGGACAAGGGCGTGCTGGATCGATTGGCAGCTCTCGAGGGCAAGCGCGAATAGCTATGGGGGCTGATGTGACCGATAAAGTCGTTGTCATCACCGGCGGCAGCCGCGGCATTGGCCGCGCGACTGCGATCGCGGCGGCCGTGCGCGGCTTCCGCGTCGTCGTTGGTTATGCCAGCAACAAGCAGGCCGCCGACGAGGTGGTTTCCGCGATCGAAGCCAGCAACGGCAAGGCCATCGCGGTGAAATGCGACGTCGCCGAGGAAAGCGACATTCTCGAACTGTTCAAGCAGGCGGACAAATTCGGTACGCTCGGTGCGCTCGTCAACAATGGCGGCATCGTCGGGACCAGCGGTGTGCGCGTCGACGAGATGTCGGCCGAGCGCATCCGGCGCGTGATGGCGGTCAACGTCACCGGCTCGATCCTGTGCGCGCGCGAAGCGGTGAAGCGGATGTCGACCAAGCATGGCGGCCAGGGCGGCGTCATCGTCAATCTGTCATCGGTTGCCGCCAAGCTCGGCGCGCCGAATACCTATGTCGATTACGCCGCGTCCAAGGGCGCGATCGATTCCTTCACCGTCGGCCTCGGCCATGAGGTTGCCGGCGAAGGCATTCGCGTCGCGGGCATCCGCCCCGGTCTGATCGACACCGAAATCCACGCCGCCGGCGGCGAGCCGGATCGGCACCATCGTCTGGCGCATACGGTGCCGATGAAGCGCGTCGGCACCGCCGAGGAAATCGCCAATGCCATCGTCTGGCTGATGTCGGACGATGCTTCCTACGTCACCTCAGCCATTCTCGATGTGTCCGGCGGACGCTGACGCGCCGGCGGACGCTGACACATCCTCATCACGCTAAACCTACGGGACTTTCTCTCATGGCATCCTACGATCTCGTCGTCATCGGCACCGGACCGGGCGGTTATGTCTGCGCGGTGCGTGCAGCGCAGCTCGGCATGAAAGTCGCCGTGGTGGAAAAGAACGCAACCCTCGGCGGCACCTGCCTCAATGTCGGCTGCATGCCGTCAAAGGCGCTGCTGCATGCCTCGGAGATGTTCGAGGAAGCCGCGCATTCCTTCGCCAAGATGGGCGTCAGCGTCTCGGCGCCGAAGCTCGAGCTTCCGGCGATGATGAACTTCAAGCAGCAGGGCATCGACGGCAACGTCAAGGGCGTCGAGTTCCTGATGAAGAAGAACAAGATCGACGTGCTCAAGGGCACCGGCAAGATCCTCGGCACCGGCAAGGTCGAAGTCTCGGCCGACGGCAAGTCGCAGATCATCGAGACCAAGAACATCGTCATCGCCACCGGCTCCGACATCGCGCGTCTCAAGGGCATCGATATCGACGAGACGCGCATCGTGTCGTCGACCGGTGCGCTGTCGCTGGACAAGGTCCCCGGCAAGCTTCTGATCGTCGGCGCCGGCGTGATCGGCCTCGAGCTCGGTTCAGTGTGGAAGCGGCTCGGCGCCGAAGTCGTCGTCGTGGAATTTCTCGATCGCATCCTGCCCGGCATGGACGGCGAGATCGCCAAGCAATTCCAGCGCATCCTGGAAAAGCAGGGCTTTGCGTTCAAGCTGGGGGCCAAGGTCACCGCGGTCGACACCTCCGGCAAGACGCTGAAGGCGACCATCGAGCCCGCCGCCGGCGGCGCGGCCGAGACGCTGGAAGCCGATGTCGTGCTGGTCTGCATCGGCCGCGTGCCGTACACCGACGGGCTCGGCCTGAAGGAAGCCGGTGTTGCGCTGGACAATCGCGGCCGCGTGCAGATCGATCCGCATTTCGTCACCAGCCTGAAGGGCGTCTATGCCATCGGCGACGTCGTTGCGGGCCCGATGCTCGCGCACAAGGCCGAGGACGAGGGCGTTGCGGTGGCGGAGATCATCGCAGGGCAAGCCGGCCACGTGAATTACGACGTCATCCCGGGCGTGGTGTATACCACGCCGGAAGTGTCCTCCGTCGGCAAGACCGAGGAAGAGCTGAAGCAGGCGGGCGTGGCTTATACCGTCGGGAAGTTTCCCTTTACCGCCAACGGCCGCTCCAAGGTCAATCAGACCACTGACGGCTTTGTGAAGATTCTCGCAGATGCGAAGACCGATCGCGTGCTCGGCGTGCACATTATCGGCCGCGAAGCCGGCGAAATGATCCATGAAGCCTGTGTTCTCATGGAGTTCGGCGGCAGTGCTGAAGATCTCGCGCGCACCTGCCATGCGCATCCGACCCGCTCGGAAGCCATCAAGGAAGCCGCGCTTGCAGTCGGTAAGCGGGCCATCCATATGTAGGCGATGCGCCCGGCGCCGAATCGGGCGGGACAACACATGCTGCGCCGCCTTCTTCAACCGGTCTGGGTCCTGCTGGCGATCATCTTCCTGATCGAAGCCTGGCTGTGGGACCATCTCGAACCGATCGTCGCGCGGGTTGTCGCCATCATCCCGCTCGCCCGGTTCAAGGCCTGGCTGTCGGATCGCGTCGATGCGCTGTCGCCGGCCATGACGCTGATCGTGTTCGCGGTCCCGATCATCCCGCTGTTTCCGCTCAAGCTGGTCGGCCTCTGGCTGCTCACGCATGAGTACTGGACAAGCGCGGTGTTCACGATCCTGTTCGCAAAGATGCTCGGCGTCGGCGTCACCGCCTTCGTGTTCGACGTCACGCGCGACAAGCTGTTGGAGATGGCCTGGTTCGAACGGCTCTATGAGCTGGTCTTGAGGCTGCGCGCCAAGGCCTCCGAACTCGTCGAGCCGATCAAGCAGCGTCTCAAGGATGTCGCCCGCGGCAACGGCGAAGGCTGGTCGTCACGCACGTTCCGCCTGATCCAGCGCTTCCGCAAGAGCGTGCACGAAGCGCGCTAGCTGTTTACCACACACTCGTTGTCATCGCCCGGCTTGACCGGGCGATCCAGTATCCCAGAGACCTCAATTGCTTGCGGAGAAGCCGCGGCGTACTGGATGCCCCGGTCAAGCCGGGGCATGACAGCTGATTTGCGGGAGCAACCCGTCGCCGTGTCGTACGAAATCCTACCCGTGCAGATGCAACAGATGCGGCCACCAGGCGCCGAGGATGGTCATCGCAAGGCCGGCGAGTGTCAGCAGCCCGCTGATATAAGCGAGCCCGATGATGCCGGTGATGATGGTCGCCGATGCCAGCACGATGCCGATCTGGAAGGCCGCCGACGCCAGCTCGAAATGATGATATTTCGCCGTGGCCTCGTCGCGCTCGTGCTCGGCCTCCTTGGCTTTCTCGGCGAGCTGCTCGGTGCCTTCGCCGGTCTCGGGCTCCGAGCGGTAGCGCGCCGCCGTCTTCTGCCAGTCGTCGATCTGCTTCTGCACCGCGGCCTTCATGGCGTCGTCGGTGGCGCTGCCCAATGTCAGCTTGCCCTGGTCGGCAGCGGTCTGGACGACGGTGCGGCGGATGCTCTTGGCCTGGAAGAAGGCCCAGAGGTTGGAGGCCTCGACGTTCTTGCTGATCGATTCGGTCTGGGCGCCCTTGCCGAGCGTTTCCGAAATCGCCAGGAATAGCGCCAGCACGGCGATCAGAAGCGCGATCTTCCTGTTTTCGCCGGACGCGTGCTCGGCATGCTCGGCATGCTCCATGCTTTCATGTGCGCTCATAAATCCCTCCTGCCTTGGTTCGCCACGATTGACCGAACCGCGCGGACTGCGCAAGAGGCAAGGACGTTATGACGTCAGTGTGTCACCGCCGCGGATGCGCGCTGGCATAGACTTCCAGCAGCCGCTCGGAATCGATGCCGGTATAGATCTGCGTGGTCGAGAGCGAGGAATGGCCGAGCAATTCCTGGATCGCGCGCAGATCGCCGCCGCGCGACAACAAATGCGTGGCGAAGGAGTGCCGCAGCGCGTGCGGCGTGGCGCTGTCGGGCAGGCCGAGCGCGCCGCGCAGCCGCTCCATCGCCAGCTGGATGATGCGCGGGCTGAGCGGGCCGCCGCGTGCGCCGAGGAAGATCGGGCCCTCGGCGGGAAGAGGGTGCGGGCAGATCGCAACATACTCGGCAACGAGCTCAAGCACGTTTTGCAGCACCGGCACCATGCGGGTCTTGTTGCCTTTGCCGGTGACGATCAGCACGTCGCCTTCGCCGGGCCGCGGCACCTCGCGGCGTTTCAGGCCGAGCGCTTCGGAGATGCGCAGACCCGAGCCATAGAGCAGCGCCATCACGGCGGCGTCGCGGACCAGGACCCATGTCTCGCGGTCCTCGCCCGCGCGCTCGTCGGCGTCGGCAAGGCGTTTTGCCGACGCCATCGGCAGCGGCTTCGGCAAGGTCTTTGCGACTTTGGGCGCGCGGATCGCCGACAATGCGCCGACCTTGCCCTTGCCCTCGCGCTCGAGGAAGCGGCCGAAGGAGCGCAGGCCCGCGAGCGCGCGCATCAGCGAGCGGCCGGCGATATCGTCGGCACGGCGCATCGCCATGAAGGCGCGAATGTCAGTGGCTTCGAGCGCGGCGAAGCGCTTGAGCGTGACCCGCTCGCCCCAATGATTGCTGAGAAAATCCAGGCATTGCCGCAAATCGCGGGTATAGGCCTCCAGCGTCTTCGGCGACAGCCGCCGTTCGGCGCCAAGATGCGACAGCCAGCGCGCCATCTCCTGCGCGATCGAGGGATCGGCGCTGGCGAGCTCGATTGCTGGGGCGGCCGCTTTGCTCATGCGCTCTGGACGTGGTGATTCCACTCAGTATATCGCATCACACCCGTTTACTGTTCGCTAAGGTCGGCGCGTGGCGCTAGCCTCAAGGCCCCTGGTTCCGATTCTCCGCCAAAGTCCATTGATGGATCATTCGCCAAGTAGCAGCACCGCCCCAACCAATGCGACCCGTATGGTCGACGTGCTGGTGCCGGTTGCGCTCGACCATGCCTATTCCTACCGCGTGCCGCGCGGCATGGAGCTGAAGGCAGGCGATCTCGTCACGGTGCCGCTCGGCCCGCGCGAGGTGCTCGCGGTGGTCTGGGCGGAAAATACCAATCCCGATCCACGCCTGCACAACCGCCTGAAGGACGTCAGCGAGAAGCTCGATCTTCCGCCGCTGAAGGCCGAGCTGCGCTCGGTCGTGGACTGGGTCGCCAATTACACGCTGAGCCCGCGCGGCATGGTGCTGCGCATGTGCCTGCGCATGGGCGACAATCTTGGCCCCGAGCGGGTCCGCGCCGGCGTGCGCCTGGTCGGCGAGCCGCCGAAGCGGCTGACCCCGGCGCGGCAGCGCGTGATCGCGCTGCTGTCGGACCGGTTGCTGCACGGCAAGTCCGATGCCGCCAGGGAGGCTGGCGTCTCGGCCGGAGTGATCGACGGCCTCGTGGACGAAGGCACGCTTACGGTCGAGCCGCTGCCGCCGCCGCCACCGCCACCTGCAGCCGATCCTGATTTTGGCCGGCCGGATTTTTCGCCGCTGCAGCGCGCCGGGGTCGATGCCATGCGCGCGCTCGCCGCCAACGGCAGCTTCCACGTCGCGCTGCTCGATGGCGTCACCGGCTCGGGCAAGACCGAGGTCTATTTCGAGGCGATTGCCGAGACCATCCGCCGCGGCAAGCAGACCCTGATCCTGATGCCGGAGATCGCGCTGACCGGCCAATTCCTCGACCGTTTCGCACAGCGCTTCGGCGTGCGGCCGCTGGAATGGCATTCGGAGCTGACCCAACGCACCCGCGCGCGCAATTGGGCGGCGATCTCCGAGGGCAGCGCGCCGGTCGTGGTCGGCGCGCGCTCAGCGCTGTTTTTGCCTTACGGCAATCTCGGGCTCATTGTCGTCGATGAAGAGCACGACCAGGCCTACAAGCAGGACGACGGCGTGCACTATCACGCCCGCGACATGGCGGTGGTGCGCGCGCATATCGCCAAGATTCCGATTGTGCTGGCGTCGGCGACGCCGTCGGTCGAATCCGAGGTCAATGCGCGCAAGAAGCGCTATCAGCGCATTGCGCTGGCGTCGCGCTTCGGCGGCCAGCACATGCCGCATATCGAGGCGATCGATCTGCGCCGCGAGCCGCCCGCGCGCGGCCGCTTCATCTCGCCGCGGCTTGCCGGCGAGATCAAGATCGCGATCGAGCGGCGCGAGCAGGCGCTGCTGTTCCTCAATCGCCGCGGCTACGCGCCGCTGACCTTGTGCCGCGCCTGCGGGCACCGCTTCGCCTGCACCATTTGCGACGCCTGGCTGGTCGATCACCGCTTTCGCCAGCGGCTGGTCTGTCACCATTGCGGCTTCTCGATGCCGCGGCCGAATACCTGCCCGCATTGCGCGGCGGAGGAATCGCTGGTCGCGGTCGGTCCCGGCGTCGAGCGCCTGCAGGAAGAGGCGGCGGCGCTGTTCCCGGAGGCGCGCACCATGGTGCTGTCGAGCGATCTCATCACCTCGATCGAGACCATGCGCTCGGAACTCGCCGACATTGCGGAGGGGCGCGTGGACATCATCATCGGCACGCAGCTCGTCGCCAAGGGTCACAATTTCCCGCGGCTCAACCTGGTCGGCGTGGTCGATGCAGATCTGGGGCTGAGCAATGGCGATCCGCGCGCGGCGGAACGCACCTGGCAATTGCTCAACCAGGTGATCGGCCGCGCCGGTCGCGAGCAGGGCCGCGGCGTCGGCTATCTGCAGACCCACCAGCCGGAACATCCCGTCATGAAGGCGCTGATCGCCTGCGACCGCGAGGCCTTCTACGACAGCGAGATCGATCTGCGCGAGCGCACGCTCTATCCGCCGTTCGGACGGCTCGCGAGCCTGATCATCTCCGCCGGCGACCGCCCGAGCGCGGAAGGCTTTGGCCGCAGGCTGGCTGCGCTGGCGCCACGCGACGAGCGCGTGATGGTGCTGGGCCCGGCGGAAGCCCCGCTCGCCGTGATCAAGGGCCGCTACCGCTTCCGCATCCTGGTGAAATCGGCGCGCGGTTTTGACCTGTCCGACTATCTGCGCAACTGGCTCGCCGTCTGCCCGAAGCCGAAGGGCAATCAGAAGCTCGAGGTCGACGTCGACCCGCAGAGCTTTTTGTAGACGCTGCGCTGTAGCCCGGATGAAGCGAAGCGCAATCCGGGACAGCCGTTCCGTATGCACGAATCCCGGATTGCGCTGCGCTCCATCCGGGCTACGAAAATGCAACAAAAAGCCCGCCGTCCCCCAAGACGGCGGGCTTGTTTCACGCGCGCGGCAAGCTGCTCGTGCTGCGCGGCGCGTCGAGCGGTTAGGAGACGACCTCGGCAGTGACGCGGCCGACGCCGGCGCCGGTGAGGCCGATGGCGCGGGCAGCACCCGTGGAGAGGTCGAGCACCCGGCCGCGCACGAACGGGCCACGGTCATTGATGGTGACGATGACGCTGGAACCGCCATGGGTGACGCGCAGCTTGGTGCCGAACGGCAGGGAACGGTGCGCCGCGGTCATGGCGTTCTGGTTGAAGCGCTGGCCCGACGCGGTCTTGCTGCCGGACTCGTTGCCGTAGAACGAGGCCATGCCCGAAAAGGAGCGCCCGGTGCCCGAGGACGACGTGATGGACGCGTTGGCGTTGCGCCAATCGGAGGTCACGCTGGAATCGGTCTCGGCGGCGTGGTGGCGGTAATGGTGCGAGTAGTGGTGGTGATGCCTGGATTTGGCGGAAGCCTCGGTGGCAGTTCCACCGATGAGGAGAGTTGCAGCGGCGAAAGCGATCGCCGTACGCGGCCGGGTCACGAAGCCCAGCTTCATCAAAGACAGCATTTAGTGGTCCCTAAGCTAGTATTGCCACATATGTGGCTAGAGGAGCCCCCATCAGTTTGTGAGCGGGTTGGCGTTTCGTTGCGCAATGAGGCGTGAATTGGGCAGTAATTCCGCTATGTGTGCGGCTGAAACATCTTGTTACCGGCGCGGATATTCAACCAATGTTCCGTAATCTTTCGCTTTAACCAATTATTAATCTAACTATTACTTACGAATACTGTAAAATGAAGTTATCGCGGGCGGCATTTAGAATTCGGTAAGTATTCGGCGGGCGGACGGATTCACGGATCAGCGAGCCGTGTTCATGGCCGCTATGCGCTGAGGGCAGGAACGAATGGGCCCGCTTGCGACGGTAATGCTCGCGGCAATTCCGTGACACGGCAGGGCGACATGAAAGTGGGCGTGGACAGGTCGCCAACTGCGATGAACCGGCGACAGAACCTCGTGCCTTTAATTTGGCGTCATGTTGCACGTGCGCGCCTGCTATGTTAGCAAAGCCGCGATTTTAACGGTCCTGGCACGTCCCGTGCCGGCCGAAAATCGAAGTCCCGCTTGAATTCCAAGGGCTTGGATCGCTAGGCGCCGCTTTGTGGCGACGGTTTTTCCCTTGCGAATTTGACAGCTAAAAGAGCGCGTCTGTGGCTGCAGAAAATACCTCCGTTTCCGGTGTGTCCGGCCGTTATGCGACGGCCCTGTTCGAGCTGGCCCGCGACCAGAAAGTGGTCGACGAGGTCAATGCCGATTTGGGCCGGTTCGAGGGCCTCCTGAGCGAAAGCGCCGATCTGACGCGCCTCGTCCGGAGCCCGGTGTTCGCGGCCGAGACCCAGTCCAGGGCGCTTTCGGCCGTGCTGGACAAGGCCGGGATCGCCGGCATCGCCGCCAATTTCCTGAAAGTGCTGACCGCCAACCGCCGCCTGTTCGTGGTGGCTGACGTCATCCGCGCCTATCGCGCGCTCGTTGCCAAGTTCAAGGGCGAGGCGACCGCCGACGTCACCGTCGCGGAGGCGCTTTCGGACAAGAATCTCGACGCCCTCAAGGTTGCCCTGAAGTCGGTGACCGGCAAGGACGTCGCGCTCAACGTGAAGATCGATCCCTCGATCATCGGTGGCCTCGTCGTCAAGCTTGGCAGCCGCATGATCGATAGTTCGCTTCGCACCAAACTCAATTCGATCAAGCACGCGATGAAAGAGGCAGGCTGATGGACATCCGCGCCGCGGAAATTTCCGCGATCCTCAAGGACCAGATCAAGAATTTCGGCCAGGAAGCTGAAGTCTCCGAAGTCGGACAGGTGCTGTCCGTCGGCGACGGCATCGCCCGCGTCTACGGTCTGGACAACGTCCAGGCTGGCGAAATGGTCGAGTTCGAGAACGGCACCCGCGGCATGGCGCTGAACCTCGAAACCGACAATGTCGGTATCGTCATTTTCGGCGCCGACCGCGAGATCAAGGAAGGCCAGACCGTCAAGCGCACCCGCGCCATCGTGGACGCGCCGGTCGGCAAGGGCCTGCTCGGCCGCGTCGTCGACGCGCTCGGCAATCCGATCGACGGCAAGGGTCCGATCCAGGCGGACAAGCGCATGCGCGTCGACGTCAAGGCGCCCGGCATCATTCCGCGCAAGTCGGTCAACGAGCCGATGGCGACCGGTCTCAAGGCCATCGACGCCCTGATCCCGATCGGCCGCGGCCAGCGCGAGCTGATCATCGGTGACCGCCAGACCGGCAAGACCGCGATCGCGCTGGACACCATCCTGAACCAGAAGCCGCTCAACGCGCAGCCGGACGAGAACATCAAGCTGTATTGCGTCTATGTCGCGATCGGCCAGAAGCGTTCGACCGTTGCCCAGTTCGTGAAAGTGCTGGAAGAGCAGGGCGCGCTCGAATACTCGATCATCGTCGCCGCCACCGCTTCGGATCCGGCGCCGATGCAGTACATCGCGCCCTTCACCGGCTGCACCATGGGCGAGTACTTCCGCGACAACGGCATGCACGCCGTCATCATCTATGACGATCTGTCCAAGCAGGCCGTCGCCTACCGCCAGATGTCGCTGTTGCTGCGCCGCCCGCCGGGCCGCGAAGCCTATCCCGGCGACGTGTTCTATCTGCATTCCCGCCTGCTCGAGCGCGCGGCGAAGCTGAACAAGGACCAGGGCTCGGGCTCGCTGACGGCATTGCCGGTCATCGAAACCCAGGCCAACGACGTGTCGGCCTACATTCCGACCAACGTCATCTCGATCACCGACGGCCAGATCTTCCTGGAAACCGATCTATTCTTCCAGGGCATCCGTCCCGCGGTGAACGTCGGTCTGTCGGTGTCGCGCGTCGGTTCGTCGGCGCAGACCAAGGCCACCAAGAAGGTCGCCGGCAAGATCAAGGGCGAGCTGGCGCAGTACCGCGAGATGGCGGCGTTCGCGCAGTTCGGAAGCGACCTCGATGCCTCGACCCAGCGCCTGCTCAACCGCGGCTCGCGCCTGACCGAGCTGCTGAAGCAGCCGCAGTTCGCGCCGCTGAAGATGGAAGAGCAGGTCTGCGTGATCTGGGCCGGCACCAACGGCTATCTCGATCCGCTGCCGGTCAACAAGGTGCGCGCGTTCGAGGACGGGCTGTTGTCGCTGCTGCGTGGCAAGAACGTCGAGATCCTCAACGCGATCCGGGACAGCCGTGATCTCTCCGACGACACCGCCGCCAAGCTGAAATCGGTGGTCGAAGGCTACGCGAAGAGCTTCGCGTAACAGTTAGCCGTCATGGCCGGGCTTGTCCCGGCCATCCACGCGTCACCGCGTGGAGACGAAGACGTGGATGCCCGGGACAAGCCCGGGCATGACGATAAGATAGGGTCGCGGTCCAGCTACAGGCTGATCGCCGGGGTGAACGAAGAATGGCGTCACTTAAAGACATGCGGGTCCGCATCGCCTCCACCAAGGCGACGCAGAAGATCACCAAGGCCATGCAGATGGTCGCCGCCTCGAGATTGCGCCGCGCCCAGCAAGCGGCCGAGGCGGCGCGCCCCTATGCGGACAAGATGAGCGCGGTGATCTCGAACATCGCCGGCGCCGCCGCAGGCTCGCCCGGTGCGCCGATG
The DNA here is from genome assembly GCF_055807395.1 of Bradyrhizobium sp. Kon10. Taxonomy (NCBI): domain Bacteria; kingdom Pseudomonadati; phylum Pseudomonadota; class Alphaproteobacteria; order Hyphomicrobiales; family Nitrobacteraceae; genus Bradyrhizobium; species Bradyrhizobium sp. Kon10. Next base: position 15,507 of record NZ_JBVVOZ010000021.1, on the reverse strand, counting down.
CTGCTCGCCGGGACCGGCAGGGACCAGGTTCACCTGCTGCTGGTCTGCACCGGCGAGCGCGGCCTCTCCGGCGCTTTCAACTCCTCGATCGTGCGCCTGGCGCGCGAGCGTGCCCAGGCCCTGATCGCGCAGGGCAAGGAAGTGAAATTCTTCTGCGTCGGCCGCAAGGGCTACGAGCAGCTCCGCCGCCTGTTCGAGAAGCAGATCGTCGAGCATCTCGATCTGCGCGGCGTGCGTCAGCTCGGCTTCGTCAACGCCGAGGATATCGCCAAGAAGGTGCTGGCGCGTTTCGACGCCGGCGAGTTCGACGTCTGCACGCTGTTCTATGCGCAGTTCAAGTCGGTGATCGCGCAGATTCCCACCGCGCAGCAGATCATTCCGCTGGTCGTGGAAGAGAAGGCGGCGAACGCATCGTCGACATCCTACGATTACGAGCCGGAAGAAGACGAGCTTCTGTCCGGCCTGTTGCCGCGCAACATCGCGGTGCAGATCTTCCGCGCGCTGCTGGAAAACAACGCCTCGTTCTATGGCGCGCAGATGAGCTCGATGGACAACGCCACCCGCAATGCCGGCGAAATGATCCGCAAGCAAACCCAGATCTACAACCGAACCCGTCAAGCCCAGATCACCAAGGAGCTGATCGAGATCATCTCCGGCGCCGAGGCGGTCTGACGCACGAACCAAACGACGGTCGTTCAAGTCCAGAATTTCGAAGGAGAGCTTCATGGCTACAGCAGCTAACCAGATCGGTCGCGTCACCCAGGTCATGGGCGCCGTCGTCGACGTCCAGTTCGAAGGCCATCTGCCGGCCATTCTCAATTCGCTGGAAACCAAGAACGGCAACATCCGCCTCGTACTGGAGGTTGCGCAGCATCTCGGTGAATCCACCGTGCGCACGATCGCGATGGACGTCACCGAGGGTCTGGTGCGCGGCCAGGAAGTCACCGATACCGGCCAGCCGATCGCAGTTCCGGTCGGCGACGGTACCCTCGGTCGCATCATGAACGTCATCGGCGAGCCGATCGACGAAGCCGGTCCGATCAAGTTCGACGGCAAGCGCGCGATCCATCAGGAAGCGCCGAGCTATACCGACCAGTCGACCGAAGCTGAAATTCTCGTCACCGGCATCAAGGTCGTCGATCTCCTTGCTCCCTATGCGAAGGGCGGCAAGATCGGCCTGTTCGGCGGCGCCGGCGTCGGCAAGACCGTGCTGATTCAGGAGCTGATCAACAACGTCGCCAAGGCGCACGGCGGTTATTCGGTGTTCGCCGGCGTCGGCGAGCGGACCCGCGAGGGCAACGACCTCTATCACGAGTTCATCGAGTCCAAGGTCAATGCCGATCCGCACAATCCGGATCCGAGCGTGAAGTCGAAATGCGCGCTGGTGTTCGGCCAAATGAACGAGCCGCCCGGCGCCCGCGCCCGCGTCGGCCTCACCGGCTTGACCGTCGCCGAGCACTTCCGCGACCAGGGCCAGGACGTGCTGTTCTTCGTCGACAACATCTTCCGCTTCACGCAAGCCGGTTCGGAAGTGTCGGCGCTGCTCGGCCGTATTCCGTCGGCGGTCGGTTATCAGCCGACGCTTGCGACCGACATGGGCGCGCTGCAGGAGCGCATCACCACCACCCAGAAGGGCTCGATCACCTCGGTGCAGGCCATCTACGTTCCGGCCGACGACTTGACCGACCCGGCGCCCGCGACCTCGTTCGCGCATTTGGACGCGACCACGGTGCTGAACCGCGCGATCTCTGAAAAGGGCATCTATCCCGCGGTGGACCCGCTCGATTCGACCTCGCGCATGCTTTCGCCGCTGGTCGTCGGTCAGGAGCACTACGACACCGCACGTCAGGTCCAGCAGGTGCTGCAGCGCTACAAGTCGCTCCAGGACATCATCGCCATTCTCGGCATGGACGAGCTTTCGGAAGAGGACAAGCTGACGGTGGCCCGCGCCCGCAAGATCGAGCGCTTCCTGTCGCAGCCGTTCCACGTCGCCGAAATCTTCACCGGCTCGCCCGGCAAGTTCGTCGACCTCGCGGACACCATCAAGGGCTTCCGCGGCCTCTGCGAAGGCAAGTATGATCACCTGCCGGAAGCCGCTTTCTACATGGTCGGCACCATCGAAGAGGCGATCGAGAAGGGCAAGAAGCTGGCGGCTGAGGCCGCCTAAGCTGGCGAATAGCGAAGAGGGAGTGGCGAATAGCTGCTCCCTGTTTTGCCACTCGCCATTCGCTACTCACCATTCGCAGGTTTGTTATGGCCACCTTCCATTTTGATCTCGTCTCTCCGGAAAAGCTCGCATTCTCGGGCGAGGTCGATCAGGTCGACATTCCCGGCGTCGAAGGTGATTTCGGCGTGCTGGCGGGACATGCGCCGGTGGTGGCTGCGATCCGGCCCGGCATTCTCACCGTCACCAACGCCGGCAAGCACGAGAAGATCATCGTGCTCGGCGGTATCGCCGAAGTCTCCGAGAAGGGCCTGACCGTGCTGGCCGATGTCGCGACCTCGCTGGCCGAGCTCGACCGCGCCCAGTTCGCCGAGACCATTTCGGAGATGGAAGAGAACCTCAAGGAGCACGAGGGCAGCGAGCTTGATCTCGCCATCGAGCGGCTCGATCACTTCAAGAGCATTCAGCAGCAGCTCAATACGACAGCCATGCACTAAGCCCCGGGGTACCGCTCCGGGGCTTGGGACGCGAGATTCCTAAATAAGTTCAGCGCTCGTCACGGCCGTGGCGGGCGCTGAAACTTTCTTGCACCGCGCCGCCGATAACGGCATTCTGCTCGCGGATTTTGTTCCAGGGGCCGGTCGCAGATGAAACGCAAGATCGCGGCGATTTTCGCGGCCGATATTGCCGGTTACTCGAGGCTGGTCGCGGAAGACGAGGAAGAGACGCTGCGGCGTCTCGCGTCCTATCGCTCCGTCGTCGACGATTTCATCGCCAAGGCGAACGGCCGCATCTTCAATACGGCCGGCGATGCCGTGCTCGCGGAATTCCCGAGCGCGGTCGACGCGGTGCGTTGCGCGATCGACATCCAGGAAAGCTTGCGGACCCGCAACATGGCTTATCCGCCGAGCCGGCAGATGTCGTTTCGCATCGGCATCACCATCGGTGACGTGGTCGAACGCGACGGCGATCTTCTCGGCGACGGCGTCAACATCGCGGCACGGCTGGAAGGCCTCGCCGAAGTCGGCGGCATCTGCATCTCCCGCGCCGTGCACGAGCAGGTCGCCAACAAGCTGTCGGTGCAGTTTGCGGATATCGGCGCGCAGGAGGTCAAGAACATCCCGACGCCGGTGCACGCCTACATGGTGGCGATGCGGCGCGAGGACGGGACTTACGCAACGCCGCAGATCAAGAAGGTGGCGAAGGCCGCACCCGCGCCGAACTGGATGTGGCCGCTGGTGGTCGGCGTGGTCTCCGTCGTCGCGATCGGTGTCAGCGGCTTCCTCTATTTCACCAAGCTCGAGACCAGCAAGGACGCATCCTCCTCCGTCGCGGCGGTGCCGAGCCCGGTGGTGACGGCGTCACCCAGCCCAACACCCACGACGGCTATGAAGGCGCCGATGCCCATGCCGACGCCGACCCAAAGCGCGGCGGCTGCGGCCACGCCGTCGCCGATGCCACCGGCCACGTTAGGCGGCAAGTTTTCCGCTGACAGCGTGCCCTTCATCAGTGACCGCGCGCGCGGCTTTCTCAGTAATGAGTACGCAGCATCCAACGATTACAAAGCCTACGCCCTGAATATTGCCGGGTTCAGCGGGGCCGGCCTCAACCAGCCGAGCGAAGAAGCAGCGCGCAACATGGCGCTCGAGCAATGCCAGAAGCGCGCGGATGCCGCGCAATCGCCGCGACGTTGCGAGCTTTACGCCGTCGGCAATTCGGTCGTCTATACGCATGGCAAGCCGCCGATGCCGCCGCAACCCTGGCTTCGGCACGATGCCACGACCGAGCATCCGTTCGCGTCGAAGGATTTTCCGATGGTGCGCGATGCGACAAAGGTCCGCCTCGAAAACATGTTTGCACCGGCCGCGAAATCCCGCTCGGTCGTGCTCGGGCCGGGCGGTCAATATTTCATGACGCTGGGCGCTCCATCGGTGGACGAAGCGATGCGGCGATCGCTGGAATCCTGCGGTGCGCTCGCCGGGGTCGCCTGCATGGTCGTTGCGGTCGACGACAATTTCGTCGTGCCGATCCCCACCCTGCTCAGGGTCACCGGCTTCTTCCACGCCGCGAGCAATTCGTCGATCGTCGCCGATGCGCGCGACGATGTCGTGCGCAAGCTCGGCGATGCCACGGGCTGGAATGCGGTCGCCGTCGGCACTTCAGGCCGCCCGGGCCTCGGCCTCAAGGCCGCGGACGAGCAGACCGCCGTCAACGCTGCGCTCGCCGATTGCGTCAAGCACGACAGCGACTGCCACGTGATCGCGATCGGCCCGTTCACGGTCGGGCCGACGAATTAGAGCTGATGGACGAGGCTCGCTTGGCGCTCCGACGAAGCTGCGTTCCCTCTCCCTTGTGGGGGGAGGTTTTCTCTGCGGCCATCCTTCGAGATGCCCGCCTTTGGCGGACCCTCAGGATGAGGACCGAGTGTGCGGCAGCAGTTTCGACGAGCTGCGATTGCGCCTAGCCTCATCCTGAGGAGACCGCGAAGCGGTCGTCTCGAAGGACGAGGCGCGCCGCGCCTGCTTTCGCGATTTCAAATCTTGCTGGCGAAGCGCGCGAACTGCTCCGCCACCACCTGATAGACCTCGCGCCGGAACGGCACGACGAGATCGGCGACCCGATCGAGATTTTCCCAGCGCCACGCATCGAATTCCGCGGGCTGTCCGTTGCGCGGCGTCAAAGGGTCGATCTCGTCATCCTGACCGGTGAAGCGCAGCGCGAACCATTTCTGGCGCTGGCCGCGGAATTTCGCCAGGCGATGGGTCTGCGGTCCGTCGTAAGGCGGGAATTCGTAGGTGAACCAATCGGTCTCGCCAAGATAGTCCGCGCTTGTGACGCTGGTTTCTTCCCAGAGCTCGCGGATCGCGGCGTCGCGCAGGTTCTCGCCTTCGTCGACGCCGCCTTGCGGCATCTGCCAATCGAGGCCCGGCAGGATGATCTCTGGCCCATCGCCTTTGAAGCGATGACCGATCAGGACACGGCCATCGGTGTTGAACAGCGCGATCCCGACATTGGGACGGTAGGGCTTTTGATCAGTCACGGACTTCTTTCTTCGCTTATCCCCTGACACGCGATCGCGCACCTGAGGTCCTGCTTCGCACGTCCGGGATTGACGGCGGAATCACTGCTCCGCGAGCGCGGAGAATTCCTTCACCACGCGCTCATAGACCGGGCGCTTGAAAGGAATGATCAGCTCGGTCAGGTTCTTCATCGGTTCCCAGCGCCAGTTCACGAACTCGGCCTTGTGGCCGCCGCCGGGATTGGCGACGTTGATCTCGCTGTCCTTGCCGGTGAAGCGCACCGCGAACCATTTCTGGCGCTGGCCGCGGTAGCGGCCCTTCCAGGCGCGGCCGGCGACCGTGCGCGGGATGTCGTAGATCAGCCAGTCCGGCACCTCGCCGAGCCGCTCGACGGAGCGCACGCTGGTCTCTTCATAGAGCTCGCGCTTGGCGGCCTCCCAGGTGTCCTCGCCGGGATCGACGCCGCCCTGCGGCATCTGCCAGACATGGGTGTCGTCGACATGTTCGATGCCGCCGGCGCGGCGGCCGATGAACACCAGGCCCTTGTTGTTGATCAGCATCACTCCGACGCAGGTTCGGTAGGGCAGATCCTCATAACGCGCCATTCCGCCAGACCTCTCGCGTACTGCCGGCCGGCCTGTCGAGCCCTGGGACCCCTGCCGTGCCAATTCGTTGATTTAGCTGGATTTTGATTTCAGCATCGCGGTTGTCAATGGCACCAAAAGGATACCCCGGTCACTCAAAGTTTTGGTCCAGGCGCCGACCCGCTCGATCGAGACAGGGAGGGCTGAAGCGGTGCCGACCGCGACACCCCGCTCGCGCGCGACCGATTCGAGCTTGTTCAGGGCCCGGTCGATCTCGGCCGGGGTCGGTACCGCGTCAATGGCGATGTCGCCCTTGCCGAACGGAACCGCCAGGCTTCCCGCGACCTGGGGCGCGATGCTGCGCGGCGAGGAGCCATCGTCGAAGAAGCCGAGCCCGCGCCTGGAGGCTTCGCGGATGATCGGTTGCATCGCCGCCTCGGTTGCCACGAAGCGGGCGCCCATGAAATTGGTGATGCCGGCGTAGCCCTGCATCCGGCTCAGGTGCCAGTACAGGCGGTCCGTGTTCTGGTCGACGGTCAGCGAGGTCAGCAGCGTCTGCGGGCCCGGATCATTGTCCGGGAAATCGTAGGGCTCCATCGGAATCTGGAGGAAGATCTCGTGGCGCTGGGCGCGGGCCCGCTCGGCGAGCTTGCCGGGATCGGAGCCATAGGGCGTGAAGGCCAGCGTCACCGCCGCAGGCAGCTTCATGATAGCCTCGGTGGTCTTGGCGGCACCGACGCCGAGGCCGCCGATCACGATCGCGACCACTGGCATTTTCGCGGCCTTGGCGCGGTCGGCCTCGGCCGCGTAGACGTTGAACGGCTTCAGATCCCCCGACATCGCCGGGATCATGCCGTAGCGCGACTTCTCCAGTAGTTTGGAGTCGATCCCGGCCATGACGGCCGGTGCCGCGGAGGCAGCCTCGCCCTTGTCGGCGGCGTCGCCACCGCCGATCACCACGTCGTGGCGTGCGCCGGTGGAGCCGTCGATCATGGTGACGGTCTTGTTCTCGCCGGAGGAGGTCTGCTTCGGCGCCTCCTTGGTGTCTTGCTTGCTCTCTTGCTTGCTCTCCTGCCCATGTCCGGCCGGTTCCGAGGTGGGTTTCGCGTCGGTGGCCTTCGGGTCGCGGATCGCAAGCCGGGTCATCGGCTCGCCGCCCAGCGGATCCTTGTTGAAGATGGCGAAGCCGGCAAAGGCGGCCAGGAACAGGCCGAGCAGCATGGCCACCGCCTGCATGGCCGTGAACGGCAGCCGCAGCCGGTGTTTCCGGCGCGGCTTGTCCTGTCCGAGTGGGGCGCTCAGATCATCGGCCATTTCAGTCATGCGCGATCCCGAATCACTGGCGCCGACGATACCACGCCGGGGTCAGGCGGCGGCAGGCCGGGATAGGCCGGAGAGCGCGTGAAACGCCCAAGCAAAAAGGGCGGCTCCGGGAGCCGCCCTTTGTCGAGAGATCAGTGAAGCGACGAGCTAGTTCGCCGCTTTGGGCTTGTCGGTCGGCGTGCCCTTGTTGTCGCTGCCCGGCGTGGGCGCCGCGGAGGCGCTGCTCTTGATGCCGTGGAGCAAATCGTCGGCGAGCTTGAGCGCCTTGTCGTCCTTGGCGTCCGGCGGGACATAGGACTGCGAGCCGGTCTTCTCGTCGCCGTCGTTCTTGAGATGGCCGCGCAGCGAGGCCTCGCCCTTGGTGTCGGTGCGGGACTTCAACTCATCCGGCACGTCCTGAAGCACTTCGATATCGGGCACGATGCCCTTGGCCTGGATCGACTTGCCCGACGGCGTGTAATAGCGCGCCGTGGTCAGACGCAGCGCGCCGTTGCCCGAGCCGAGCGGGATGATGGTCTGCACCGAGCCCTTGCCGAACGAGCGCGTGCCGACGATGGTCGCACGCTTGTGGTCCTGCAGCGCGCCGGCGACGATCTCGGAGGCCGAAGCCGAGCCGCCGTTGACCAGCACGATGACCGGCTTGCCCTTGGTCAGGTCGCCCGCGTGGGCGGTGCGACGCTGGGTCTCCTCGGCGTTGCGGCCGCGGGTCGAGACGATCTCGCCCTTCTCCAGGAAGGAGTCCGAGACGGTCACGGCTTCCTCGAGCAGGCCGCCCGGATTGTTGCGGAGGTCGATGACGTAGCCCTTGAGCTTGTCGCCGATCTGGCTCGAGAGGTTGGCGACCTCCTTCTTGAGGCCCTCGGTGGTCTGCTCGTTGAAGGTGGTGATGCGGATATAGGCGATGTCGTCGGCCTCGACGCGCGCGCGCACCGAGCGGACGCGAATGTTGTCGCGCACCAGCGTGACGTCGATCGGATTGTCCTGGCCCTTGCGGACGATCTTGAGCTTTATCTTGGTGTTGACGGGGCCGCGCATCTTCTCGACGGCCTGGTTCAGGGTCAGGCCCTGCACCGCCTCGTCGTCGAGATTGGTGATGATGTCGTTGGCCATGACGCCGGCGCGCGAAGCGGGCGTGTCGTCGATCGGCGAGACCACCTTGATCAGGCCGTCTTCCATCGTGACCTCGATGCCGAGGCCGCCGAACTCACCGCGGGTCTGCACCTGCATGTCGCGGAAGCTCTTGGCGTCCATGTAGCTCGAATGCGGATCGAGGCCGGAGAGCATGCCGCTGATGGCGGATTCGATCAGCTTGGTGTCGTCGGGCTTCTCGACATAGTCGGAGCGCACGCGCTCGAAGACGTCGCCGAACAGATTGAGCTGGCGATAGGTGTCCGCGGTCGCGGCTCGCGCGCTGGAGCCCATGAACACCGCGCGCGGCTGGGTCACGAACAGCGTCAGCGCCGCACCGGTGGCCGCGCTGAGGAGGATAACTGAAGTCTTGCGCATCATCCGCGAACCTTCTCGCCTTCATTTGCGGCCCACCATGGGCCTGGATCGATTGGAGTGCCGTCTTTGCGGAACTCGACATACAGCACAGGTTGACTCGCGTTCGTGGCAAGAATGGAGGCGACTTGAGATGTCGACCCCATGGTCGCGACCGGCTCTCCCGTGAGCACGAACTGGCCGATGTTTACCGAAATGCGCTCCATCCCGGCGATCAGGACATGATACCCGCCACCGGCATTGAGGATCAAGAGTTGTCCATAGCTGCGGAACGGACCGGCATAGACCACCCAGCCGTCGCACGGCGTCGTGACCTGGGAGCCGGGCCGGGTGGCCAGCGAAATGCCCTTTTGCACCCCGCCGATCCCGTCGGAACCGCCAAAGTCCCTGATCTTGTTACCGTTAACCGGCAAGGGCAGCAGGCCCTTGGCCGAGGCGAACAGGATCGCCGGGCTGGTTCGGGAGCGGTCCTTGAAAGTGCCCGGGCCGGGCTTGGCGCTCGCCGCCGCCTTTGCTTCGGCCTGCTTGGCGGCCTCGGCCGCCTTCTCAGCCGCCTTGGCGGCGCTTTGCAGGTCCTGCTCCATCTTGACGATCAGGCCCTGGAGGTCGCCGACCTGTTTTGACAGCGTAATCGCGCGCGAATTTTCGGCGTCGAGGTCCTTTTCCCGCGCCGCCTGCTGGCGCTGCCGCTCGTCGACCAGCGCCGTAAGCCGGGTCTGGTCATTGCGGACCCTGTCGCGGTCGGAGGCGAGCTGGTCGCGCTCGGCGGCGATGGTCTTGCGCAAGGCCACGAGTTCGCCGAGCTCGCCTGCGATCTTTTCGGCGCGGCCGCGCAATTCCGGCACCACGGCGCCGAGCAGCATGGCGGTGCGCAGCGATTGCAGCGCATCTTCCGGCCGCACCAGCAGCGCCGGCGGGCTGCGCCGTCCGGCGCGCTGCAACGCCGCCAGCACCTCGACGATGTCGGCGCGGCGCGAATCGAGCGAGGCGCGCGTCGCCTGCTCGCGGCCGTTCAACGTGCGCAGCCGCGCTTCGGCTTCGTCGATCTTGGTCTCGACGGTGCGTACGTTGGCCGCGGTGTCGATCAATTGCTGATTGAGCTGGGTACGATCCTGGCCGAGCGAGGTGATCTCGGCCTTGAGCTTGGCCTGCGCCTCCTCCGCGCTCTTCTGCCTCGCGCGCGCGGCTTCGAGCTCCTGCTCGCGTTGCTTGATGGCGTCGGGCGAGATCGCTGCGGTCTGTGGCGCCGGCGTTGCCGTCTGGGCTTGCGCGAGGCTTGCGCCGGCGAAGCCCGCAATCAGCAACAAATTGAGAATCGGCGCGCGCATCGCTCTAGACAAAGGTGCTCGTTGTGGCGCGCATCACGCGCGGTGATAGGGATGGCCGGCCAAAATGGTGGCGGCCCGATAAAGCTGTTCCAGAAGCATGACGCGGACCATTTGATGCGGCCAGGTCGCAGAGCCGAACGCAATCGCGAGCTTGGCCTTACGGCGCAATTCGGGCGAAAGTCCGTCCGCCCCTCCGATCATGAAGATAGTATGACCGGCGCCCTCGTCGCGCCAGCGCCCGAGATGCCGTGCGAATACGGTGGAATCGAGATTTTGTCCGCGTTCGTCCAGCGCCACCAGGATCGATTTCTCCGGGATATGCGCGGAGATCGCTGCGGCTTCCTCAGTCATCCGCGTCGCGGCGTCGCGCGCGCGGCTCTCTGGAATTTCGTGGACGTTGAGCTCGCGGAAACCGAGCTTGCGGCCGACCTCGTCGAACCGCTCGAAATAGCGCTCGGCAAGCTCCCGTTCGGGGCCTTGCTTCAGCCGGCCCACCGCGATGACAATGACACGCATGAGTCCTTACGGTCGTGCTTGAGAGTCGTGCCAGGAGATCGCGCGCATCCCGCGCGCGCACGACGCTAGCATGCGCGTCAGCCGATTCGTTATCGGCCTGTAGCCTCTAGATCGCCTTCGCCGCCCCTGGGCCCTGAGTGTACAATCTCTCGAGACTGTAGAACTCGCGGACCTCGGGTCTGAACACGTGCACGATCACATCGCCGGAATCGATCAGCACCCAGTCGCAATTGGGCAAGCCCTCGACGTGGATGTTCTTGAGACCGGTTTCCTTGAGGCTCTTCGTGACGTTCTCCGCGATCGCGCCAACGTGCCGGTTGGCCCGGCCCGTGGTGACGATCATGTAGTCGGAGTAGGCCGATTTGCCGCGAAGATCGATGGTGACCGTCTCTTCCGCCTTCATGTCCTCGAGGCGGGAGAGGATCAGGCTCAGGGTCTTGTCGGCGTCGGGTTGCGCCTTCAAGGCCGCAGCTTTGGTCGATGTTTTACGCGCCGGTTTCGTTGCCTTGGGTAAAACAGACTTGGGTGAAGCTGTCTTTGACAATACAGACGTGGCCAGGGACCATTCCTTTCACTGTATCGCGAATGCCGAATCCGGCCTTCGCTGGTTACACTACATCATGTGGGGTTAAGGGTTTCAATATGCCAGAGAGCCCTTAAAGCCCGCGCATTCTATCTCACTTCGTACCTTTCCAGCTCCCGTCCGGGTTCCGTAAGCCCGTCGAGGAGAGATTCAGCTTCAATCCGGTCAGAAAAACCCAGGCCGGCGCCGGCCGGTCCGCAAGCAGGGCTGCCTCATTCTCCGGCAGGCGATAGCGCGCAAGCGCCTGGGCGGCGGGCGAGGCAAGGGCGCGAAAACTCTGGGGCGGGCGATCGATGACCGCCATCGGCACCTGGTCGGCGATGCGCCGCCAGTGCTGCCAACGATGGAATTGAGCGAGATTGTCGGCGCCCATGATCCAGACAAAGCGCAAGCCCGAGAGGCGGCGGCGCAAGGTGTTGATCGTGTCGATAGTGTAGCGGGTACGGATGACGGATTCGAGACAGCTCACCTCGATCCTGGAATCGTTGGCCATGTCGCGCGCCGCCTGCATGCGCTCGCCGAGCTCGTGCAGCGTGCCGTTCTCCTTCAGCGGATTGCCCGGCGTTACCAGCCACCAGACGCGGTCGAGCTGCAATCGCTTCAGCGCGAACTGGCTGATGGCGCGATGGGCCTGGTGCGGCGGATTGAACGAGCCGCCGAGCAGTCCGACGCGCATGCCCTCGGTGTAGGGCGGTATGGCCTGCGCGAAGAAGCGCGGCGCGACGAAATTGTTACTCAATGTTCGCGCCTCGCGACGTTGCTTACGGCCGTGTCTGCCCGGTGCCGTGGACGCGATATTTGAAGCTCGTCAATTGTTCTGCGCCGACCGGCCCGCGGGCATGGAACCTGCCGGTGGCGATCCCGATCTCGGCGCCGAAACCGAACTCGCCGCCGTCGGCGAACTGTGTCGAGGCATTGTGCAGCACGATCGCGGAGTCGACCTCGCTCAAAAATTTCTTCGCGGCAGCGTCATCCTGGCTCACGATCGCGTCGGTGTGATGCGAGCCGTGATTCTGGATATGCGCGATCGCGCCGTCGACGCCGTCGACCAGCTTCGCCGCGATGATCGCGTCGAGATATTCGGTGTCCCAGTCGTCTTCGCTGGCGGGTTTTACGCGCGCGTCGATGTGCTGGACCGCGTCGTCGCCGCGCACTTCGCAGCCGGCTTCGATCAGCATCTCGACCAGCGGCTTCAGGCTGTTCGCGGCAGCGGCGCGATCGACCAGCAGCGTCTCGGCCGCGCCGCAGACGCCGGTGCGGCGCATCTTGGCATTGAGCACGATCGACTTCGCCATGGCGAGGTCGGCGCTGGCATCGATGTAGACGTGGTTGACGCCTTCGAGATGCGCAAACACCGGCACGCGCGCTTCCGCCTCGACGCGCGCGACCAGGCTCTTGCCCCCGCGCGGCACGATGACGTCGATGGCGCCGTTCAACCCGGCCAGCATCATGCCCACCGCCGTGCGGTCGCGCGTCGGTACCAGCGTGATGGCGGCCTCGGGAAGACCCGCATCACGCAGGCCCTGCACCAGGCATTCATGGATGGCGCGGCAGGAGCGGAAGCTGTCGGAGCCGCCGCGCAGGATCACGGCATTGCCGGCCTTGAGGCACAGCACGCCGGCATCCGCCGCGACATTGGGGCGGCTTTCGAAGATCACGCCGACGACGCCGAGCGGCACGCGCACGCGCTCGATGGTCATGCCGTTCGGGCGCTGCCAGCTCTCGGTGACGATTCCGACCGGATCGGCGATGCCGCGGACGACACCGATGCCCTCGGCCATCCCCTCGACCCGCGCCGGGCTCAGCGTCAGCCGGTCGATGAAGGAGGAGTTGGCGTTGCCCGAAGCGCGGGCCTCGGCGACATCCTCGGCATTGGCGGCGAGGATCGCTGCCGCGTTGCCGCGGATCGCCCGCTCCATGGCCTCAAGCGCCCGGTTCTTCTGCTCCGGCGGCGCCAGCGCCAGCACGCGCGCGGCAGCGCGAGCACGGGTACCGAGATCGGTCATCAGCGCCGCAAGATCGGCATTGCCGTCGACGGCTTTGAGGGGGGCGGCCATGGGAGTTCGAACCTTCTGCTAAGGCAGTGTCCTAGCACGGAAATCCCGCTTTTGCGAAGGGCCGGGCGGGTATGGCTGGGCTTCGGGAGGTGGGTTCGGGCTCGGGCACTGGCTCAGCCGCCGCGTCATGGTTGGGCTTGATCCGGCCATCCATGTCTTTGCCGCAAGGAAGAACGTGGATGCCCGGGACAAGCCCGGGCATGACGGTTTGGGCGCCTGCCGAGCGCTATCCGCCCACCACGAGATCGTCGCGGTGGATCATCTCGGACCTGCCGCTGATGCCGAGAATGGCCATCACGTCCGGGGAGGAGCGGCCCTTGATCCGCTCGGCGACCTCGGCGTCATAGGCGATCAGGCCGCGGCCGACCTCGCTGCTGTCGGGGCCGCGGACGATCACGGCATCGCCACGGGCGAACTGGCCCTCGACCTTGATCACGCCGGCCGGCAACAGGCTGGCGCCGGCGCGCAGCGCCGTGACGGCGCCGGCGTCGATGGTCAGCGTCCCCTTCGGCTCCAGTGTCCCCGCGATCCAGCGCTTGCGCGAGGTGATGGGGTTGGCCGGCGTCAGGAACCAGGTGCAGCGGCCGCCATCGGCGATCGCCTGCAGGGGATGCTCGATCTTGCCGGAGGCAATCAGCATATGCGTGCCGCCGGTGGTGGCGATCTTGGCTGCTTCGACTTTGGTGCGCATGCCGCCGCGCGATAGTTCGGACTCGGCATCGCCCGCCACCGCCTCGATCTCCGAGGAGATGCTGTCGACCACCGGAATGAGCCTGGCGTTCGGGTTGTTCTTCGGCGGGGCGTCGTAGAGCCCGTCGATGTCGGATAGCAGCACCAGCAGGTCGGCGCTCGCCATGGTGGCGACGCGCGCGGCGAGGCGATCATTGTCGCCGTAGCGGATCTCGGTGGTGGCGACGGTGTCGTTCTCGTTGATCACGGGGATCGCGCGCCACTCCAGCAGCTTGCCGATGGTGGAGCGGGCATTGAGATAGCGGCGGCGCTCCTCGGTGTCCTGGAGCGTCACCAGGATCTGGCCGGCGCCGATGCCGTGCGCGCCGAGCACCTCCGACCAGATCCGCGCCAATGCGATCTGGCCGACGGCCGCCGCCGCCTGGCTCTCTTCCAGCTTCAGTGCTCCGCGCGGCAGCTTAAGCCGGCTGCGGCCGAGTGCGATCGAGCCCGACGACACGACGAGGACGTCGCGGCCCTCGCGGTGCAGCTTGGCCATGTCGTCGGCGAGCGCGGCCAGCCAGGCGGCGCGCACTTCGCCCTTGTCGGAATCCACCAGAAGGGCGGAGCCGACCTTGACGACGATGCGGCGGAATTGGCTGAGTTCAGGGCTGGCCATGGCGCGTGCGTATTGTTTTCACCGGGGAAACGGCGCAGCGAAAGCCGGCGCCGGTAAGGCCTGCTTTTGCAGCAGGACGATGGCCGGCGCAAGGCGGCCGGCCCGGTAAACGGCACCAAGGTCGGCCTTGTCTTGGGCGCCGGCCCGGTTCTAATGCCTGCAAGCAATAACGGGCCGAAAGAGGAAACGCATGGATCGCCGCAAGTTCATGGCCGGATGTCTCGGGGGATATCTCGGCCTGCCGCTGCTGGCGCAGGCGGGCGATGCGCGAGCGCAGGCCGGGCTCACGAAGATCATCTTTCCGTTCGCGGCAGGAGCGGGCGGCGACACGCTGTGTCGCTTGATTGCCCAGGAGATGGCGCCGGTGCTGCAACGGACCATGGTGGTCGAGAACCGCACCGGCGGTGACGGCCTGATCGGCATCAAGGCGGTGAAGGGCGCCAATGCCGACGGCAGCATGGTGCTGGTGACGACAGGGCCCACCATGTACCTGCTGCCGATGGTGGAGACCACGCCGAGCTTCAATACCGCGAAGGATTTCATGCCGGTGTCGCTGCTGGCGCGGTTCGAATTCGCGCTCGTGGTCGGTCCGGCTATGGATGTCGACGACTTCAAGGGATTCGTGGCGTGGCTGAAGGCGCATCCGGACAAGACCTCGTTCGGCGTGCCGAGCAACGGCACCATTCCGCATTTTGCCGGCTCGAAGCTGGAGAAGGACCTCGGCATTCCCTTGACCCGCGTGCCCTATCGCGGCAGCGCGCCGATCCTCAATGACATCATCGGCGGCCACATCTCGTTTGGTATTACGACATTGGCCGATGCGCTGCCGCAGCACCGCGCCAAGGGCGCGACGATCATCGGAGTCTCCAGTGCGGAGCGATCGCCGTTTGCACCCGAGGTACCGACGCTGAAGGAGAGCGGCATCGATCTCGTCGCGGATGCCTGGTACGGTATGTGGCTCCCCGCCGGCAGCCCACCGGAGTTTGCCGGCAAGCTCGGCGCCGCCGCGAGCGCCGCGCTTGCCAAGCCGGAGGTGAAGGAGAAGCTCACGGCGATCGGGCTGATTCCGGTCGGGTCGACG
>NZ_JBVVOZ010000020.1:0-123714 GCF_055807395.1 Bradyrhizobium sp. Kon10 | reverse complement strand
CAACACCCACAAGAAGAACGAGCACTGGCTCAAGGCCCACCCCAATGTGAGCTTTCATTTCACGCCGACGAGCGCGTCCTGGCTCAATCAGGTCGAGGTCTGGTTCTCGATCCTGCAAGGGCAGTCGCTCAGCGGCGCTTCCTTCACAAGCCTGACGCAGCTCCAGGAGCACATCGATGCCTACATTGACGCATACAACGAAAGCGCCAAGCCCTTCGTGTGGACCAAGAAAAAAGTTCGGCAGCGCAGATTCAAAGGCCGCCGTATCACTCAGCTCTGATTCCGGGTACTAGACTGATTTGATCAGGACGCTTTGCGGCTCCCGCGTAGGAGCGTGCCACGTGATCAGGACCGTCGCGCTTGGAGTAGTTTGCCTGGCTGGCCTCGGTGCAATTGCCGCGGCTGCAAAGAAATCACCTGCGCCGCGACCTGCTGAGATCGTTTTCCCAGTCGCAGCCGGCGACAAGTCCGATCGCCTGCCAATCACCAGCATTCCGGAAACCACAACCGAGGCGGACAAGGTAAGTATCGTTTACATTCCACCTGTCGAAGCTCATCCGGTCGTTCCGCCTCAACCGCCACAACCATCAAAAGAAACAAAACGCCCGTCGGCTGCTGATTTCGTTCCTCGCCATTGGCACGATCCACACGATCTGAAGAACAAGGCGACCAAGCCAACGTCCAGCGACACAAGACAGGCTAACAGGCGCTCGCAGAGCCCAAATCAGATTGCAGAAGCAGGAAGCTGTCGTACTGAGGGACTAGATGGCCTTTTGCGGAAGCTCAACCTCTCGTCGCCGTGCCAACCGTAGCGTCCGCTATCAACCCACCGACTGCAGATGCAACAAATCTTCAGAGTTGTGGAGAACGGACGAAAAATAAGACCATTGCGATACAAGTGGCATTTAATCCGACGCAGTGAGTCGGAGTTCCGAAGTGCCAGACATTTGGTTTCCACTTCTTGCGGCCGGCATCGTGGGCACACTTCTATTTTTAGCGTTCCGGCGATAACTCGCCGCGCGCACGTGTGGCAATGAATCCTCAGCCGCTGCTGAGATCGCGGTTCCTTGCGCGAGCTTCTTTGACTGTGCAGAAATACAAAGGTTCACTTCCAAGACCGGAGGTGGACGTGACTACCTGGTTGCTCAGTTTTCTTATCATTTTGAGTGTCGGCATTTTAGTCGCGCACGTTATCGACGCCATGCGATCCTGAATGCGCGCCAGTCGTTTCTCATCGATCGGATTTGTCGAAGAAGGATTGAAATTGGTGCACTGTTTAAACGTAAGCGCTTCTCCGCGCGAAATAGACCAGCTGAGTGTCTGTCCGAGAACATCTTGAATCATCGGAATCGTTTATGATTCAAGGGATGCGGTCCGAATTTGAAGGGGCGCCCATGTGGACGAAGGAGAACCGCGGTCGTTGCGACCGCAGCCGGCTACGTTATCCCAGCGACTTGACCGATGAGGAAAGGGCGTTACCGCAGGCGCCCGGCCCGGCGTGTACGCGACCGAGGTCAACATTCAAAATATCACGAGTCAGCCGGCGCAGGTCGCGAAATTTTTCGTACCCTTGATCAACGCGGGCGCCGTTATTGGGCGCGAGCCCAAATTCGCCGATCCAGCTAAAATCTCTCAACACACCGGCGAGCTCATCACCCTTCCACCGCTGGCGGCGACGATGGACGATTGCTGCCGCATCGCGGAGTTGCTGCTCGGCGGTCCCCCAAGCGGAGAGTCGGCGCTCACAATCGGCTATCTCACGATCGGGAGCTTCTTCGAATTGGCTGTCTCTGCGGTCTACACAGCGACCCCCCTTAGCGGAGACGGCATCAGCATTGACGTCGAGTACATTCTGCCGCGGCGGCTGGGACGTGGCCCGGGTCAAGGCTGAAAACCGCCTAACAGAACAAAGGGCATTGCGAGGTGTTGGTCCCTTTGCGCACGCAGTCTTCCTTTCCGAGGAAATCCGTCTGCAGCGGAAGCGGGTCCCGGGCCTTGACGGAGGTCGCTGAGGCAGATGGCATGTCATGCGAAAGCATTCAGCTTCGTTTGAAAAAGATTCGAGCTGCTGCGCGAGCAAGAACGGAGATTCGCAAATCCAATATTCTGGAAGAAGCGGTCCATAGAGCGACTTGAGCGTAGAGCAATCGTTGTTCTCGCGCGCGCCAGAACTGCGACCGTCCGCTTGATCTTGGACCTGAAATCGTGGCTACCTCCTGATAGGTTCGCGTAGATCTTTAAGCATTTAACAGTGCGCAAAGCGGAGCCTAGCCATTGCCCTATGTTTACCGTTCGGGCATCACGCTCCCCTCAGCTCATCCACACGATCGAAGTTGAGAGAACGATCGCTGCAACTTCTCAGTTTGCCGGCCCAGCATCTGGTAGCGGTACTCCCTTCACCGCACGCTTGGCGGTACGATTTTACCGCTCACGTTCTCGCGGGAATCTTATGAACCCTCAAGCAGGGGTTAATATACTAAACCAAACATCGCACCTCTTTCTCTCTGAGGGGCCGCATGGCTGAACCCTCCCGATCGGCCACACAATGTCTCACCGGCGGAGGTGAGATGGGCGCAGCGATGCGCGCGTTTGATTGGTCAAGCAGCTGCGTCGGTCCACCGAACCGTTGGCGAGCAGAAGATATTCAAGGTCGTGAAATGCTCTGGCAGGCTTCGCGGATGTTGGAGACCGCCGAGCGACCACGTGGCTGGGATCGCTGTAGTAGCTGCTGTTTTGGCGATTGCCGGCGGTGCGACAATTGCAGTTGTCGTGAGTAGATCCGTCAACCCAAACGGTGGGCCGGTTCTAGCCGTTCACCGTCAGATCAACTTCGTGTCAGACAGCGAGGAGCATCTCACGTTTACAAAGGCGCTGTTGGAAGTGTCCGATTCCGTCCGGCGACGGACCGACGTGGCCACGATCTGCCGCCGGCGCCGCAGCGTGTCTTGCGACGCGTTCGGAGTGACCTCGATGATCAGTCCGGCCGCGTCGGCAGCGAAGCCGGCGGGTCGGAAGGACCCAACGTGTCTCAACCACCCCAGTTCTTATAATGGTTATCATACACACTTGGCTGGTCATCGTAGTGGACTCGCGGCCCAGCCGGTGCATAGGCAAAACCCGAAACGGGGCCAGAGATCAAGCCCTGGTTGAGACGGACAACGGCATGCCGCCGATGTGCGTGACGCACCGTGGCAGCATTGGCCGAGGCACACAGACTGATCAAAAGACCCAACGCAAAAATAGAACGCATCGCATTTACTCCGATTGTCACCTTGTCTTACGTAATGCCGGGGGCCGCACTGTCCCAATCAAGCGGCTTCACGATCGGTCACATCTGCGGAAAAAATGGGGCCTGCTCTCCTAAACGTCGAAACGGATTGCGCACTGCTTCTGCGGCGAGCTCGAGCACGACGAAATCTTCCATCGGCGCGCTTTCGACAGAGCTGGGAAGATCTGCATGTCGGACCACCTAGCCTTCGATCGTCCATCGCAACATCGACTTCGGCCCGTACACGAAAGCGGGAGTTGCGTGTGTAGCCATGGGCGTCCCACCGCGGTTCGTTTTGATGGACCCTGACGAAGTGGTCATTCAGGATGGATTCGCCATCGATGTCGATCGCTTTAACCGAGCGGTCGCTGAAAGTGAACCAACGGTCCGGTGATGTGTGCGACGCGTGTGCTCTTTTCCTCCAGTCGCTGGACCGCAAGCGCCGAAGGAAATCACCATTCACCATCGAATCGATAGACGATCGTTATTGCCGCTCGCCGCGCGGCGTGACGCCGTCGCGGCCTGCGCAACTTGCCTTCCTTTATGAATGGAAGTGAGGACTGTCGCAGCACAATTCCCCGCAGCTATGCAAACTATTCGTACCGGATATTGGAAACTTTCGTCCCGCGTTGCGAACAATGACGACCACTGTCGCAGATTTCATCGATTAACGCCCAGGGCGACCGTTTCAGCCAACACGAACAGGAGACCCCTCATGTCTGACTCCTATCCGCTCCCTACTGAAGCCGGAGGCATTGTCGCTCCGCTGCTTGAGCGATTTCACTCCGGTGAGGTCAGCGCCATAATGGCGTTGTACGACCCAAAGGCCGTATTCATCGCGAATGACGGGCCAACCATCACTGATCACGCCGAAATCACCGCCCGACTCGAGCGCAATCTCAGGCTCGGTCTACCGCCGAAGGCCAAGGCGCGACATGTGTCGTTGCCGGCGATATCGCCCGGATCGTGCTGGACTGGTCAGTTGATGGCACAGGTCACGATGGCAAGACGTGCACCTTGGGGGCTCGGCGAGCGATATGGTGCGCGCGCTGCAGATGGACGATGGGCGGTGCCTGATCGACAATAATCACGAGACGCTAGTTCGAAAGTCCGCCTGATATATGCGCGGCACGGCAGCTCTCAGCGATGGAGCCGCTCTTCGGCCTGGCGTCGACGATCAAAGCCACTTCGTGAAACTACCTAGTCGGAGATTTTGTCTCTGGGAGACGACGGATGCACGGCCCGATAAGAAACGTGGCACCAGTGATCAACCAGACTCACCGGGGCGGAACGCTTCGGCTGGCATTCTTGTCTGCGGTAGTCTCCCTAGTGGTCTCGTTTGCCGCGGCGGCCGCTCCGATTCCCCTTTACAACATCTACCGGACGGAGGACGGGTTCACTAACGCCGGCATCTCGAGGGCCGTCGTCGCCTACGCCATCGGCACTATCACCGCACTGTTGGTGCTGGGACGACTATCCAATCATCTCGGCCGCCGGCTCACTGCGATCATTAGCCTCAGCCTGGTACTGCTGGGCTGTCTGCTGTTGCTGAATGTACACGACATCGACACCCTGCTGGCCGGTCGGCTCCTCGTGGGCGTCGGTACCGGGTTGGCGAGCAGCAGCCTGAGCTCCTACATCGTCGACGCCGCACCCGGCAGACCAGAATGGTTGGCGTCCGTCGCCTCCAGCCAGGGACCGATGCTCGGCCTCACTGTCGGCGCCATCGCCTCCGGCGCCCTGGTCCAGTTCGGTCCCTGGCCACGCGATCTCATCTACCTGGTTTGCATCGGGTTCCTGTTATTGTCTGCCGTACTCATTGCCATCAGCCCCGAAACAGCAACTCCGACGCCAGGCGCTTGGCGATCGCTGTTACCCCGGGTCAGCGTACCCGCCCGGGTCAGGCATCTGCTCCCTGTCGCGGCGGCCGTGTTCCTGGCCACATGGGCAAGCGGGGGCTTCTACCAAGCATTCGTGCCCGCGTTAGTCGAAGATCAACTCCACACCCGCAGCCCGCTCATACTCGGACTGGTGTTCGCCGCCTATATGACCCTCAGCGTTCTCGGCGCTCCCATCGGCGGCCGGTTCACATCCGCGGTAGCCCAACGCGTTGGTATGATCACCTTTCTGGCCGGAATGATCGGCCTCAGCATGGCGATCGCCGCCAGCACACTGGTTTTGTTCATCATCGCAACCATCCCCGCCATCGCAGGCGGAATCTGGTCCTCCGCCCATTTCGCTGGGACCGGCCTTAGTTCAGGACACCGGCGCTCAGGATGATCCGGCACAATGCTGCAGCGCCTGCGCCGCCGTCGACGCGGCAAGCTGCATCAGCCGCGACAACTTCGTGTGCTTGCGACAGCATCTACGATGCCTATGTCAACGCCGCCAAAAACATTCTGAGGCCCAACCGGAGGACTTCCGGGGATCGGCCGTGAATCGAGCCAGACTATGGGCCGGAAGCAGGAAGAAGACGCTTGTGAGAGTGGAAGCTCGGCCTTTCAGGGCCGAGAGTAGTCACGAACAGAATGTCGACGCAGCCATGCTTTTGCGTTCCGCTACAAGCGACTTTACCGCAGTCGTACGATTAGGATCGGAAAAGATCACCTCGCAGCCCGGCATATCCTGGCCGGGCTGCGGCGAAAGCTTGAGGATTCGAGCCGGTGAGGATTACCCTCTCCCCTCGGTCTTGAACAACGGCTCGCCGCGCCTTGTAATGAGCTGCCAAATAGTGAGGCCAACGGCGACCTCGACAGCCGTCACATAAAAGGCAACGATCAGCCAAGGTGCTCCGTTTAAGTCGCCTAGAGTGCCGGCGCGGATTGAACTAATGGTGCCTGACCCGAAATCCAGAACTGTCTCGATGACGAGTAGCCATATAAGGGCGATCGACAAACGCAGACGCGAATGGAGGCAGAATAGGATCACCAGCGCCAGCGCCCACCCGGCAAGATCGCCGATGACAATCTGATCACGAATAGCATTGGGCATTTTCATGCCGGCGTCCTGTGAGGAATAAACCGCGAGAGCCAGGGTTCGTCCCAAATGGACGGCAGTCAATGCCATCAGGGCGCTTCCGCGGCTGAGGTTTCGTAGTCGCGGTACAACGTACCACACCGCCAGAGCAATAAATGCGCCCGTGTTTAAAACCTGGGCCAAGTACATGGCTATCTCGGCATTCATGGCTTTTAACCCTTCCCGTGGACTATTGCAGCGACCGCTGCATGGATTATGGCTAGGACAAGTCGACGCCTGAGACCTTGACGATGGCCTGCCACGCGGCTTGCTGGTTGGCGCGATCGTGAAAGTGCGGTTGGCGCATCGCCTCAATTGGGCCGGTGAACGTCTTCGGCGCCGAGGCGAAGAATTGCCCTGAGACGTCGGTTCCGAACTCCGATGCCTGGAGATATCGACGGGCGGCGATCTCAGGAGTGTGAGACATGCCGGGGATAAGCTTCATCAGCGGGACCATCAGCCACTTCAAAGCCG
The DNA here is from genome assembly GCF_055807395.1 of Bradyrhizobium sp. Kon10. Taxonomy (NCBI): domain Bacteria; kingdom Pseudomonadati; phylum Pseudomonadota; class Alphaproteobacteria; order Hyphomicrobiales; family Nitrobacteraceae; genus Bradyrhizobium; species Bradyrhizobium sp. Kon10. Next base: position 116,957 of record NZ_JBVVOZ010000020.1, on the reverse strand, counting down.
GGCCAGCGTTTCGCATCCCCTTGGTGTCGGGTGTGCTACCAGGCGAGACGGCGCATACGGCCATGCCGGGCGGTAGCAGGCGCGAAAGCGCCGCCGCCCACCAAGCGGCCATGAGTTTCACGTCGGAGTGCGCCCGGCGAGGCTCATACTTCACGCTCGGCCCGCTGCGCAGCAGGGCTTCCACCGCTGCGGTTCGATCGCCATGGTGTTTCTTGGCCGCAAGGACCGCCACGTCGGTGTAGGGGAACAAGGGTACGTCCCCTCGGGCAGATTCGGAGCCGGCGATAACAATCCGCGCATTGGGGCTCAGCAGATTTGCGCGGAGTAACCCGACAGTCAGTTGGTGATGGCCGACTAGCGGGGCCTGAGTTGCCTCGATACCCGCCGCAGTGACGACGCGCTCTTTGCCGCCGATCCATCCTGCGTTTAGAAGCAGGAAATCGATCGGCCGACCTCGCTTTATGAGCTCGGCGAGGGCGGATTGAACGCTGGCCGGCGTATCTAGATCCAGCTCCAGCGGCGTGAAGGCCCTCATATCGGTCTCAGCCGCGAGCTGAGCGGCCGTTTCTTGGACCCGGGCCAGGCTGCGCCCGGTGACGATGACCGCGCAGTTGCCTTCGGCGGCGAGCAAGCGGGCGGCGGCGTGACCGAGTCCGGAAGTAGCGCCGGTGACCAGAGCGATCGAATGCCCCATGGGTTGTAGCTCCGTGTGAAGGTGGAAGGTCTAGCCGTGGGGCTCCGCCAGGCCAGCGCGACCTTGCCAATTTTGAACTGTTCGATTATATATTAGCGAAACCGATGTCAATGGAGTTTTGAACCTAAATGTTCGAAAATCTCGCACGGTCGCGCGGTCGACCACGCAGCTTCGATGAGAAGCAGGCGTTGGAAAAAGCGACCAAGGTGTTCCGGTCAAAGGGTTACGATGGCGTGACGATCGACGATCTCGTCGCCGGAATGGGCGTGGGACGGCCGAGCCTGTATTCCGTCTTCGGGGACAAGCGGACGATATTCTTGCGCGTCCTCAAAACGTACGCGGAGGCGAAGGGCGCTCTTGCTGCGAAAGCGCTCTTCTCGGCGCAATCTCTCCGCGATTCGCTCGCCGGCTTCCTGAGGCACGCCGTAGAAACAGCGACCGAAGAAGGATCAGCACCGGGGTGTCTAATCGTGTGCGTTGCGCCGCTCGTGAACGATGCTGAGGTCCGACAGTTCGTGCAGGACGCCACAGCTGCAGCCGCGGCGCAAGTAGAACGCCGCTTCCGCGACGGGATCAGCGCAGGAGAACTCCCGTTTGACTTTCCCGCAACCGCGCGCGCGAGCCAGGTCATGGACCTTGGCCGCGGTCTGACGATGCGTGCGCAGATGGGCACGCCGCGCAGAACGCTCCTCCGGGATGCAGAGGAAGCGGCCGACTTGGTGCTCCTGTCGCGAAGTGAAAATGCGGCGCCAGAAGGTTGATGCGCGCAATTCGCAAAGGAAAAGACAATGCCAAATACCACCTACGAACTTATGCCTAGTACGGGCTTACCGTCACGCATTTTCTCGTCTCAGCAGATATAAAGAAGGCGGTGGACCTCTACTCACGCATCCTCGGCGGGAAGGTCGTCATGGACGGCGAGAACGGCAAGGCGAACGTAGCGCAGCTCGCGAACACGTGGGTCGTCATCAAGGAATAGATGATGACGAGCAATGTGGGGCCGTAACCGTACGAACCGATCGGTTCCGAGAACGCTTGCTCGTGACAGCGAGTGTCGGACGGCCGCATGGATGCAAGCGCTAGCTCAGCGATGGCAGAACCATCAGGGCTGCCAATGATCAGGATGGGCCCGAGAATTCTTCAGCGAAACCGACGACGAGGAACGGAATTAATCTCCGAGGGCCCGCGGAAACGTTGGCCGGACGGCTCCGGCAGAGGATGGTGGAAGCGCCGCTTCGCGCCGTTGCCAGCTTTCGTATTGGGAGTATGGTTTGCCCGTCAGGGTTGGAGCCGAACGCCACGGGCGAGGCGAATCTTCCCCGAAGGAGAGAGCCGCTCAACCGTAATCATGGCGCCTTAGAAGAACGACCTGATGCGATCAGCCTCTCACGGCTATCCTCCAGGTCCTAGTCTAAGTTGGCTCTTCTTGAATGAAGCGGCGAGCAACTGACCCATGGTATAGTCACTCGGGCGCGATCCCTATGACGTCACCGAAAAAGTCCCAACCGGTTCCGTTGAAGCGCTGCAACTGAAGCTGTGTGAAGGCCTGACTGTTGTTCTCGTCGGTGTTGAGCCGAATGCCTGGGAGCGTCAGCGGCAGCGCCAAATTCTTGATGCTCCGCGATTGCTTCAAGATATTCTCGCGCGACAGGTCGGCCCCACATTGCTTCATTATCTGCTCGAGCAGCATTCCATGGTTTACACCGACAATGTAGAAAAGGTCAGACACATCGGCTCCCGGCAGATATTTCCCGAGAATCTCTCGATAAAGTTTGATGCCGGCGTCATCGGCATTCTTCGGATCGAGAACATCCTTGAGATAGGAGGCGGAGATCACACCGATAGAGATATCCAGACCGGCCGGCTTGAGTGTCGAAGCTATCGAGCTTGAAACACTGTTGAGAAAGCGCGTGGGCTTCCACTCGATTTCATGAGCCTTGCGTATCGCTTGCGCGGCAAATTTTGGTGTGCCGCCAATCAGGAGCACGTCAGCACCCGAGCTTTTCAAGCGAACCACCTGGGAATCGACGGTCGGCTCTGACACCTCGTATGACGCGACCACTACCCGTTTGTCGAAATCATCCCTGAATTGAGATTTGAGGGCATTCAAGAAATCTTTGCCGAGATCATCGTTCTGATACAGCAAAGCGATCTTTGCATTCGGCAGGGTTTGAGCAATGTACTTGGCGTAAATCCGGCCCTCCGTCTCATAGCTGGGGCCGCCGGTTGTCGTGTACGGGTATTCCCTGAAGTTCGTGAACTTTGATCCACCTGAAAGGATGAAGAGGTCCGGAATCTTCTTGGAGTTTAGGTACTTGATCGTCGCCGCATTGGTCGAGGTTCCAAGCGGCCCGAAGATGAAAGCCACCTCGTCGCTCTCGATCAGTTGGCGCGTTTGTTCGATCGCCTTTGGCGGGCTATAGGCATCGTCCAGCGCGATGAACTTGATCTTGCGACCGTCAATCCCGCCTTTGTCATTGAGGTAGTCGACATAGGCGTTCAATCCTTTGCCCGCACTTGCATAGGCCGATGCCGGTCCGCTGAACGGATATGTCGAGCCGATTTTTATTTCGGCCACCGTAACCCCCGGAGCATTCTCCGCGGCGCGCGCCGTAAGCGGCAGCGTTGCGATCAACATCGCCGCGACCAGTTGAATTCTTATCATTACGCCTTGCTCCTTGGATATCGCGGTGAATTCCCGCTCTTGGGCGGCGTGGCACTGACTCGTGCCATGAGCTCGTGCAGGAAAGAAGGAGTGACCGGAAGTTCGTCGACAAAGATCCTTTCCTCGGCGAACGCGTCATCGATGGCCGAGGCGATGGCGGGCATCGCGGCCAACCGGCCGCCCTCCCCGCATCCCTTGATGCCGAACTCCGTGAAGGGGGACGGCGTCTCGACGTGGTCCACGACGATGTCCGGCACCTCGTGCGACGTCGGCACGGCGTAGTCGCCGAGCGTGGCCGTCAAGAGCTGACCATCTTCGTCGTAGTGGTACTTCTCGTACAGCGCCGTGCCGATGCCCTGCGCGATGCCGCCCTTGATCTGGCCGTCGACCGTCTTCGGATTGACGATTGTGCCGGCGTCGTGGACGGCGACGTAATGCAGGATTTTGGTCTTGTTGGTCGCCTCGTCGATCTCGACCACCACGATGTGGCAGGCGTGGCCGACGATCGGATAAAAGACGCCGAGATCGGACCGGTCCGCGTTCGGCATGGTCGTGTAGGGATGGTCGTAGGTATACTGCGCGACCAGTCCGCTGCGGAAGCTGTCGTCGGCCGGAAAGAGCAGCCTGAAGCTGTGTGCGGCCCGGGAGATCTCGGCGAACGAAAGTCCCTTGGCCGGCTCGTTGCGCGAAAAGATCCTCTCGTCGTAGCATTCGAGCTCTTCGGCCGCGATCCCCGTTTGGTGGGACGCGTAACGGAACATCTTCGCCTTAAGTTCGCGGCAGGCGCCGGCGATGGCGCCGGCGATCATGACGGTGTAGCGGCTGCCGACCGGTCCCTTCGAGATCAGTCCGTTGTCCGTCGTGGCGTAGTTGATCGTGATTCGCTGCGGATCGATGGACAGGTTCTCCGCCACGAGCTGCGTGGCCATCGTCTCAGGATTGTTGCCCCAGTGCGGGGCGTAGAGCGTGACAACCGCGATTCCGTCCGAATTAAGCTTGATCTGAACGCTTTCGGGACTGCTCGACTGCGGCAGGATCGGATTCTTGTCGAGGAACCAGAGTTCGGTCACGCTGAGCACGCTGCGCTCGTTCACAGTCGAGATGCCTATCCCGATGCGCTTGCCGCGTTTTGCGGCTTCTGCCTTCATGCTCCGCCAGCGCGGAACGTCCGCAAGGCCCAGCGCGCGGTCGAGGACACGCACGTAGTCGCCGCTGTCGTAGATGTTGCCGTTGGGAATGCGGTACGGAAACTGCTCCTTGGCGATGAAGTTCTGGCGCCGGAGTTCGATCGGATCCCGCCCGAGCGTTCGCGCCGCTTCGTCGACCAGCCGCTCGATGACGAAGTTGCCGACCTCGCCGCCGAAGCCGCGGTACGGCGCCTGCTGCGTCTTGTTCGTTACGACCGCGGTGAGGTCATATTCGAGGGCGTCGATCCGGTAGGGACCGGTCGCTTGGGCCAGCGCGTTGCCGTGCGAACCCGTGTTCATCAAGAAGTAGGCGCCGTAGTCGTCGATGACCTTGAGGCTCAGACCGGTGAACCTACCATCCTCCCCTACAGCGAGCGCCGCGTCGTAGACCCGGTCGGACGCGTGCTGGTTGCCGTTCGCCATGTGCTCGAGGCGGTCCTCCACGTATTTCACCGGGCGTCGGACTTTACGGGCCAGGGCGGCGGCGATCATCGGCACGTGGTACAGCGAAGACTTGCCTCCGAAGCTTCCGCCCACGTCTAGGACGTGGAAGTTGATCTGGTACGGTTCGACGCCCAGCGACCGCGCCAGCCTGGCGCCGATCACGCTGTGCTGGGACATGTTGGAGTAGACGGTGAACTTACGCTCCGCCGGGTCGTATTCGACGACCGCGCCGCATGTCTCGATCGGCTGCGGCGACACCCGCGGCCAGCGGAAGCGCCGGCGTATGATATGCTTCGCCTCCCCGAAGGTCTCGTCCACCGGGCCCCACTTGTAGTGGCTCTTGTGCACGACGTTGCTGCCGAACTCCTGATGCAGCACCGCGTCTCCCGTCGCGGAGATGGCCTCCTCCGGATCCACGACCGCTGGGAGCGCCTCGTACTCGACCTGGATCAGCGCAACCGCGTCCTCGGCGATGTACCTGCTCTCCGCCACGACGGCCACGACCGGCTCACCGACGTGGCGGACCTTGTCGATTGCGATGCAATGCTGGATGACGGGCGGGTTGCTGAGCGTCGGCAAGGGCCCAGTGGTCTCCGCGAGTTCGCGGCCGGTCACGACCGCAAGCACACCCGGCAGACGGCGTGCTTCCTCGACATCGATCGAGATGATGCGCGCGTGCGCATGCGGGCTCGCGAGAAGCGCCACATGCGCCATCCTCGGCAGCGCGATGTCGTCGACGAACTTGCCGCGTCCCATCAGGAAGCGGGCGTCCTCCGGACGCTTGATGCTCCGGCCGATCCACCGGAAATTCCGTCCCGAAGAGCTATTCATGGCCGATCTCCTCCCTGCCCGCTGCCGTCCGACCGGCGGCCTCGACGGCGTCGATGATGGTCTCGTAGCCCGTGCAGCGGCACAGGTTGCCGGAGAGCGCCTCGCGGATCTCCTCGCGGCCGGGACAGGCGACGTTGCGCAGCAGTTCTGTCGCAGTCATCAGGAAGCCCGGGGTACAGAACCCGCACTGCAAGCCGTAGGCGTCGCGGAACGCTCCCTGCAGAGGCGAAAGGGCGTCGTCGGCCGAGAGGCTCTCCACGGTCTCGATGGCGCATCCGTCCGCCTGGACGGCGAAGGTCAGGCAGGAACGGATCGAGATGCCGTCGAGCAGGACCGTGCAGGCGCCGCAGACGCCGTGCTCGCAGCCGACATGCGTCCCGGTAAGCCCGAGATCGCCACGGATGAAGTCGGAGAGGAGCAGCCTCGCCTCCACGCTGCGCGTGATGAATTCACCGTTGACGGTGAGCTCTATTGTCGTCTTGGTCACGATACTTCCTCCAACGAGCGGTCCCGGGCGTTCGCGAGCGCGCGCACAATTAGGGCCCGGGTCAAATCCTTGCGGTAGGCGGCGCTGATGCTGGCGGAGGCGCCGAACTCAACTTCCGCCACGACCGCCTCGGCCGCGGCGGCAATCTCTGCCGCCGAGAGGTCGCTGCCAGCGAGCTTCCGGTCGGCGCCCTCGATCCTGATGGGGCGGTCCGATACTCCGGTCAGGTACACGACAGCCTCGTCGCATCTGCCGTCCGTGATGCTGATCTTGGCCGCGACGGCCGCCATGGCGAAGTCTCCCTTCCGAAGGTTCATCTCCTCGAATGCGGTCCATTCGCCAGCGGCCCGCTTAGGTACCCGGATCTCGACCAGGAGTTCGTCCGCTTCCAACGCAGTCGCGAACACGCCGAGGAAGAATTCGCGCGCGTTGACGGTCCGGCTGCCGTCGTGCCTGCGCAGGACCATCGTGGCGTCCAGAGCGCACATCACGGCCGGCATCTCCGAGGCTGCGTCCGCGTGCGCGAGGTTTCCGCCGATCGTGCCGCGGTTGCGGATCGTCGCATGCGCGACGTGTTCGTAGGCCGCAGTGATCATCGGCGCGTGCTTGGCGATCACGTCGCTCGACTTGAGCGCCGCATGCCGTGTCAGCGCTCCAACGGCGAGGTGGTTGTCGCTCTCGCGGATGTAGGCCAGATCGTGAAGCCGGTTGATGTCGATGATGACCGCTGGTTGAAGCACCCGGAAGTTCATCATGGGCACGAGGCTCTGTCCGCCTGCGAGAAGTTTCGCGTCGCCGTCCGCGTGAGTGCGCAGGGCAAGCAGCGCCTCTTCCACGGTCGACGGTCGGATATATTCGAACGGGGCAGGCTTCATTCTTGCTTCCTCAGAATCCGAGATAGGCTTTTTGAACCGCGGGATCGGCTGCGATCGTCGCGCTCGGCCCCTCCTTCACGATGGCGCCCGTCTCCATGACATAAGCCCTGTCGGCCACTTCCAGCGCCATTTCCGCGTTCTGCTCCGCCAGCAGCAGCCCGAGCTTGCGCTGCCGAAGCTTGACGAGGAGCTCCGCGATCTGGTCGACGATGATCGGGGCCAAGCCGAGGGTCGGCTCGTCCAGCATGATGATCTTTGGCTCCGACATCAGCGCTCTCGCGATCGCGAGCATCTGCTGTTCGCCGCCCGACATGCTGCCGGCCCTCTGTGTGGCCCGCTCACGTAGCCGCGGAAAGAGGTCGAACATCTCCTCCACGAGCCCCGCCTGCCGGGGCTGGGTCCGCGCGACGGTGCCCAGCCGCAGGTTTTCAAGCACACTCATCTGCGCAAAAACGTGTCGGCCCTCCGGAGACAGCGCGATGCCGTTGCTGACGCGGTGCGTGCTGGGAGTTGCGGAGATGTCCTTATCCTCGAAGAAGATGGTGCCGGTCGATTGGGCGAGGCCGAGAATGGCCTTCATCGTCGAAGACTTTCCTGCCCCGTTCGCTCCGACCAGCGCGACGATCTCGCCGGTGCCGACCGTGAGCGACATGTCGTGGACGGCGCGCACCGGACCGTAGTCGACCGAAAGCCTGTCAAGCCGAAGCATGCGCTGTCTCCGTCTTCAGGCGCTTCTCGCCGAGGTACGCCTTCACGACGTCGGGCATGTTGCGTACGGCGACGGGATCTCCCTCCGCCAGCTTCCTGCCGTGGTGGAGGACGATCAGGCGGTCGCAGAAGCTCATCAGCATACGCAGATTGTGGTCGACGACGGCGAGCGTCAGTCCTTCGTCCCGAAGCCTGCGCAGTACATCCGTCAGCCGCAAGGCTTCGGTGTGGTTCAGTCCCGCCGCGGGCTCGTCCAGAAAGAGGATGTCGGGGCGCGCGGCGATGGCGACTGCGATGGACAGCATCCGCTGTTCTCCATAGGCCATCGTGCCGGCCGGCTCGCCGGCGCGGGCCGAAAGACCCACCTTGTCGAGACATGCCGCCGCCCATGCCGCGCGGGCGCGTTCACGCCCGACGAAGCTCCCGGTCCGGAAGAGCGCGGCGAAGAAAGTTTCCTTGAAGAGGAGATGGCTGGCGATCATGACGTTCTCGAACGCCGAGAGGTCCGGGCAGAGAGCCGTGTGCTGGAAGGTGCGGACGAGCCCCAGCGCAGCGATCTCATGCGGAGGCAGGCCGCCGATCTGGCGCGAGCCGTACGTGACCGATCCCGACGTCGGACCGACAAAACCAGAGATCAGGCTGAGGCTTGTTGTCTTACCTGCGCCGTTGGGTCCGATGATCCCGACGATCTCGCCGGGCGCTATGTCGAAGGAAACGTCCTGCACCGCCTTGAGGCCACCGAAGCTCCGTGACAGCCCCTTGATCGTCAAGCCCCGGTGATTCTGTTCGGACGCCGGAATGGGGACGCGCGGCACCTCCCGGGCGTCGCCCGCCGGGGACCTCCCCGGCAGGAGCGACAGCAGGCCTTCGGGCCGCAGGCGGACCACGAGGAGCAGGATGAGCGCAAAGATCGCGATCCTGTATTCATCTACAAATCGCAGCGTCTCCGGAAGGACCGCGAAGATGATGCCGCCGACGACTGGTCCGAGCAGCATACCGCGGCCGCCGAGGATCGCGGCCAAGAGTCCTGTCGAGGACTGCGACACACCAAACAGATCCGGGCTAAGCACGAGTATCTTGGGTACCAGAAGCGCGCCCGCGAGCGCCGCGATGCCGCCGGATATCCCGATCGCGAGGATCCTGTATTTGAGCCCCGCTATCCCGACGCTCTCCGCCAGGTTCGGCTCGTCGCGCAGCGCGAACCACGCCCTCCCGTAGGGACTGTCAACGAGCCGCTTCAACGCCAGGAGCACGAGCGCCACCACGATCAGGCAAATCATCAGGTGATACTGGGCGAAAGTCAGCCCCGTCGCCTCGAGCGCCTGTATGCGCGGGCGGGGGACGACGATACCCAGGGGACCGCGCGTCAGGCTGACCCAGTTGAGCGCGACGAGGCGGAAGATCTCGGCCGTGGCGAGCGTGGCGATTGCGAAATACGGGCCGGCCAGGCGCAGCGACGCGAAGCCCACGAAGACGCCCAGGACCGCGCCAGGCACGATCGCGAGCGGAACCGCCACCCAGTAATTGATGCCCAGATTGACCGATAGCAGCCCAGCCGCGTAGGCGCCCACGCCGAAGAACGCCGCGTGTCCGAACGAGATCAGGCCAAGGTAGCCGAGCGTGATGTTCACCGAGAGGCCGAGCAGGGCGAGCACCGCGGCATAGGTCGCGAGCCCCGCATAGTAGGTCGGCGTCAGGCCGGCTGTGACCAGAAGGCCGAAAAGGACGATTGCTGGGAGGAATTTCATGCGAGGCCACCTGCGAAGAGCCCGCGCGGCCTTACCAGCAACGTAACCAGCAGCAGTCCGTAGATGATGGCGGAGGCGACCTCCTGCGGGAGCCAGATGCTCGTCACGGACTCGACGACGCCAAGCAGCAGGCCGCAGACGACCGCACCCGACACGCTGCCCATGCCGCCGATCACGACCACAACGAACGCGTTGATGATGGCGTGCTGGCCCATGGCCGGACTGAACGCGACGGTGGGCGCAAGGAGAGCGCCTGCTAGACCGGCGAGCGCAGCCGCGATGACGAAGGTCGCCGTCCTTATCTTCGGCACGTCGATGCCGACAACCTTTGCGGCGAAGGCGCTCTGCGCCACCGCGCGGAGCTTTCTTCCGAAAGCGGTCCGCCGGAGCGAGAGTTCGAGGACCAGCAGCAGGCTTATGCCCACCAAGATCGAGAAGATGCGTTGGTAAGTCAGCGCGACTGATCCGAGCACAAACGTTCCGGGTATGCCGTCAACGCGGATGGGCTGCGGTCCGTAGGTCGCAAGCATTGTCTGATAGATCAATATCCCGACGGCAAACGTGCTGACCAGCACGATCGAGTTGCCGTCCGGACCGTCGAGGACTGACCTGACCGCGATCCTGTCCACGACCAGCGCGAGCAGGACGACCGCCACGACCGCCGCCGGCAGCGACAGGAGGTATGGAAGGCCGAGATAGGACGTCACGATGGCGGCGACGAAGCCGCCGATCATGTAGAATTCGCCGTGCGAGAAGTTGATTACGTGCAACACGCCGAATATGAGCGTTAGACCCAGCGCCAGAACCGCATAGGCCATTCCGACCGAAAGGCCGTTCGCCGTCTGTTGAAGGAGAAGAGTGCTCACGCAGAAGTTCCGTCCATGCGATGGCGCGTCAGGATTTGATCTCGATGACCTTGCCGCCGCGCACTTCGACCCGGATGACAGTGTCTCCAGAGGCCTGGCCCGCGGCGTCGAACCGGACGCTCCCCCGCGGGGTTTCCCAGGTACCCGCGCGGATGATCTCAGCGACCTTCTTCGGGTCCTTGTCGCTGCCGGCCGCCTTGATGGCGTTGGCCACGATCCAGACCGTCTCGAAGCCTAGGACCTCAATCTTGCCGGGCGTCTCGCCAAACTTCTTCTCGTAGGCGGCCACGAACTTTTGGTTGAGGTCGTTCTTGAGCGTCGGGCTGTAGATATCCTCCGAAAAAACGCCTTCCGCGGCCGCCCCGCCAATCTTCGGCGTGTCGTTGTTCAGCAGGCCCGGCGTGATGCAGCGCTTCGGATCGTATCCGAGATCCTTCATGCCGCGCAAAATATTGCCCGACTGCTCCGGATTGCTCGCGACGATGCAGACCAGATCCGCGCCCGATCCACGCAAATTGCTGACTAACGCTGAGAAGTCGCTCTGCGTCATCGAGAAGAGGTCGGTGTAAACGAGCTTGTCGCCGAACAGGGCCTTGAAGTTCGCGATGTTCAGCCTGCCATAGTCGTTGTTCTCGGCGACCAGCGCCACCTTCGACGGCGCGACGGTATCGAGGAGGTACCGGTCGAACGATTTGGCGTCCATCGCGGAGGTCCTATTCAGCCGAAAAATGTTTCCGTTGCCCTGCTTGGTGACGTCGGGATGCTTCGGCACCGCTAACATGAGGAGCGCATCTTCGGACTGGATCACCGGGATCACGGCCAGGGCGACAGTGCTGCTGATCTCACCGACGACGAACTTAACGTCATCCTGGGTCAGCAACTTCTGGACAGCTGAGACGCCTTCCACCGGCGAGTAGTTTGTGTCGTAGGTGACGAGCGAGACGGGGCGCCCCAGCACGCCGCCGGCCGCGTTCAGCATGTCGACGGCGATGTTGCTGCCCTGCACGCCTTGCTTTCCGATGACGGACTTCGTCGGGTAGATGACCCCGATCTTCACCGGCTTTCCGGATTGCGCGGCGGCGCACACGGGGACGTTGGCCGCCAATAAGGTACCGACCGCCAACGCCGCGACAAGTCTGCGAGAAACCATCATTTAAAGCTCCCTCAAAAAAATCAATTGCGGGACGTTCTTCGTTCCCGTCGTCGTCCGTCTGCTACTCGTCGAAGATCGCCACCGCCCGCGTCCAGCCGGCCGAAGCGGCGCGGATCTTCACGGGGAAGCATGCGATGCGAAAACCGGAAGGCGGCAGTTTCTCGAGTTGGTGGAGCTTCTCGATGTGGCAGTAGGCGCGCTCGCGCCCGGCCTTGTGGCCTTCCCACACCAGACGGTAGTCCTGCGTCTTCGCAACGCGCTCGGCGGTGTATTCGAACGGCGCGTCCCAACTCCAGGCATCCGTACCGGTTATCTTCACGCCCCGCTCGGTCAGGAACAGCGTCGCTTCTCTCCCGACGCCGCAGCCGGCCGAAACGTAGTCCGACTGCCCCAAGCGCTCGCCAGCCCGCGTGTTGACGACAACGATGTCCAGCGGCCGCAGATCGTGGCCGATCCGCCGCAGTTCAGTCTCGACATCTTTCGCTGTGGCGACGTAACCGTCGGGTAGCGACCGGAAATCCAGCTTCACGCCGCGCTGGAAGCACCATTCGAGCGGCACTTCGTCGATGGTTAGCGACCTCTCCCCGCCGGGCTGCAAAGCGTGGTTCATCGTCGGATGGAAATGATAGGGCGCGTCGAGGTGCGTGCCGTTGTGCGTGGTGAGTTCGACCTTCTCCATTGCCCAGGCTGCGCCGTCCGGGAGCTTCCCGCTATCAAGATCGGGAAAGAACGCCTGCATCCGGTCGATTGTCATCGAGTGATCGAGATACGTGATGCGCGGCCTGGCGAACGGGGGGTCGCTGGCCACGTCGTTTTCGATAGGCACAGATATGTCCAACACCCGCATTCGGCCGCTTCCTTATTTCCCTGATGCTCCACTAACCTTCGATCGCGGCATCAGTCAAGCGCTTGCTTGATACAGTCGCTTGACTGCCCAGTGGTGTTTTGCGATTGTCCGTTATGAACACGAAGACCATCGACCTCCCCACTCCTCTTCCTCCGGACACGGCGGACAGGCTTCTCGACGCTGCGGAAAAGCTTTTTGCGGAACGTGGCTTCAGCGGCGTATCGACGCGAGCGATCACGGAAGCGGCCGGAGTCAATAATGCCGCGGCGCACTACCACTTCGGTTCGAAGGCCGCCCTCATCTCCGCGGTTTTCGAGAGGCGCCTCGGCCCCATCAACCGCCGCCGTGAGGAGATGATCGCCCAGGTGCTGAAGGCCGGAGGCTCGGTCCCGGAGATATCGGCGATACTTAAGGCGTTCATCGGCCCCACACTGGGAATTGGCCAATCTCCAGGAGAGAAGAGTTTCAAGATACTGGCTGCCCGTTCGTCGATGGATCCGTCGTCGGAAGTCCGGAAGACGGTGTTCAGCTTCTATCACGCCGTCGGCAAGGCCTTCATCGATGCGCTCATGCTGGCGTGCCCCCATCTCGACCGGAAGGAGTTCGCCTGGCGCCTGGCCTGCGTCTACGGCGCCATGCTGTACATCCGCGGCGACAACGGCCGCATCCAGGAGATCCTTGGAGACGACATCTCGTTCTCGGATCCGGACGAGGCCCTCGAGCACGTGATTCCCTTTCTAACCGCCGGGCTGTCGCTTCCCCCGATAAAACCCGCGCGATCCAAGTCGGGCCGGACGCCAAAGAAGTCTCCAGCAAACCGTACTTAGACGCGTCGTAGCGACCGACCACGGAATCACCATGCATCCTAACGACCCCGCACTCCGCTCCTTCGTCGACGTCCCGCCCGGCTCCGATTTTCCGATCCAGAACCTGCCCTACGGGATTTTCTCGACGCAGGATTCGCCTTCGCCGTGCATGTGCGTCGCAATCGGCGATTACGTACTCGACCTGCAGGCGCTGCACGCCGCCGGCCTGATCGGCCCCACAGCTGTCTTCTCCGAACCGACGATCAACGCCTTCATGGCGCTCGGCCCAAAAGTCTGGTCCGAGACACGGGCGCGGATCAGCGATCTGCTGCGCCACGACAATCCGGTGCTACGCGACGACGAAGGCCTGAGGGGATGCGCTCTCGTGCCCCGCAGCGACGCCAGGTTGCATCTTCCGATCCGGGTGTCCGGCTTCACGGATTTTTACTCGTCGCGAGAGCACGCTACGAACGTCGGAAGGATGTTCCGCGGCGAGAATAACGCGCTGTCGCCTAACTGGCTGCATATCCCGATCGGCTATAACGGCAGGGCTTCGACGGTGGTCGTGAGCGGGACCGAGATCGCTCGGCCTCGGGGCCAGACGAAGGCTCCTTCTGAACAAGCCCCGAGCCACGGTCCCTGCCGGCGCCTCGACTTCGAGCTCGAGATGGGAACGGTGATCGGACAGCCGTCTGCGATGGGCACAACCCTGGACGAACAGCAGGCCGAAGCGATGATCTTCGGCTTCGTCTTGCTCAACGACTGGAGTGCACGCGACATCCAGCAGTGGGAGTACGTGCCGCTCGGGCCATTCCAGGCAAAGGCCTTCGCCACGTCCATCGGTCCCTGGGTGGTGACGCGGGAGGCGCTCGAGCCGTTTCGAGTCAAGGGACCGACTCAGTCCCCCGAGCCGCTTCCGTACCTCCGACAGAAGGGTGCCAACAACTACGACATCGTTCTCGACGTGACGCTCCGTGCCTTCGGGATTAAGGATCCGACGACGATCTCGAGCACGAACTTCAAATACATGTATTGGTCGCCGGTGCAGCAGCTTGTGCATCACGCATCATCCGGATGTGCCATGGAAGTCGGCGATCTGCTCGGCTCCGGCACGATCAGCGGTCCCGGTACAAACGAGCGCGGCAGCATGCTTGAGCTTAGCTGGAATGGCGACGAGCCGGTTGCGCTTGCTGCTTCCATCGAACGCTCGTTCCTTGAAGACGGCGACTCGCTCGCCATTCGCGGCCATTGCCAAGGCGATAGCTACCGGCTCGGATTTGGAGAAGTGGAGGGTACAATCATCCCTAGCTATTCAGGCTAAGTCCGGTCGAATACGCCGCAGGTCAGAATTGGCTCTACGCTCTCCATCTTCGCCTCAGGCGTCGCATCGAGCTACTCCACAGGCACGAACGCCGACAGACCCTGAGCACCTCGATAGCGACTTTTTCGCTCGGGACAGAAGCAGTGGCCCCACCTCGCCCACTGCTTATCGCTCAACCAGAACTCGCCCCTCGATCACCTCTCTCAACGGAGAACCTGGATCAGATCCGCGGCGCCTCGGGACTCCCGTTTCTTGGGTCTCAGAACCTAGCCTATCTATTGTCGAATGGATGTCTACACTGACTGGAATGAGTGTCTTGAATCGAGCATGAACTTTAGGACCTAGTTGCTGCGCTTCGCAGAAATGCAGAAGCGCAGTGCCGAAACGAGAGAAGGCATATGCTTCGCGGGAATTTGAACGATATCCTCATATTCATGGCAATCGTGGATGCTGGCAGCTTCGTTGGTGGCGGGCAGGCGATGGGCTTGACCCGGTCGGCAGCAGGAAAGTCCGTAAGTCGTCTTGAAGACCGGCTTGGTGTTCGTCTCCTCAACCGCACAACCCGAACACTGGCGCTCACCGATGAAGGGCGGGCATTTTACGACCATGGGCTGAGAATTCTTGCCGTGGTTGATGATGCGGAATCTAGCCTGATGGGGCAAGGAGGTAAGCCAAGGGGCCTTCTACGCCTTACAGTTCCCGATACGTTTGGACGCCTCGTTGTGCTCCCGCTGTTGGGCAGGTATCTTGAGATGTGGCCCGACGTCCAAATCGAAGTGAGCTTTTCCGATCGCCTGACTGACTTGATCGAGGAAGGTTTTGACCTAGCCATTCGTATCGGTGCTACCACCACCGACTCGCGGCTGGTGTCCAGGGTAATTGCCAAATATACGGCCAAACTCTGCGCTTCGCCGGCGTATATCGCCAAGCATGGCCAGCCACATAATATCGATGATCTCTCTGATCATGACTGCTTGATCTTCAGTAGTCGCGCGAAAAGGCTGAACTGGAGATTCCGCGATGGAGAACGGGTATGGATAAAGGCGCAGGGACGAAATCGCCTGAGATTGGATAGTGGCGAGGCCATCAAGGACGCTGCAATCGCCGGTTTGGGCATTGCTTATCTCCCGGAGTTTCTGATTGCACCGGATCTTGCGTCAGGTCGGCTCTGTCAGGTGCTGCCAGGAGTAGAAAAAAATGAGGTAAAAATCGTCACGATCTATCCAACGAAACGCTTTCTTGAACCGCGCGTCAGACACTTCATCGATTTGTTGGTTCAGGAGCTGGGCGGCTGACACCCCTTGCTATAAGGGTATCATGCGCTGGCTTGAGATCATTAAAATGTCACGTGTGGACGGCGCTCTTTTGGTAAGAGCTCAACGACGTTGATGCAGACTTGGTCGGGTGGGGTCAGGTGTTCGGCCTGTTGATGCGGCCTTTGCGCAGCTGGCCCTGATATTCGCTGAGCCGAGTTCCTATCACCGAAGCGCGCTTCTGACGCGCTGACCTCTTATCGGATTGTCGCCGCTCACCGGTTTGGCCGCTGGACGGCAAGACTGTGCCAACAACACTTTCCGGTCGGGCCAAATCGTTGTCAGAAACGCGCGCAGCGCTTGAGGCCATCGGCGCCACGCCGCAAGACATCATCATCGCACGACGCCATCTGACGGACATGACGCCCGAACGTATAGAAGAACTCTAGCCGCATGTTCATGCGTTGTTTTCCGCGTCGTCTATCGAGCGTTTCCGTCTTCTTGGTGCACGCCAAACGACTGCGGACGACAAGCAGCGACAGCCCGTGCCTTGCAGAAACGGGCATTGTACACAACTGAGTGCAATGATACGGGCACATGCTACCCTACATGGCGCGCATGCCTGCGGTTTTGATCTCCCCCTGGCGGGAAGATGCGCGGTTGGCGGCCCCCTGCTCGGTGGGCAGTCTTCCGCATTCACCTTGGCCTAGGCCCAGAATTCTGGATCAGACATGAATAATTTGCTGCTCGGAAAACGCATCCTAATCACCCAAAGCTCTGAGTTTATGGGCCCGGCGCTCTGCGAAGTCTTCGAGGAGCAAGGCGGGGTGGTAATCGCGAGCGACGAGCCCCTAGTTGCGCCGGGGGCGGCCGAGAGGATCGTGGCCGATGCGCAAGAAATTGACGTTCTCGTTGCAAATTTGGCTTTGCCGGCCCCAACCACAGCCGCGGTCGATGTGACAGACGCGGAGTGGCAAGATGCCTTTGACATTCTTGTCGCGCCACTGCCGCGTTTGGTGCGTGCAGCCGTCCCGGCGATGATCAGCCGGCGCGCAGGCAAGGTTCTGGTCATCGGTAGCTCGACGGCATTGCGGGGGATCAAGCGCGTTTCTACCTACAGTGCGGCCCGGGGCGCTCAGTTGGCCTATGTCCGAGCAGTGGGCGTCGAACTAGCTGCCCACAATGTGCAGATCAATGCGATCGCCCAGAATTTTGTCGAGAATCCCACTTACTATCCGCCTGAACTGCTCCTGAATCCTCGGTTTCAGGACAGATTGGCCCGTGAGGTACCGCTCGGCCGTCTAGTGTCGGCGCGGGAGGATGCATCATTTGCGGCCTACCTATGCAGCAGTTCGGCTGACTGTTTTGTGGGCCAAGTTTTCCCAGTCTGCGGCGGTTGGGTCGCGAACTAACATAATCCATCGGAGTTCGGGCTTCGTCAGCCGCCAGATCAAGGGCAGAGCTCAAAACGCTGCCCAGTAGAAACCACCCATAGCCAAAAATGCAGGTAGGTATTGGGTCCCCGCCCTGCCGGAGACAGTTTGCCAGGAGACTGGCAGCCCGGCTCTAACGAAGCAGAGGCGAGCCCGGTCCTCAAGTGACCGTCATCGCTGGGCCAGCGTCATCGTCGAACGCATGTCTACATAGACGCGAATTTTTATCGCGAGGCGGCGCGGGCCCCATCGGCGATAGTCCCCACACCACAACAAAACAAACGGCACTTCAGTTCGTTGGCTGGTCAACGTGCCAGAATTAGTGTGCCGGCTTGACTGAGGAAGCGTTATACCCATGGCCTTGCAGACCCCCGTCGCCTTGAGCGGCTCACCTGGTTCGCCTTACACATACAAGATGCTGGCGGTGCTGCGATATCGGCGCATACCTTACCGCTTCTTGGCTTCCAACAATCCCGCCACCGATACTATGCCCAGGCCCAGGGTGCGTTTGCTGCCCACCTTCTATCTACCCGGCGACGATGGTGTTCTGGAGGCCGTCGTCGATTCCACGCCGATCATCCGCCGCCTCGAACGCGAAGCCGAAGGTCGCTCCGTTATCCCCCACGACTCTGCGCTGGCCTTCCTCGACGAACTCATCGAGGACTATGCGGACGAGTGGCTGACCAAGGCTATGTTTCACTATCGCTGGACCTACGACGCGGATATTCGCAAGGCCGGAGCGGCTCTGGCGTGCTGGTCCGGCTATTCGATCCCGGACGCGGAGCTCGCTCAACGCGGCCAGATGTTCAGTGAACGACAAATTGGCCGGCTAGGTGTGGTCGGCTCCAACACCGTGACCGGACCCGTGATCGAGGCCAGCTACAAGCGGTTCCTGTCGGCCCTCGAGGCCCACCTAACCCATCAGCCATTCCTATTGGGGACCCGCCCCGCTGCCAGCGACTTCGCCGTGTTCGGTCAACTGACTCAGCTTGCGCAGTTCGATCCCACCTCGACGGCCCTCACCGCCGATATTGCACCCCGCGTCTACGCTTGGGTCAGGCTGATGGAAGATCTCTCGGGTCTCGAACCGGACAATCTCGACTGGGCTCCACTCGCTACTGCACCGGCCACTTTGACAGCGCTGCTGGCCGAAGTCGGCCGCGTCTACCCCCCGGTGATGCTCGCCAACGCTCGGGCCCTGGCGACCGGCGCCTCAGAGGTGGCGGCTGAAGTTGATGGCAAACCCTGGGTTCAAACGCCCTTTCCCTACCAAGCCAAGTGTCTGCAATGGCTTCGAACCAGTTATGCCGATCTATCACCAGCGGCCCGCGATCAAGTAGGTCCACTACTAGAGCAGAGCGGGCTTGCGGGGATGTTCATCTGAACTTGACCACGCCAATGGTCGAACCAAAGTCGATTTAAATCCCACCGCCTCTTTTGACCGCGGCTCCGGCGGAGCTCGCGGTCGATAGCCGCCGCCGACGCTCGCAAGACAACTGCGCGTCAACCGAGGACATGATCGATGACCCTTCAGGAAACCCTAGCCACGATCGCGCAATCTGGTCTGTCGCTGCAAGGCAAGCTCGATGCGCTGAAATTCGAATTCGACAACAACCTCGCGCCGCCGGCGGCAGTCGAAGTGCTGCACCGTGCCACCAATGAACTGATCGCGTCGGGCGCGGAGAGCCGTGCACTGAAAGGCGGGGACGTCGCGCCAGAGTTCATCCTTCCTGATCCTGACGGCAATCCCGTTTCTTCCAAGCTGCTGCTCGCAAAAGGGCCGCTCGTGGTCACATTCTATCGCGGCGTTTGGTGTCCGTTTTGCAACCTCGACCTGAGCGCACTGGAAGAAGCCCGTTCGGAAATCGAGTCGCACGGTGCGACCTTGGTTGCGATCTCTCAGCAGACGGCGCCGAATAGCCGCAAATCGCAGCGGCAGAACGGACTGGGTTTCCCAATCCTCGGCGACCATGCCGGGGAAATCGGCGCTCGGTTCGGCGTACGCTGGACCCTGCCGGATTATCTGCGTGAGGTCCAGAAGGCATTCGGTGCGGACCTGACACAGTTCAACGGCGAGGACAGTTGGACCCTTCCGATGCCCGCTCGTTATGTCATCGCGCAGGATGGCACTATCGCTTACGCCGAGGTGAACGCCGATTATACAAGGCGGCCCGAGCCTTCGGCCATCTTCCCGGTTCTAAAGCAACTGAGCCGCCGAGCATAGGAACTGATCAGACATGAGAAGCCGACAGCGAGAATTCACCGCGATATCCAAGGAGCAGGGCATGATGAGACGAATTCAACTGGTCGCGGCGATGTTGATCGCAACGCTACCGCTGACGGCGCGCGCCGCAGAGAATGCTCCGGGGGTGACGGAGACCGAAATAAAAGTCGGTTCGACTTATCCATTCAGCGGACCGGCATCGGCCTATGCAACGGTGGCCAAGGGATTGAATGCCTATGTCGACTACCTCAATGACAAGGGCGGGATTGACGGGCGCAAGATCAAGTTCATCGTGCTGGACGATGCCTATAGCCCGCCAAAGGCGATCGAACAAACCCGCCGACTGATCGAGAGTGAGGAGGTCGCTTTCATCTTTGGGCCGCTTGGAACCTCGACCAATGCGGCGACGATCAAGTATCTAAACTCCAAGAAGATCCCCGACCTTTTCATCCAATCTGGGGCGTCAAAGTTTACGAACTTCAGGGAGTACCCGTACACGACAACCGGCGTCACCAGCTATTACACGGAAGGCCGGATCTACGCCAAGTACATTGCTCAATCCCTGCCGAATGCAAAGATCGCTTTGCTGTATCAGAACGATGATCTCGGCAAGGATTTCCTGAATGCTCTCAAAGGTCAATTCAAGGACGATTTCGATAAACGCGTAGTGGTCGCGTCATACGAGGTGACAGAGCCGACCATCGATTCCCAGGTGGTTCGCTTGAAAAGCTCGGGTGCTGACGTGCTCCTGATCGGCGGCACACCAAAATTTGCCGCGCAAGCGATACGCAAGGCTCATGAAATTGAGTGGAAGCCAACGCGCTTTCTCAATGTTGCTTCAAGCTCGATAGCTGCGACTCTCAAGCCGGTCGGGCTGGATATCTCTATCGGTGTAATCTCCGCCGCCTATCTCAAGGATGTTCTAGATCCGAAGAATGCCGATGACGCCGGCATCAAACTTTATCGAGAGATACTCGGAAAATATCTGCCGGGGGCCGATGCGTCTGACTTCACCTACATTGCCGGTGTAAATCATGGAATGCTGCTCGAGCAGATACTGAAGCAATGTGGGGCCGACCTGTCGCGGGAGAATATCTTGAAGCAATCGCGGAGCATCAAGAATTTGGCGCTGCCGCTGACACTCCCAGGCATCCGGGTCAACACCGATGAGAACAACAGTCAGGCATTCACACAGCTTCAGTTGCAGCGCTTCAACGGAACGGGTTGGGAATTCTTCGGTGACGTCATAGAGATAGCGCCCGAATGACTATACCATGGATCAGTTACTGACGGCTCGTAGCAGAGAGCCAGCCCTCGTTGCTGCAATGATTCGCGCCGGCGGCGCGATCACGCACGCCTCGCATCCTTCCGACTGCCGCGGGATGCATATGAACCCTGACACAATTTTGCGGGAGCCTGCGTGGCAAGCTTTCGTTCCCATCCAATGACAGATCCCATCCAATGACAAATATTTTAACCCAGCCCAGCCATTCCGTCGCGGAGGCCACCTGGCTCGCACTCCAGGACGAGCGTTTCGCGACCGAGCTCTGCACCGCCCATGACCGCGAAGTCCTGGGCTGGGCGTCCGGGCCAAAGCATTTGCTCGACGTGTTCGAGATGAGCCAGTTGCGGCCACGGCGTGAATTTTTGGTCATGGACGATGTCCGGCTGTCGTTCGGCGAGTTCGGAAAGGCCGTACGGTACTTAGCCGCGCGGTTTCGACAAGCCGGCTTGGCGCCGGGCGACCGTGTCGCCTTGCTCATGCGCAATCGCCTTGAATGGCCAGTGTTATTCTTCGCAACCACGCTGGCAGGCGGCATCATCGTTCCGCTCAACGGTTGGTCCGATCACGCTCAGCTGCAAGCCACAATCGAAAACGCTACCCCGCGCTTCTTGATACACGATCGTGGAGATGCCGAGTCTACCGGCTTCGGCGTCGAGCATGTCTGGGGGCTTGCGGCGCTTGGGTCTGCCGACCCCTTCCTGCCCGATCCAAGGACATGGGACGCCCTTGAGGCGCCGATCATCGCCTCGCCGCCGCCCGCGCCCGACGACGTTGCGGCTATTTTTTACACATCCGGCACCACAGGAAAGCCCAAGGGGGCCATGCTGACCCATCGCGGGATTTCCGCAGTGGTGCGCAATACCGAGTTTCAGAGAGCGCGCTTGTTGCTGCGCTACCCCCAAACCGTCCAAGAGACGAGGGGCGATGATCAGAAGATCGGGCTCTATCCCGTGCCGTTCTTCCATGTCACCGGTGCGATCAGCGGCATGGTGACTTACGCCGCGTTCGGTGACAAGCTTGTGCTCATGCATAAATGGGATCCTCAAATCGCCCTGGACATCATCGAGCGTGAGCGCGTGACCGTATTGGGCGGCGTCCCCACCGTGTCGCTCCAGATTCTGCAACAAGCCCAGCTCGAAAGCCGCGACCTCTCCTCGCTTAAGACAGTGCTCTATGGTGGCGCGCCTGCGCCGACCCACTTGCCCGCCGCTATCGAGGCGCGGCTTTACGCCACTCCTGGCACGGGATGGGGAATGACCGAAGTTTCAGGCCCCTTTCTGAACAATGGCGGGCCCGACTACATGGCGCGCCCTGGAAGCTGCGGTCTGCCCACACCCGTCAACGAGGTTCGTATCGTCGGCCCAGACGGCTTGGTCCTTCCGTTAGGCGCCGCCGGAGAACTGCAGGTCGCCGGGCTCACCGTGACACCGGGTTACTGGCGCAACCCGACGGCGACCGAGGCCGCCTTCGACGGTGAATGGTTCCGCACCGGCGATCTGGCGAGGGTGGACCCCGAAGGCTTCGTCACCATCGTCGATCGCCTGAAGGACATCATCATTCGCGGTGGAGAAAATATCCCCAGCGTCGAACTGGAGGATGCTCTGAGTGCGCATCGCGACGTCCTCGAATGCGCCGTTGTCGGACGCAGTCATCCGCTGTTGGGGGAGGAACCAGTCGCCTTCGTCGTACTGGCGCCGGGCACGCGGACAACCGAGGATATCGCCGTCGATATGTTGGCCAAGCTTGGCCGGCAGAAAGCGCCGGTCGCTTATCATGTCGTCTACGAACCGCTGCCAAGGAATGCGGCAGGAAAGGTGGCGAAGCAGATGCTTCGTCCCTTGGCGACAGCGGAGCACAAAAACTAGAACTCGCCACCCACGCCCTTACACGAAGGTTCAGTGATCAGAACTCACGGCCCCACGCACGCAAGCCGGGCAGCCGTAAAAGAACCCATGCTCGCTAGTACCGTCACGCGGGAGCTGGCGGATGGTCGAGGAATGCCTTTATGGCAAGGATAAACTCAGTCACACCGCGCAGCAGCCCCGCGCGCCCTCGGCTTCGCGGGATCGCCGCTGCGGTCGGCCAGCAGCCCGATTTCGTGAGTTCGGTTGAGCGCTTCGCTCGATTTTGCTGAGGCTGCGGCTGCCGCACACCGAAGGCTAAGATCGATCACGGCACAGCCGGGCGCGCTTATCATTCGGCGAGAGAAGAAGAACGATGAGACGCAGGATATGGAGCAACCGGGTGACGGTGAGATGGCTTATCCATTTGGCGAACCGTTATCGCGCCGAGGCAAGCCCATGCCGCAAGGCCGACCATCTAGGAGCGTTTCGCGCCAAACCAACCTGCGAGCGATCCGCCGAGGAGCATCAACGAAGCGGAGGTCAGCCTGCTGGCATCATCGATCCACATCAGCATTGAGAGGGGCGACGTGAATTCCGGTTGGATTTTCCCAGGGTGACATCACCATCGTGACGGTCGCCATGACAAAGCACATGGCGTCTGCAAAACTACGCCGACCGTCTATAGCCGAGCGCTGCCTTGGGTCGTTCCCGCTTGCGACGTATGGGCAGCGTCATATCAGTTGTCTCGCTTATCTCGGCTTACCGCTAGGCCTCGTCGGCGATCATTTCTTCGAGACGCAGCCGGATCAACTCATGCGCCTCGGCCATGATGCGATCGATGAGCGTCTTCACCGTCGGGATATCATGGATAAGGCCAGCGACCATGCCGCAAGACCAGCCGCCCGCGTCCACCTCCCCGTCCTTCATAATGCGTGGATAGACGCCGGCCACCTCTTTGGCGATGTCGGCAAAGGTGAGCTGATCGCCCCGCGCCTTCTCCGTGGCCAACAATTTCTCGACCGCCGCATTGTTCAAGACACGCTCAGTATTGCGCAAAGGTCGCATGATGAGGCGAGTGTCGAGTTCAGAGGCCATGACGATGGCGTCTTTGACGTTCTGATGCACCGGGGCTTCCACTGTCGCGATGAACCGCGTACCCATATTGATTCCCTCTGCGCCCATCGCCAGAGCTGCCACCAGCGAGCTGCCGTTTGCCATGCCGCCTGATGCAACGAAGGGAATCTTCAACTCTTCAGCTGCGCGGGGCAGAAGGATAAAGTTTGGCACGTCATCTTCGCCGGGGTGGCCGCCACACTCAAACCCGTCGACGCTGACGGCGTCGCAGCCGATGGCCTCAGCTTTTAACGCATGTCGAACGGCGGTGCACTTGTGAATGACCTTGACGCCAGCCTCTTTCAACGCAGGCAGATACTGCTGCGGATTGTTGCCCGCCGTCTCTACGATCTTAACTCCGCCGTCGATGATCGAACGAATAAGTCCCGGATAATCAGGAGGTGCCACAGCAGGCAGGAATGTGAGGTTCACGCCGAATGGCTTATCCGTCATGGTTTTACAACGCGCAATCTCCAAAGCCAGACCTTCGGGTGTGCGCTGAGTAAGGCCAGTGATGATTCCAAGGCCGCCGGCGTTCGACACCGCCGCCGCCATTTCGGCGAAACCGACAAAATGCATCCCGCCTTGCAGGATTGGATGCTTGATGCCTAAGAGTTTGGTGATGCGGGTTTTCATCGGATTTCCTCAAACGAAATGGCGCTTCAGCCGCCTACTGCAAGCCAGCGCGCTTGGCGAATGCGAGAGCGGACTCGGCCAGAGGCACGACGCGGCCGGCATTAGCCGCAGCTAGGGTGCTTGAAGCGGTGCCGTCGCGCACGCGCCCGACGATGCCCTGCAGAATGGCGGTAAGACGGAACTGGTTGTAGGCGAAGTACCAGTCGAGCGCCGGCAAGCCGCTGCGCCCGGTCAGTTCGCAATATTGCTCTACCGCTTCTTCGAGGGTCGGGATGCCAAGCGCGGTCAGGTCGAGCCCTGCGATGCCGGACCGACCGTCGCTCTTGGTGAACCAATTCATCGCAAAATAGGTGAAGTCGGCCAAAGGATTGCCAAGGGTCGAAAGCTCCCAGTCGAGCACCGCCGCAAGGCTGGGCTCGGTGGGATGCAGCGCCATGTTGTCGAGCCGGTAGTCGCCGTGGACTATCGAGGTGGTGTCGTCGTCCGGCGCAGTAGCCGGAAGGAATTCTATCAACCGTTCCATGGCTGGTATCGTCATAGTCTCTGACGCCCGGTACTGCCTCGTCCAGCGGCTGAGCTGGCGGGCAAAGTAGTTGCCCGGCTTACCGAAGTCCGCCAATCCGACAGCGGCGTAGTCGATGTTGTGAAGGTCGGCGAGAGTCTTAATCTCGGCGCGATAGATGGCGCGGCGCTCCTCGGGCGCAATGCCCGGCAGCGAGCCGTTCCATAGGATGCGCCCCTCCACCATACTCATCACATAGAACATGGTGCCGATCACGCTATCGTCGCTGCACAGCGCGTACGCGTGGGCCACGGGGAAGCCAGTCTTCTTGAGAGCCGAGATGACCTTGTACTCGCGATCGACGGCATGAGCAGAGGGTAGCAGGACGCCCGGCGGCTTGCGCCGCAGCACGTATTTCCGACCCGGCGTGACCAGCTGGTAGGTCGGATTGGACTGGCCGCCCTTGAATTGTCGAACCTCGAGCGGTCCTCGGTAGTCGGACACATTGTCCTTCATCCACGCTTCAAGCCGGAGTTCGTCGAGGCGGTAACGCTTGTCCGCCGGCTTGGTGCCGGAGAAGCTGTACTGAGCGGAAAGCGCTTCTTCAGCCATCAACAGTCCTCGACCTGAGCATACTGGTTGTTCCTAACGTGACTTTTTAGGTTCACGCCGCGAGCTTGGCGAAACCGAACCCGGTGTGAGGGTGCGGCAGCCGATGTCCGGCTAGTCAGTCTGCTGTCGGCGTGCGCGGCCTCGATTTCGCGAAGTCCAAACTTAATCGACGCCGCCGCATCGCTTTGCCATCACGTTTGACCTTCTACGCGCGCTCATTGAGGCCGTGCTGTTGATCGGCTCGCCTCGTAAGCAATGCGGTATTGATCAACGCCCTTGGCGAACGGCGCACGTCTCTCGTTCCATGCCGTCATAGCCCTAATCTTGTCCGAACCGACCCACTGCGAGTAATTGAAGAGCCAATTGACGTCGCCGTAGGAAAATTCGCGATCCGGCGCCTTGAACGTCAGATCCAATCCGTAGGTGCGGGCGAGCGCTTCCCCGATCTCGCGCGCCGTTTCATAGCGTTGGTTCGAGATATTGTAGGCCTGGTTCGCGATCGCACTCCGATCTGGATGCTCCGTCAAAGCCACATAGGCGTCCGCGCAATCGTCGACGTGGCAGGAATGCATAACGGCGTCGGGATCACCGACGATCGTCAGGACGTCGCGGCTACGCGCCGCGAGGTCGAACAGGGAGCCGTATAAGCTCGACGACAGCCCGTAGACGACCGTCGGCCGCAACACGACCGCGTCATACGGCGTCTCGGCCTTGTCGAGGAGTCGCGCCCCGAAGGTGCATCGAGGGACCAAGATGGCGGAGGCGGCAGCAGGAACGAGCGGACTCTCTTCTGTGTGGGGCGCCAACGCGGGATCACCGTGCTTCTGCTTCATTGGGCCATAATCTTTGCAGCCGCTCGAGAAGAGGACCAGCGGGCGACGTCCCGCGACCTCACTGCGAGCGACGATTTTGGCTAACATAACCCGCACGGCCGCCAAATGCCCGGAGGCATCGGTACGGTCCTCCGTGTTGGACACCACCACATCAAATGTCACGTCGCCCAGGGTGTCGAGGGCCGCTCCATCGATGGGCCCGACGAGCGGTTGTATCTCGTTCCGTGCGAGATCGCCGGCCGCCCCCTGCTGGCGCACCAATCCATAGGTCCGCCATCCGGCTCGGGCGAACGCCTTGGCAACGGCATTTCCGAGGTAGCCGTTGGCACCCGTTACCAGGACTGTCCTTTGCGTCACAATCGATCTCTCCTTTGCAGCCGGTTTCGCCAGCACCTCCGAAAATCATCGGCTCCGAGTCTGTCCGGCTGGACATCACGTCCACGCGGAGTATCGCCGAAGGCATCGCGCCGCGTCGTGATATATGTTCCCGTCTATGTAGACATCCATTCGACGATGAATGCTGGCCCAGCTCACGACATTCACCTACGTCTAGCTAGACAAGTGAACGATCAGCGAAAAAGCTCATGACCAGTGGCAAGCTGGAAGGTCCAGCAGATTGGTCGTTGGGTTTGTTTCCCACATGAAAGGACGAAAAATGGCTCAGCGTGAAGCATTGTTTCCCGCTAATCGACAGGCTCTATACGAGAAGCACGGATATTCTGCCGCTTTGCGGTCAGACGATCTTCTGTTCGTGTCGGGCCAAGTGGGCAGCCGTGCGGACGGTTCGCCCGAGCCTGATTTCGAGGCTCAGGTTCGCCAAGCGTTCGCCAATCTCGAAGCCACGCTCGCGGCGGGAGGATGCACATTCGACGACATAGTCGACGTGACGTCGTTCCATACGGATCCGGAAAAGCAAATGGCCGCGGTCATGGCGGTGAAGCGCGAGAAGTTTCCGCGAACCCCATACCCGAACTGGACCGCTATTGGAGTCAATTGGCTTTCAGGCTTCGACTTCGAGATCAAGGTAACCGCTCGCATTCCATCTCGTGCGTCAGCGTCGGTAAGCCGCCGCAACCCTAAGACAATGTGGGATATGGGGGCGCTCGGGTGGTCGCACATCAGTGTCGCGGCACCAGGCCGCCTCGCCTTCCTGTCCGGCCAGATCGCCGTGGCGCCTGGCGGTGGGGATGTGCCAGAAGACTTGGGTGGCCAAGCAAAGCTCGCGACTGCCAGCCTCGCCGCAGCGCTAAAGGAGCTTGAGGCGTCCCCGCAAGACATCGTCATGCTGCGCGTCTACGTCGTGAATGCTACTAGCGAGGCATTCGGGCAAGCCGTCGCCCCTTTGCGCGAGCTGGTCGGAGACGCTATGCCGAGCGTCACAACAATCGGAGTCCAGGCACTCTATAGGCCCGAATTCAAGGTCGAGATCGAAATGGTGGTGCGTCTCCCCTGATGAGTGAAACAACGGTCGATGCATCGAACTTAAGCGGTGAATGAGCGGAAGCGCGCGTGTCGTTGCTGAAACCGGACCACCGGCTCGGCCACTCTTGCCGCCACCGCGTCGCCAAGATGATTTCGGAGACCGCCCGTGACCCAAGCCGCCGCCGAGCCTATACTCGATCCCGAACTGCCGATCATCGACCCTCACCACCACCTGTGGGACCACTCCATGCGGCAGCCATCCTCCGGGACGCCGGTGCAGCATGGGTACGAGAACGTGATACGTCTCGTTCCGCGCTACCTGTTCGACGACTTGAACGCCGACATGAAGCGTGGACACAACATCATTGGCACCGTTTATATGGAATGCAGGTCCATGTACCGTGCCGACGGTCCGACCGAGATGGCTCCGGTGGGCGAGACCGAGTTCGTGAACGGCGTAGCGGCGATGAGCGCCAGTGGTCTCTACGGCCCGGCCAGGGCATGCGCGGGCATCGTCGGAAGCGTGGACTTGATGCTGGGGGACAGGGCGGGCGCAGTGCTGGAGGCCCACTTGGCGGCGGGCGGCGGGCGATTTCGCGGCATCCGCCACGGCGCCGCCTGGGACGCCGACCCCGAGGTGCTAGGTCCCCTGGCATACAGACCCGAGGGTGTCTATCGCGACGCGACGTTTCGGCAGGGCTTCGCTCACCTTGGTCGCCTCGGCTTGTCCTTTGACGCCTGGATGCTGGAGCCGCAGCTTCCTGACCTTGTGGACTTGGCGAAGGCGTTCCCGGACACCACGATCGTGCTCGACCATGTGGGCGTGCCGCTCGGCATCGGCAGCTACACCGGCAAGCGGCCGGAGCGCTATTCGAACTGGCTGGACAGCGTCAAAGCCCTCGCTGCCCTGCCCAATGTGAACATCAAGCTTGGCGGACTGGGCATGCCGTTCCCCGGATTTGACAGCTTCATGGCCGGGGCGGCGTCAGAAGTACTGGCCAGTGAATGGCAGCCCTATGTGGTCCCGTGCATCGAAATCTTCGGGCCGGAACGCTGCATGTTCGAGAGCAACTTTCCGGTGGACCTGTGCAGTTGCACCTACGATGTTTTGTGGAATGCGCTGAAGCGGCTGGCGGCCGGGACCTCGGCGACGGACAAGGCGGCCCTGTTCGCCGGAACCGCCCGGCGGATCTATAAACTGACGATTTGAAGGCGGGACTCAAGGCCACGGATCGTACTTTGCGGTACGACCTGGAACCCGCCTATGACGACAGGTCCTCCGTTCGTCGAAGCCTGGGCTGAGGCCCAGAGCGACCCGTGACTGATGGGGCGGACCGCGTTGCGCTTCGAACTTGAGCGGTTGGCCATCGCAATGAGGATCGTCGGGCGAGAGCGGATCGGGTCTGGTGTGATGTGTGGGCGCATGCCTGCGTCACGACGGAAAGGCCGCAATAGCGACATCGGACTAAACGGCGGCGGTAGATACTGTGGCCGCTCAGAGGAGGCGCAGCGTGAAGTTCGACTTTCCCTTTCGGTCGTTGTCCGACGTCGAGCGCTTTGAAGGAGAGAAGACGCTCGAGGAGAGGTGCCCGTGGCGCAGCGTCTATGATGTCTTTTCGTACGCGGCCGATCGATTTGGCGATGCTCCTGCTCTCTCCGTCATCGAGACGGGCGAGCAGGACGAAGCACCGCGCGACGTCTCGTATCGAAAATTGCTCGAGGGTATCACCCGCGCGGCCAATTTTTTCCATGACATCGCAGGTGCGGGCGGAGGCATCGGCATCATGCTTCCGCATCTTCCGGAGACGCATTTTGTTCTGTGGGGAGCGGAGACCGCCGGATATGCCCTGCCGATCAATTTTTTGCTGCAGAGCGCTCATATCGCAGACCTTCTTCGCGCCGCCGAGGTGAAGGTCCTGGTGGCGCTCGGCCCCTCGCCGCAATCCGAAATCTGGGAGAAGGCATTGGCCGTCGTCCGGCTGCTGCCGGAAGTGAAGCTGGTGCAGGTCTCGCCGCACGAAAGCATGGTGCAGGGCGGTGCTTCGCATTTCGCGGCGTCGATCGATCGATATTCCGGCAGCCAATTGGATTTCGACCGTCCGCGAACAGGCGACGATGTCGCCGCCTATTTCCATACGGGCGGCACCACCGGTGCTCCAAAGCTTGCGGCGCACACGCATCGCAACCAGATCGTCGCATCGTTCGGGGGGGCGTCGATGCTTCAATACGCGAGCACGGATGTTCTCACCCACGGATTGCCGCTGTTCCACGTGGCAGGCACGATCGTTTTCGGGCTGGCGTTCTTCATGGCGGGAGGGCGCATCCTGCTGCTTTCGCCGGCAGGCTTCCGAAATCCCCGCATGATCAAGAATTTCTGGAGGATCTGCGATCGCTACGGTGCCACCATCCTGGGCGGCGTACCCACCGTACTCACCGCGTTGCTCGACGTTCCGCTCGAGAATGCAGACCTTTCGAGGGCTCGCCTAGCGATTACCGGCGGGTCGTCATCCCCGAATTCGATGATCGAGAGGTTGGAGCAGAAGACCGGCCTCAAGGTGCATGACGTATTCGGAATGACGGAGTGCGGCGGATTGGCAGCTATTGCGCCCGCGGCTGCCGACCCTGCCCTCGGCTCCGTGGGATTTCGCCTGCCGTACACGAACGTCGCTGTAAGGAAGCTCCTTCCGGACGGAACGCTTGGGGCGCGATGCGCAACCGACGAGGTTGGGGTACTTACCATCGCCGGTCCCAGCGTTTCGCCGGGATATAAGGGTATCGTCGCGGATGACACGATCCGCGAGGGAGTGTTAAGCAGCGGCGATCTCGCCTACTCCGACGAGAAGGGACGACTTTTCATCGCGGGTCGGTCCAAAGACCTGATCATCCGGAGTGGTCACAACATCGATCCACGGACCATCGAAGAAGTGCTATCGCGGCATCCCGCGGTCTCGCTGGCGGCGGCCGTGGGACAGCCCGACAGGTACGCGGGAGAGCTTCCCGTCTGCTACGTCAGTCTGAAGCCTGGCATGAAGGCGACGGTCGAGGAGCTACGCGCCTTCGCCGAACCGCTGATTCCAAAACGGCCCGCCTGGCCGAAGCGATATCATCTCGTGACGACCATCCCGGTGACGGGAGTAGGCAAAATCTTCAAGCCCGAATTGCGGATCGATGCTCTCCGCCGTTTCGTCGTGGAGACGCTCGAGGCCGCCGTCGGCGAACGGGAGGTCGGCGTGGTGGTCTCGGCCGGAGGCAAACGGGGGATGTCCGTCGAAGTCACCGTATCGGCCCTGGACCATGCCCTAACACAGACGCTCGCCCATCTGCTCGAGGGCCACAAATCGATTTCACGATTTTGGTGCGGGACGACAAGCCAGCGCCCCGAAAGTCAATCTGAGTTCGCAGAGTAAGACAAGTCGGCGGCGGTTTGCCCCCCAGGCCGGGGGATCGGCTTGCAAATTTGCAAGCCGATCGACAGCCAAGCGCCGCTTGTGATGATGCAGTGCAAATCGCAGCCGGTCACGCGGTGCGGAATCCGGTCGCCGCTGCCGGCGCATTGCATTCTCGATGTCCGGGGTCGCTTCCGCTTGAATCGCAGCCAGTCAGGGAGGAACGGACGATGAATCTTGTTGAGTCACGAATCGTCGCTTCTTCGGAATCCTCATCGCGACACATCAACCTGACGACTTTTCGCTAGAGGATCGACAATGCGCGACAAGATTTAGCCGGTTTTTTCGGGATCGAGTTCGCGAATTGATTTGTCAAAGCAGAACAGCGCTCCTCCGCGCGCAGGGCTCACGCGGTAATTCAAGGGACTCGACCACGTTCAGGTGGTCTCCGGTTATTTGTTATTTCCATCCCTGCGCCAGACATGTGTAAATTCGATCGGCCCGCCCGCAACTTGGCGTCCGTCGAAAACGTCGTCAATGGAATTTACAGAATGCGACACTATCGCTTTCGTTGCCCACATTGCCTACGCGATTAGCCCCTCAGAGAAACGCCTCTCGATTGGCCTCGTATCGCGAATCGTCGCCGCCTAGTGACCCGTTAGCAACGACGTCTTAATTTGTGGAGTGAAGCAGGCCCGACTGGATACTCGCCGAATATTCATCACTGAGTTGAATTTAATTCCCCGTTCACTCGCAATGCGCACGTTGCTTTCAACAGGCTAAGTCGGCAAAGTGGTTGCGTGTTCAGCTAGATTAGAATGCGTGCTTCGCCGAACTCAAAATAAGCACGAACCTGACATTACGCGAAACTTATGAGAAATACGGCAGATCTCGGATTGCATCGCATATTCCAGAATTTCATCGATCTCCTATCGATAGCAGATGATCCTCAGGACTTTTCCAAAGCCATGGCGGACACGGCCACCGCCCTGGATCTATCCTGTTTTGCTTACCTAGCCTTTCAACGAGCAGAGAAAGAGGAGCCTCGCCTAGTCTCCACTTATCCCTCGCGATGGACGGCTCATTATTTGCGGAATCGCTATCAAACCATCGATCCCGTCATCAAAGAGGCGCTTCAGACCGCCGAACCCTTTCGATGGGGAATCGATTTCCGGGCGAAATCTACTTCGATGGCGCAGCAGCAACTCTTCGACGAGGCTGCACAGTTCGGAATTCGAGTTGGCTTTACTGTCCCAATTCACGACGGGCACGGTCCAGTCGCCGCACTGACGTTTGCCACTGACGAAGCACGGCCGCGATTTGAACATTTCGCCGATACACATGGTCGAGTTCTTCAGCTCATAGCGATGTACTTTCACGCCCATGTCCGCCGCAAGCTAATGAACGAATTTGGCGTGCATGGAATACGCTTATCGCGGCGCGAATTCGAATGCCTGGAATGGGCTTCACGAGGGAAAAGTGCCTGGGAGATCGGATGCATTCTCGGTATCTCGCGCAACACAGCTGCATCCTACTTAGAAAACGCAAAGAAAAAGCTAGGCGTTCGCACGATCGCGCAAGCGGTGACGTATCTAGCCGCTGCTAACAAAAGAAAGCAGAATTAGGACGCACGCCCCCTACAACTTCAGGTAATGACTCACATCAATAACCTCGCTTCAAAGGAATGATGAACACCTTTGGAGGGATTATGATTCAGCTCATCACGCCACCTTTGTATTGGGAGTTTTCCGGCACTCTCGTTGAAATGCATCAGCTACGCTATCGCGTTTTCAAGCTTCGCATGGCATGGGACGTTCAAACCAGCGGGGACATGGAGGTCGATGATTTTGACGCATTGACTCCTATCTACCTGGTGCAGAGATCTCATAGCGGCGAAGTGCAAGGCTCCGTTCGGCTCCTCCCAAGCGTCGGCCCGACCATGCTTCGCGACACCTTTCCCGCGCTGCTTGAACTTCAACCAGCGCCTTCAGCCCCTCAGATTTGGGAAAGTAGTAGATTTGCAATTGATGTTGCTGCCGACGCACCCAAAGGAGATCACGGCATCGCCCGCGCGACCTATGAACTGTTTGCAGGAATGGTCGAGTTCGGGATTTCCCGGCAACTCACCGATATCGTCACTGTCACCGACGTCAGAATGGAACGAATCCTTCGGCGAGCCGGCTGGCCCCTGCGACGCATCGGCAATCCCGCCAGAATTGGCAATACCCTGGCCGTGGCCGGCTACCTTGCGATCTCGGATGAGATTCTTTCCAACCTTCGTAGGGCTGGTGGTCTTTCGGCGCCGGCTCTTTGGGCGCCAGTAATCTGCGCGGCTGCCTAGAACCACACACCAACCATGAGCCATACGTCCCCGCGTAGAGCGGGGACGCCGTTCCTTGACGATTGTTGCAGGGCCAGGAAACATGAGCGAAGTTGAAACTGGGAACAATTCGCGGGTCGCAGCGCGAGCCATCGATCTGCAGCAACTTCGACTCGCTGTTGCTGCTTGCGACTATGGGAGCTTTCGTCGAGCCGCCGATGCACTGTCGATTAAGCACACCGCCTTCAGCCGATCCATTGGCCAGCTTGAGCATCTTATTGGGACTTCTCTCTTTAAGCGATCGAGCGGGGGAATCAGACCAACTGTCGCGGGCCGAGCGGCCCTGCGGATTGCACGGCTGATACTGGACCAAGTGGACACACTTGTCGAAACGGGAATATCGGGGGGTCGCGGCGAATCCGGTCACCTCACGATTGGCCTTTGTACGTCCATTTCCACCGGGAATTTGCGAGCTAGCTTAGGGGAGTTCAGGACGCGGCTCCCGCAGGTCGAATTGGCAACGGCAGAACGTTCTCGCCTTCGCCTGATGACCGCACTTTGCGGCGGGACTGTCGATGTGGTGATCAGCCCCGGACGTCTGCTTTCGAAAAACACCAGAACACTGCCGCTCTGGAGCGAACGCATTCTGATCTCGTTGCCACAGGATCACGGCCTGGCAGCACGCGAGATTGTTTATTGGACCGATCTGCGCAATGAAACAATTCTATTAAGCCGGTATGATCCGGGACGAGAGCTTGAGGATCTGTTGATCTCGAAGCTCGTACTGCCCGAGGACCGTCCGAGGATTGAACGTCATGACGTTAGCCGAGGCATCATCAAGAGCCTGGTCAGTATGGGCATGGGGCTTAGCCTCGTGATGGAATCGGATATAGGAGCGAGCTTCGCCGGCTTGGTTTATCGAGAATTGCAGGACGGAACGGGACCAAGCCGGTTGGACTTCTATGCGCATTGGTGCGATCACAATGAAAATCCGGTCCTGAGGCGTTTCCTCAACCTCTTAGCAGAACGCTATCCCTCTCCTTCGCCGGCTCTCGGGATGTGACCTGCTCGTCTCGCCTTTGCAAATCCACGGTCCGTGGCCATAAATCGCGCCAGCATTGGCGCGATTAGCCTTGCCGGATCGATGGGCTGTCCACTTTCGCGTGCCAAAGCTTCTGCATAGGCGACGAGATCCCGATGAACTGATGCTGGAAGCTCAGTGGTGACCTTGACCGGCTTGTCGGCGGGCAACGCTCCTATTTTGAGCTTGGGCATGGCATTATCCTCCGTATGGCGCAAGGATGAGGTCGCGGTTGACGAGAACGCGAACTGGGAAACCAGGTCGTACAGTCAAAGTAGGTTGAATATTGAGGCTGCGCCGAACCACCTGCTGTCCAGTCTGGTTTAGCGAGTCGGAGGCGCCATGCCGCAATGCCTGGATGATGGCACTGTCGTTGCTATTGGTGTCGGACCCCGCACCTATTTCTGTCCCGACGGCCAAGAACGTCGACAGCGTGGCCGCCTTGAACAGCTCACCCCAATGATTGTCGACCTGGTCTTCGAGCCCCGCGTAGCCTGCGCTGTCAGCGCCAGGCTGCCGCTCCAGAACGATGGAACGTCCGTTCGGCATGATAAGCCGGGTCCAGACCAGCAGCACTCGCGACTGGCCGAACGAAACCTGGCTATCATAATTACCGATCAGCTTCGCTCCTTGGGCGGTTGCGGCGTCGGTCCACTTGCCGGCCCGCCCCTTCGGCGACTCCTGGAGCCGCACAAATAGCGAGCGGCCCGGCGTGTTGTGCACGTCGCCGACAACCCAGTAACGTCCCGCCCGCTTACCATTGGAGAGATAGTGTCGGCACACCGCCTCGGCCTCGCGCGCGAGGTGGCGTGCCAGTTCGGAAGCATCGCGAGACATCACGCGGCTTCCGGCTCACTGATGCGCGCAACCGGGTAGCTGTCGAGCACCTTCGACAGGATCTCGACGCCACTGGCGTCCGCCGGCACGAACATGCGCAGCTTCCAGGAGATGATCTCTCCGAAGAGGCCGTAGACCCGCAAGCGATCGCACATCGCGTCCTTGAAACCTGACAGCTCGATACGGTGCGCGCCCATTACCCGGGCTCGGCGAAGCTGGAACGTCCCGGCAAGCTCGAGCATGGTCCGCCCCTCCATGAGCGCGGCAAAGGCAGCGTCCGGCGTCAACGTCGGCGCGTCTGCCGCAACTCCGTTCGCGACCCAGGTCGCCGAGACCTTGCGGCCGATGATCCGCTCGCCCGCGTCGGGCACGACACAAGGAACCGATTGCGTCTTCGCCATGCGCTTCTGCTTTACGAGAAGTTCCAGCGCACGATAACGCCTGGCACCGGCCGGCACCTCGAACATGCCGGTCTCCTTGCCTTCGGCGTCCACGACCGCCCGCACATTGAGACTCTGCAGGACCGTATGTTGCGCGATGCTTTCGGCAAGTTGCTCGACGGAAATGCCCGCCTTCACATGCCGGACGTTGGACTGGCTGAGGACCAGTTTGTTGAACGGAACGTCACGTGAGGGGAACACCGTGATGTTTTGGACGGCCTTCGTCATATCGATTCTCCACGACGGGCGGCCGGAAGCCTCTCTCTCGACCTCCAACCCGTCGCGAACACCGCCGCTCCCCTCTCACTCTCTTGTTCGAGGCAACATGTGAGAAACTCACGCCACCTCCTGCTCCGCTCTCTCGGTCGTCATGTCGACAGTCACTTCCGGCAGGAAGCCAAGGAGATAATCCGCTACCTTGCTGGCCTGCGAAGCAGCTCGCACGATCGCGCGATTGTCCTCTCGCAGCACCTCCAGCCAGGAGCCGATATAGTCGGCGTGCCGCACCGTCGGCACGATGCCGAGCGAAGCGCAACTGAACGCAGACGAGATTTCCGCAACCAACTCCTCGAAGGCATACTTCCTGCTGCCAAAGCTGCCCGACAAGTCGCGGTTGAGACGCGCCGGATGGCCGCTGGCATGCGCCAGCTCGTGCAAGGCCGTTCGATGCCAATTGATCGGTTCGAAATACACTTGCGGTGGCGGCACCTGCACATAATCTTCTGTCGGCGCATAGAAGGCGCGGTTACCGCCGATGCGGAAGTCGATGCCGGTCTCCTTGATCAGGTATTCGACCTGCGGCTTGATCAGGCCTGGCGGCGGGGGCGGCGCCGTTCTTGCAATCTCTGCAGGCAGGCCATCGCATTGATCACTGTTGAAGACCGTGAAGCGCTTGAGGAATGGAATGGCCTGCGCTTCCTCACCGTTCTCGCTCGCGCGGCGCTTTTCGTCGACCGGCACAAAGCGGTCGGCATAGACGACGGTGGTGCCCCGCTCGCCCTTGCGGACGTGACCACCGAGCGCCAGCGCTTGGCGGAAGGTGAGCCAGCTCTGCCCTGTAAATCCGTGTTCGGTCGCGGCCCCCCAGAGAATGAGAACGTTGATGCCACTGTATTGGCGGCCGGTGGCCACGCTTCTCGGCATGGCCAAGGACGCCTTCGCCGAAGCGCCGCCCCAGGGCTGCACCCACGGCACTCGGCCAGCCTCCAGTTCGGCGATGATCTTGTTGGTGATGTCGTCATACAGGCTTGCCCGGTCCTCACAGGTGCGCGCCTGAGGATAATGTCTCGTCATCGCGGATCTCCGCGACGGGCGCCGCGAGCCTCTCCCGCAGCCTGTAACCCGTCACGGCAAAACCGCGCCGACACTCTGACTCTCGCCTCTACCCGAGAGGATGCGACATCTGCGACGCAGTCCGCCTTCCATCGGGTGTTCATGGGAATTGCTTTGAGCTACCTAGGGCCGCAGGCCCGACCAGGCGTGCGCCAGGGGCGCATCGCCTCAACGGAAATGGCACCCGGAGAGCGTGAGCATAGCGACCCGAAGGGGCACGCGGGTCCGAGTGCAGCGACGAGACCGGTTTAACAGCGGCACCCGGGAACGGGGCAGTGATAGCGATCGCCGCAGGCGAGCCCCTTTTCCGAGTGCCCCCGGCGAGGAGCTCCGCATCCCCTTTGCGCGAGGGATCGACGCCGGATGGCCGAGACGCAAAGCGGCTCGGTTCACGAGAGCCCGATGCGGCGAAAGCCGCACGCGCCGTACCGGAACGAACAGGCCTTCCATCGACGGCACAGACCGACCGGAATGGGCGGTGATCCCTGCCCAACAAGCCACGTGAGCATCAGGTCGAGGGCAACGAGCGTGTCCGCGTCATCAGGTTCGTCGTGATCGAGGGGCTGTTTCGCAACCGTGCAGTCAAACACAGGCTGCGACGCTGAGCACGTGGGCGAGATAGCCAGGCATCGATGAGAGCCGTTCTGCCACAGAGCCCGCATCCAAATTCCGACAGCGTAAGTCCTTCCGATACCTTCAATGCAAGTTCATGAGCGAATCTGTCGGATGGGCCATTGATTATGCATCTGAAGCCGTTGCCTGACTGCCAGCGGCTCCAGGCGACGACGCCGCACCAAGAGGATTGGCTATTCTTAGCCGTGGGGTTGCATGGATCAGAACTGGTTCTCCTCGAGTCCTGCGCTCCAAGGCCTCCCTTTCGCGCGCTAATCCGGCCGATCACCGCCAGGTCGCCCTGCGCAGTACAGAGCACAAAAGTTTCATCGTAAAAGGCTTGGCATAAACCGCCCCAGCTCTCCCCGCGGACCATAAGGCGAGAGCTATCTGGATCCTTAAGATCGGACGACGTTCGCCTGCACACTCAGCTCTTATGTCATCCAGCGGTCAACCAGTGAGATCACACCGGCCAATTTCATCGCGCCCCGCGCTGCCTGCCCGCTATCCGCCCGCGGGGACCTGGCCGGCCATGATGAGAGCGGACATGGCCGCAGCCTACCTGGACTTTCGGGACACAAGCGAACTCGCGCGCGCAATCGGTCGAGGAGACGCACCGCCGCCCGCCGGTTATCGGGGAACAGGACGGCTGCGGCAGCCAGTTTGGTCAAAGGCCATGATGGACCAGTTCGTAGCCCCTATCGCGACAAGCGATCTTGGACAATCGGAGGACCTCGTATGTCTGGTATGACGGTATTTGACGCCGCACCAAAGCTTCCTCGATATTGTCGGCGAAAATTATTAGCTAACAATAGGATGGCATATTATTTTGAACCGCCAAGCTGGGCTCGTCGAGAGGGCTGCGATTTACGCCCTGAAGCGTTAGGGAGCGACTACACCAGTGCCGTCGAGCGGGTGGAAAACCTTTTGCTGCCCGCATTCGACAGTTGGCGCTCACAAGGTTTAAGCGACATGAGGCCGGTCGCACCGGCGCCAGGCACGTTCGATTGGCTGGTCGGCATCTTCCAAGCCCATCAGAAATGGGACGATCTCGACAGCAACACTCAACGTCAGTACCGCTACAACCTCGCACTGGTCGCCAATCATAAGTTGAAAGATGGAAGTCGGGTGGGGTCGAAGCAATTGTCCGACTTCACGAAAGCCTTCGTCGACGCACTTTATCGCAAGCTACTAATCGTAACGAAAGTGAACAGCAATGGAGATATGATCGTCCGCGAGCGCCGTCGCTACGCATTTGTTGCAATGGCGTGCTGCCGGCGCGCTTGGTTCGTAGGCCAGCGTGCTGAGGAAAAATTGGTGCCGGCGAGCAATCCATTTTCACGGATGGGACTAAGATCCCGTGCGCCGGGACAACCGATACGGCCCACACCAACGGCTACTTGGGATGAACTTGTCGCCTTCAGAGCTGCGGCAATAAGGCTCGACTATCGCGCAATCGCAACGGCGGCTTTGTTGACATGGGAGTGGTTGCAACGCGCGCAGCACGTGTTCGGCGCATTCGACATTTCGCACTATCGGCCAAGCGAGCGGCCAAACAGCGTCAGGATCGTGCATCCAAAGAATGGCGAGGAAGCCTGGTGGCCTCTATTCGACGAAACAGGCACCGCGCTCTTTCCTGAGCTTATGGACGAGCTTGACGAGATTAAGAAGGCCACGATGTCGGGCCTGGTATTCCGACGTGACCATGCGCATCGTCGATCGGCAACCCCGCTTCCATGGATTACCCCACGCAAGGACCTGCGCTATCTGCGTAACGTGGTAAGGAAGATAATCGCAGAGGCTGGACTCCGTCGGGAACTTTCGTTTACTTCGTTCCGGCACGGAGGATTCACCGAAGGTGCCGACAGCGATCTCACGGACGCGGAGTTGCGCGCTGCTGGCCGCCATAGATCAAACCGCCAACTCCCAACCTACGCCAAGCGCACCGGGAAGCAGTTGATCACGGCCACAAAGAAGCGACGTGAGGAGCGAACAAGATCACTCCTCGTTCGATTAAACGCTACTCCTCACTCGGACTAAGGCCGGCATGGGCGACTGCAGCATCCGTAGCGGCGCCGAAAAGAGCACCTATTGTCCTGTCCAGGACGGCTTGCGCTTCTCGCTGAACGCTTTCAGCCCTTCCTTGGCGTCCTCGGTCATGGCAAGCAGCGCGATCTGGCTTTCGGTGTAGGCGATGCTCTCGTCGAACGACATCGCGGCGATGGCGCGCATCGCGTACTTGCCGCGGCGGATCGCGGTCGGTGACTTGTCGACGATGCGGCTGATCAGCCAGTC
The DNA here is from genome assembly GCF_055807395.1 of Bradyrhizobium sp. Kon10. NCBI lineage: Bacteria > Pseudomonadati > Pseudomonadota > Alphaproteobacteria > Hyphomicrobiales > Nitrobacteraceae > Bradyrhizobium > Bradyrhizobium sp. Kon10. Next base: position 76,865 of record NZ_JBVVOZ010000020.1, on the reverse strand, counting down.
GACCTTGGCATCGAGCTCGGCCTTGGGCACGACGTAATTCAGAAGGCCTGCGGCCTGCGCCGTTGTTGCATCGAACGGCTCGCCCGTGAGCGCCCATTCATTGACCAGCCGTCGCGGCGCGATCGCCTGCAACAGGCTCAGCACCTGCATCGGAAACACGCCGACCTTCACCTCCGGCAGTCCGAACACGACGTGATCGGCGGCGACCGCCATGTCGGTCATGCAGAGCAGCCCCATGCCGCCGGCCATGCAGACGCCGCCGACCCGGGCGATCGCGGGCTTGGTCGCGTTCTGGGACAACCGCAGCAGATCGGCATAGTCAACGTTTGGTTTGGAATGATCCATCGCGAATGCGGCGCCGGAGTTCTGCAGATCCGCGCCGGCGCAGAACGCCTTGTCGCCCGCGCCCGTCAGCACGATGACTCGGATGTCCTTGTCATCATGCGCATCGCGATAGCCCTTGCTGATACCGGCGATCACGTCGCCGTTCAGCGCGTTGCGCTTCTCGGGCCGATTGATGGTGATCCAGAACACCTGCCCGCGCTTCTCGGTGATGACGCTCGCTGTGTCGGTCATGACGTCGCTTCCTTGCTGCCGCTTTGCCGTCATTTGCGGCAGCTCCGGCGCGAGGTGCAAGGGCAATCTGCGGCGAGACGCCGCTTTAGCGCCTCGACACAAATTCAATGCGATCGAAGCGCGCGCTCAGGCCGCGACCGCTTTCCTGATCCAGACCTTGTTGTCGTGGAACGCGGCTCCGCCGATCGGCGCGACAGCCTCGGCGCCCGTCAGCATGTTGATGCCGCGGCCACCGATATGGTCCTTGTTCGGATGAACGGATTCGGCGATCAGCACCCCGCGCCGCACGCCCTCGAACAGCCTTGCGGTCAGCGTGGTCTCGCCACGGGTGTTGCCGAGCGTCACGGCGTCGCCGTCGGCGATGTCGAGCGCGGCGGCGTCCATCGGATGGATCATCACGCTCGCCCTGCCCTCGCGCGCCTGCGAGGACGGGGTCTCGTTGAAAGTGGTGTTGAGGAAGCTGCGCGAGGGGCTGGTCGCAAGCCGGAACGGATGGGCCTGGTCGGCGTGCTCGATCACGGCCCAATGGTCCGGCAGCGAGGGCATCTTGTCGAACTCGCCCATCATCAAGCCGAACGGCGGATTTGCCCAATCGGCCTTGAAATGGAATTTCTTGTCAGCGTGCGCGAAGCCGTCGAGGTAGTGCGCGGTGCGGAAATCCGGTTGCAGGTCGCGCCAGAGGTCGGCCTCGAGGCTGGCGATGTCGCCATGGCCGCTCAGCTTCAGCGTCGCGTCGATCAATTCGCGCGGCGTCATCTCGAAGCCCCGATGCCTGGCGCCAAGCCGCGGCGCCAGCGCTTGCAGGACCTGGTGGTTGGAGCGGCATTCGCCGGGCGGGTCGATCAGCTTGGGGCCGACCGAGATGTGCTGGTGGCCGCCGCCGTAATAGAGATCGTCGTGCTCCATGAACATGGTCGCGGGCAGCACGATGTCGGCCATCTGCGCCGTCTCGGTCATGAACTGCTCATGCACCGCAACGAACAGGTCCTCGCGCGCAAACCCCTGCCGCACCAGCGCCTGCTCCGGCGCGACCGTCATCGGGTTGGTATTCTGGATCAGCATCGCCTTGACCGGACCCTTGCCGTGCAAGGCCTCGGCATCGCCGGTGAGGATGCGGCCGATCTGCGACTGGTCGAGCGCGCGCGTGGTCTTGTCGATCGCGTCGTGGCCTTCGATGATGGATTCGTTGAAGTGCCACAGCGCGTAATTGTTGAAGAAGGCGCCGCCGCCTTCGTATTGCCAGGCCCCCGTCACCGCGGGGATGCAGTTCGCGGCATGCATCTGCGCCGCGCCGTTGCGCGAGCGGGTGAAACCGTAGCCGAGGCGGAAGAAGGTCCGCTTGGTCTGGCCGACCAGCCTGGCGAAGGCCTCGATCTCGGACACCGGCACTCCGGAGATCGCGGAGGCCCATTCCGGCGTGCGCGTCTTCAGATGCGCCTCGAACTCGGCCGGGCAATCGGTGTATGTGTCCATATAGGCGCGATCGGCATAGCCGTCGCGAAACAGGACATGCATGACGCCGCAGGCGAACGCGCCGTCGGTGCCGGGACGCAGGAGGATCTTGATGTCAGCCTGCTTCATGGTCTCGTTGTCGTAGATGTCGACCGCCGCGATTTTCGCGCCGCGCTCCTTGCGGGCACGCGCGGCGTGCGTCATCACGTTGACCTGCGTGTTGACGGGGTTGGTGCCCCAGATCACGATGAGGTCGGAGACGGCCATCTCGCGCGGATCGACGCCGGCGATCTTGCCGGTGCCGATCGCAAAGCCGACGCGCGCGACGTTGGCGCAGATGGTCGAATAGAAGCGCGAATATTTCTTCACATGCGCGAGGCGATTGAGACCGTCGCGCATCACCAGCCCCATCGTGCCGGCGTAGTAATACGGCCAGATCGACTCCGCACCGAACTCGCGCTCGGCCTGGTTGAAGCGATGCCCGATCTCGTCCAGCGCCTCGTCCCACGAAATGCGCGCGAACTGGCCGGAGCCTTTCGGGCCCGTGCGGCGCATCGGATGGATCAGCCGCTCGGGGTGATGAATGCGCTCGGCGTAGCGGGCGACCTTGGCGCAGACCACGCCGGCCGTGTAGGTCTGCTGCTTCGAACCACGGACGCGGCCGATGCTGCGGCCTTCGACCACCTCGATATCGAGGGCGCAGGCCGAGGGGCAATCATGCGGACAGGTGGAGTGGCGGATCTCGATCTTGGCGTGCTGGTTCATGGCCTGATTCGTAACACCAAAATACCAGCCAGCCGAGCGCATTTATCCGGCAATGCCCATGCGATTTGCTCAAGCCGCGCGCTCCGCCGGTTCCTGCCGCGGTCGCGAACACCGCACAACCACACCGCAAGCGGCCCGATATTCCAGCCTCCATCGACATTGTGAGCCGTCGACAGCCCGCGGGCCGCGTCGCTACAGTGCCGACCGCCAAGAACGATATCAGGGAGGCCGCATCGTGGACACGGTGAACATCCTCAGCGGCGGCGCGGCGCAAGGCCTCGTCCGCGGCCTCACCGAGGCCTTCCGGGCCCAGACCGGGTTCGCGATCGACGGTGAGTTCAGCGCGGTCGGCGCGATGGCGGACAAGTTGCGCGCGGGCGCGCCCGCCGATCTCATGATCCTGACGCAAGCGCTGATCGCAAGGCTCGCCGAGGAGAAGCTGGTCGTGGCCGCCTCGATCGCAGATGTCGGCCGGGTCGAAACCGCGCTGGCGGTTCGCAGCAATGATCCCAGGCTGACGGTCAGGACCGAATCCGATCTGCGCGACGTGCTGCGAGCCGCAGATGCGATCTTCGTCCCTGATATCAAGGCTTCGACCGCGGGCAGGCACGTTGCAAAAGTCCTGGATCAGCTCGGCATCGCCTATGAGCTCGCTTCGCGCCTCAAGATCTTTTCGGACGGCGCGACCGCGATGCGGGAATTGGCGGCATCCGCTGCGCAAAGGCCGATCGGCTGCACGCAAGCGACCGAGATCGTCGCCACCGAGGGTATCGCACTGTTTGGGCCGCTGCCGCCCGGATATGAACTCGTCACGATGTACACGGCCGGGATAACCGAGCGCGCCGCGCATCCGAAGCAGGCGGCCGCGCTGGTCGCGCTACTGGCCGGCGCAGACCAGAGAGAGCTGCGCCAGCGCGTGGGCTTCGCCGGCTAGAGCCGGATCGCCCTAGTTGCTCATCTGGGTGAGCCCGGTCGGCGGACCATCGACGGCGGTCCAGCCGCCGTCGACGAACAGCGTGCTGCCGCTGACATAGCTCGCGGCGTCCGAGGCGAGATAGGCGACGGCGGTGGCGACCTCGTCGGCGCTGCTCCAGCGGTTGAACACGGTGTGGCCGGCATAGAGATTGTAGATGTCGGGGCGTTGCTTGAACGGGCCGGTCAGCGCCGTCTCGGCAATGCTCGGCGCGATCGCGTTGACGCGAACGCCGGAGCGGCCGACCTCGGAGGCGAAGCCCTTCACCAACAGGCCGATCGCGGCCTTGGTCGAGCCGTACACGGCAAGTCCGGGCTCGATGGTCACTGCGCGCACCGAGGAGCAAGCGATGATGCTGCCGCCCTTCTGTTCGACCATGATGCGGCCGAAGGCCTGAAAGAACCAGACGGTGCCCTTGACGTTGAGCGTGACGACGCGGTCGAGATCCTCCTCGGTGTAGTCGAGGATGGTCTTGCGGATGTTGAGCCCCGGCGTCGTCACGGCGATGTCGAGCCGAGAAAATTTCTGCATCACGGTTGTAGCCAGCGCCGTGACATCGGTAGCACTCGCAGCGTCGCACGCAGCCGCTTCTGCCCAGCCGCCGTTCTCGCGAATGCCGGCGGCGGTCGCTTCGGCCGCGTCGCGCGCACGATCGGCGCAGACGACGCGGGCACCGAGCGAGGCCAGCGCTTCCGCCGACGATTTGCCGATGCCCGATGCGGCGCCGAGCACGACCGCGCTCTTGCCGGTGAGATCGAAGAGCTTGCGATAGTCGGTCACGTTCTCATCCTTCCCATGGTTTCGAAGTCGGGTCGTAGCGCACTCGTCCTCGCCTGCGAAGACCGAGCAAGTGACGTGCTGGTGCCGTTGCGCCCGGTGATCAATTCAAAATCAGCATCAATCGATACCCCCTTCAACTTGGACTCGCCGCTCCGCGCCACCCTAGGAAGGCCGTGGGGAAATGGATTCAAGGAGGAAACGCATGAACGCGGAGCTATCCGCCGAACGCGACGAGGGCAGGTCTCTCATCACGCGTCGTGATCCGGCCAATCCTACCGCAGCGCACCATCGAGCAGATCTATCCAGTTGATCTTCTCTGAGATTTTCTCGTATACTAATATATCACTTTCAACGATAACCCTAAGCATGCCCGCGCGCACCACGAGGAAAGCCCAGGCCGTGCCCACGCCGGCCGCCATCAGTCCACGCCGCGGCAAGCCACCGCAGCGGGCGACGGCGTCGTCGCGGATTTACTCTGAACTGCGGAACGAACTGGTGTCGATGCGACGCCGGCCGGGTGAAGTGGTGTCGGAAGCCGAGATCGCGGTCACCTATGGCGTCAGCCGAACGCCGGTGCGCGAGGCGATCCTCAAATTATCCGACGAAGGCCTCCTCGACGTCTTCCCGCAATCGGGCATCTTCGTCTCTCGCATTCCGCTCGCCGCCTTGCCCGAAGCCATCATCATCCGCAAGGCGCTGGAAGAGACCACCGCGCGGCTTGCCGCCGAACGCGCCACCGCAAGCCAGATCCTGCAATTGCGGTCGATCGTCGAACGCCAGCGCGAGGCGGATGCGGCCGGCGACCGTGTCGCATTCCACCAGGCCGACGAGCTTTTTCATGCCGTCATCGCCGATATCGCGCGACATCCGGGAATCTGGACGTTGATCCAGCATGTGAAGGTTCACGTTGATCGCTATCGCCAATTGACCCTGCCGGTGGCCGGGCGCATGACCGAGGTGATCGCCGAGCACGAGCCGATCCTCGCGGCGATCGAGGCCCACGATCCGCAACGCGCGGGCATCGCCATGGAGCGGCATCTCGATCGGCTGCTGCTCGATATCTCTGAGACGCAACACACCAATCCGGAGTTTTTCGCCAGCACCGAATGACCGGACCACGGCCCGACAACGACACACACCAAAAGCAATGAGGGAGGACTACAATGAGACGTCGTGATTTCATCAAATTGAGCGCCGGACTTGGAGCAGCAACACTGGCTCCGATCTCGTCCGGCCACGCCCAGACCAAGGCCGTGTTCAAGGCCGCAGACGTGCAGCCGGTCGGCTATCCGACGGTCGCCGCCGTCGAGAGCATGGGCAAGAAGCTGGCTGAAGCGACCCAAGGCCGCCTCTCGATCCAAACCTATCCCTCCGCGCAGCTAGGCGCCGAGAAGGAGACGATCGAGCAGACCCAGATTGGCGCCATCCAGATGCTGCGCGTCAGTGCCGGCGCGGTCGGTCCGATCGTCGACGACATCAACGTCGTCAACATGCCGTTCCTGTTCAAGAACGTGGCGCAATCCTGGAAGATGATGGATGGCGACGTCGGCCAGGAGCTGCTGGCGAAGATCACGGCGAGCCCCAATGCCAATCTGGTCGGCCTGTGCTGGATGGATTCCGGCGCGCGCAGCTTCTACAACACCAAGCATCCGATCAAATCGATCGCGGACGTCAAGGGCCTGAAGCTTCGCGTCATCGGCAACCCGATCTTCATCGACATGGTCAACGCGCTCGGCGGCAACGGCATCGCCATGGGCTATGATCAGGTGTTCTCCTCGCTCCAGACCGGCGTGATCGACGGAGCCGAGAACAATCCGCCGAGCTACGTCTTCAGCAACCACTACACCGCGGCGAAATATTACTCGCTGACCGAGCACCTGATCATTCCCGAGATCCTCTGCTTCTCCAAGCGGTCCTGGACCGCGCTGTCGGCTGACGATCAGGCGCTGATCAAGAAGTTCGCGCGCGAAGCCCAGCTCGAGGAGCGCGAGCTCTGGAAGAAGTACGAGACGACGGCCATGGAGAAGGCCAAGGCCGCCGGCTGCGAGATCGTGGAGATCGCCGACAAGAAGCCATTCCAGGATGCGGTCAAGCCTGTCTGGGACAAGTATGGCCCGAAATACCAGGCCATGATCCAGCGTATCCAGGCGCTCTGAACGGAAAACCAAAGCGCGATGACGGGTCATCGCGCTTTGGCCCCGACAATCTGAACCACTGACAGAGCAGGAAACGCGGATGGCCGCACTGTTTCGCCGAGCGATGGACTATCTCTACCTCTTGTGCGTGATCGTCGGCTGCACCGCGCTGGTCGCGATCTCCGCAGTGATCCCGTGGGCGGTGTTCACGCGCTATGTGCTCAACAGTGCGGCTTCCTGGCCCGAGCCGACCGCGGTGCTGCTGACGATCGTGCTGACCTTCATCGGCGCTGCCGCCGGCTACCGGCTCAACCTTCACATGAGCGTCGCCTATTTCGCCAACAAACTCCCTCCCCCGCTGCAACGGGCCACAGAGATCCTGGTTCAGCTGCTCATGGCGCTGATCGCACTGTTCATGGTGATCTGGGGCGAACGTCTCGTCGAGGTCACCTGGTACAACACCATCCCCGACTTCCCGTCGCTGTCGGTCGGCGTCACCTATTTGCCGATCCCGATCGGCGGTGCCTGCCTGCTCCTGTTCGTGATCGAACGGATTTTCCTCGGCGTGCCGCCCGACCCGATCGGCAAGCATTCCGAAACCGCCCCCTTCGAGTGAGCCGGGAGTCATCGCAATGGACATTTTCATCCTCCTCGGCACGATGATCGCGTGCTTCCTGATCGGCATGCCGATCGCCTATTCACTGGCGATGGCGGCGATCGCCGGCGCGCTCTCGGTCGGCATTCCGCTGGAAGCCTTGATGCTGAAGATCTCGGATGGCGTCAGCAAGGTTGCGATGCTGACGATTCCGTTCTTCGTGCTCGCCGGCGCCATCATGGCCGAAGGCGGCATGGCACGGCGGCTGGTCGCCTTTGCCGACGTGCTGGTCGGCTTGACGCGCTTGCGTGGCGGACTCTCCATCGTCAACGTGCTGGCGACGACGTTCCTCAGCGGCATCTCCGGCTCGGCGGTGGCCGACACTTCGGCGATCGGCTCGGTGATGATCCCGCAGATGGAGAAGAACGGTTATCCGCGGGTGTTTGCGACCAACCTCACCATCTCGTCCTCGGTGCAGGCCCTGCTGGTGCCGCCGAGCCACAACGCGGTGCTGTATTCGCTCGCGACCGGCGGCACCATCTCGATCAGCGCGCTGTTCATGGCGGGTGTTTTTCCGGGCCTCTTGCTCGGCTTCTCGCTGATCGTGCTGTGTGTCGCGATCGCCTATCGCGAAGGTCATCCGCAGGGCCGCACTGTGCCGGCCAAGGAAGCGATCAAGATCACGATCGACGCGGCCTGGGGTCTGATCACGCTGGTCATCATCCTCGGCGGAATTTTGGGCGGCATCTTCACCGCGATCGAGGCCGGCGCTGTCGCCTGCATCTGGGCGTTCTTCGTCACCATGTTCGTCTATCGCGATTACAAATGGCGCGACCTGCCGGTGCTCCTGCATCGCACCTTGCGTACCGTCGCGATGGTGATGACGCTGATCGCCTGCGCGTCCGCTGTCGGCTACATCATGGCGCTGACGCAGATGCCGGCGAAGATGACGGCGTTCTTCCTGTCGATCTCCAGCAACAAATACGTCATCCTGCTGCTGCTCAACGTCCTGCTGCTGCTGCTCGGCACGCTGCTCGACATGGCGCCGTCGATCCTCATTGCGACGCCGATCCTCCTGCCGGTGATGCAGAACTTCGGCGTCGATCCCGTGCACTTCGGCATGATCATGCTGCTCAACCTCGGCATCGGCCTGTGCCACCCGCCGGTCGGCGCCATCCTGTTCGTCGGCTGCGCGGTGGGCAAGGTCTCGCTCGAAGAGGTGATGCGCAAGATCTGGCCGTTCTACGGCGTCATGCTGTTCGTGCTGATGCTCGTGACCTACCTGCCGGAGATCTCGCTCTGGCTGCCGCGCCACATACTGCGGTAAAACTCCTCGCGCCGGCGCGTCACTTGACGACGCCGGCGCAGCGCCCTCAAGATGCTCCAAACATGATGGAACATTTCGAGGAAACGCCCCGAGGAAACGCCCCATGTCGCGGAAGCTGATCGACATCTCCGTGCCGTTGCAGAACGACGTGCCAGCCGATCCGCCGGGCAATCACCCGACGATCCAGTATATCGACCATCAGCAGGGACTGCCGCGCATGCTGCAGTTCTTCGACGGTCTCAAGGCGGAGGATCTGCCGGACGGCCAGGGCTGGGCCGTTGAACAGGTATCGCTGTCGACGCATAACGGCACGCATCTCGACGCGCCCTGGCATTTTCATCCGACCATGAATCGCGGCGAGCGATCGTGGACCATCGACGAGGTGCCGCTGGACTGGTGTTTCCAGCCCGGCGTGAAGCTGGACTTCCGGCATCTGCCGGATGGTTACGTCGCCACCGCCGAGGACGTCGAAAAAGAACTCAAGCGCATCGGCCACACGCTCTCGCCGCTGGAGATCGTTGTCGTCAACACCAGTGCCGGGGCGAAATTCGGCCGGCCGGACTATGTCAATTCCGGCTGCGGCATGGGCTATGACGCGACCATGTACCTGCTCGACCGCGGCGTGCGGTTGACCGGAACCGACGGCTGGAGCTGGGACGCACCGTTCGTCTTCACGGCACGGAAATATGCCGAAACGAAAGATGCGGGCCTGATCTGGGAGGGCCACAAGGCGGGACGGCACATCGGCTATTGCCACCTCGAGAAGCTGCACGATCTCGACAAGCTGCCCTCGACCGGCTTCACGGTCTCGTGCTTCCCGGTGAAGATCGAGCGCGCCTCCGCGGGCTGGACCCGCGCGGTCGCGATCATCGACGATTAGGTGCGCGCGGTCAGTTGCCGTCGAGGCCGCTTTCGACGAGCTCTCGCAAAGCCTCGGTGTCGAGCACAACGATGGCACCATGCTCGAGACGAACCCAGTTGCGGCCGGACCACGCACGCAATTGTTTGTTGATGCTCTCGCGCGTCATCCCCACCATTTCGCTGATCTCCTGCTGCGTGATGGCGAGCGTGCCGCTGCCGGAGTCGAATTTACGCTCTTCGGTAAGACCGAGCAGCGCGCTCGCAAGCCGGCCCGGGAGATTCTGCAGGATCACCTGCTCGACCTGCTGGCTGGTCCAGCGCAGCCGGGCGCAAAGCAGCTCGATGAATTTCATCGCCAGCGCCGGCTGGCTCTTCACGAACGGCAGGAAGTCGCGACGGTCGATGATGTAGAGCTCGCAATTGGTGTTGGCGGTCGCGTCCGCCGAGCGCGGCGCACCATCGAGGACCGCGATCTCACCAAAGATCTCGCCGGGGCCGATCAGATTGAGAATGGCGTTTCGGCCGTCGGGCGAGGACGAGGATATCTTCACGGTGCCCGCGATCACCGCGAACAGATTGTTGCCCGGATCGCCTTTGGCGGCGATCGTCGCGCCGCGTTTGACCGTGGTGTGCTTGGCGTAGCGGCAGAGCTGGTCGAGCGCCTCCGGTTCCAGATCTGCGAATATCGGATGCTTGCGCAGCACCGATAATTTGTTGCCCGACGGCTGTCGGGGATCGCCGGTCTTGTCCTGAGGCACGCCGGGACTCCTAAGACTGCGAGGCAGTGGAGTTCCTGCGTAGTCAACGTTGCCGGGCTTTTCAACCGGAAAGCACAGACACGGTTTTAGGCAAGTGCCGCTAAAAAGCCGCGAATGCGCCGAGACGCCGCACCCGCAAGCTGCGGCGATGCATTTCGGACGATGCAGAGTTGCAGGGCTGGCAAGCCGCGATTGCGTTGAGGCGCTGCCGTATAGGCGACAGGCCCAGCGCCCGCGCTTGGCATGTCCAAACCGGACTATTCTCTCAGGAAGCTCTGCGCTTGGCACCCGAATCAGGCCTGCTTGCGCTGGTCTGTAGGTCTGCCCAGGCCAGAGCTGCAGCGAATGCGACAAAGACGGCCACGACGGCAGTCATCACGAGCAGCGCTTCGGTCGGCATGGTGCCCCTCCCAGACTTTGTTCCGGGCAGTATTCGCATTGTCCGGCCGACGTCATTGATCGGGATCAAAATCGGGAAGCGTTTTGGAACGGCCGTCAGGCGGCGGCCAAGGCTTCGACCCTGGCGAGATCGAGCAGGCTGATGCCACCGTGGATGATCTCGATCGCGCCGCGGCGCTCCAGCCTGGTCAAGGTGCGGCTGACGGTTTCGATGGTCAGGCCGAGATAATCGGCGATGTCCTGCCGGCTCATCGGAAGCCACACCGTGTCCGAGGGACCCTTGAGCGAGAACAACCGCTCACGCCAGCCGAGGAGAAAGGCTGCGACCTTCTCAGCGGCCGAACGGCGGCCGAGCAGGACCATATGATCGCGGGCCTGGCTCAACTCGCGAATGGCGAGCTCGTTGATGCGCCTGAGGAGATGCGGCCGGTCCTCGATGAAACGGCCGAAGGGCGCCTTCGCAAACTGGCACACGGCCACCGCGCCGATCGCATCGGCCGAAAAATTGTGCCGGCCGGAAATATTCATCCCCAGGAAATCGCCCGGCAAGGCAAAGCCGACGATCTGGCGACGGCCGTCGGGCAGCAGCTTGTACAGCCGCATGACGCCCTCGAGCACGTTGAAAAACGACGTCGCGATGTCCTCCTCCGAGAACACCGTCTCGCCGCTGCCGAAATGGACATGGCGGCCGAGATGCTCGAATTCCCTGAGCTCAACCGCATTCAGCGACGAGCAAACTGCCGATGCGCGGACCGCACAATCGCTGCAGAAATGCCCGTTCGGCTCGATCGTCACCACGGAAGCCTTCATCCACCGCTCCAAGCGCCGGCTGCCTCGATCGGGGCTGTCCACCGTGCGGGCTGCATTTTACTGCACCGCACGAAAGCCGATTGACCCAGATCAATTTTGGCGCAGCTCCCCACCTTATTCTGCCTCCACAGCTTTATGGGGTGTCCTTCCATGCCGAAAAGCGCGCTTCGTCACGGCCTGATCGGACTGCTTCTGATCACGCCCGCGTTTGCCGCCCCGACCGCCGAACAACGCGGCAAGGCCTTCGCGCGGGCCAATTGCGCTCGCTGCCATGCGATCGACCGCGTGTCCGCAAGTCCGCTCAAGCTCGCACCTCCGCTGCGCACCCTGCACCGGCGCTATCCGATCGAGGCCCTCGGGGAGGCGCTGGCCGAAGGCATCTACACCGGCCATGCCGACATGCCGGCGTTCGAGCTCAATCCGGACCAGATCCACGACCTGTTGTCCTACCTGAAGACGCTGGAATAGAAGGCGTCACACCGCCTGCACGGTCCAGCCGATCAGCTCCTTCGCGATCCGCGCGAAGGCCATATCGAAGGCTGCGACTGCCGCGGCCGGCTCCACCTTGTCGAGCTTCTCGCTGCTCTCGATCAGGCGCGAGGCGATCACCTTGCCGTTCTTGTCGACGATCCTCGCCGACAGTCCGATCTCGACCCGCGTCTCACCCTCTTTGGCAATGCGGAAGCGCCTGATATCGATCAGGAGCTGATAATCCGCTTGCCCGAGGTCGATCGTGCGCAGCGGGGCATGGGCGATGTCATAATTCTCGAAACTGTCGATCAGCCGCGCCTGAACCAGCTTTGGAATGCTGTCGGCCCACAGGAATTCCGCAAAGCCGGGATTGTCCCCGACTGGCGAGAACAGCATCCGTTGCGTCTGGAGCATCGCGACCGCGGTCGGCTCGGGAATGGCCAGTGACGCCAGGGTCTTGCCGGCTGGTCCGAGATTTTGCGGCGCGCGCAGGTCGTAGGTGATTTTCTGCGCGGGGGGCCCGCCACCGGTCATCTTTTCGAGGCCGGCCAGAATGCCGTCGAGTTTGCCGGTATTCCGCGCCAGGCCGTCGGAGAAGGTCCTGAAATTGGAGATCGTGTCCTTCAGCGGACCGGAATTGTCCTCAAGCACCGAATCGACGCGCCGCAAGGCATCGCGCGCCGCCTGCGTCATGCTCTGGCCTGCGCCGGCGTCTGCGATCAAGGTCAAGGTCTCACCGGATTTGGCGGCGATCAGGCCGCCCTCCAACGTCACCACGGGCACGCCAGTCAGCCCCTGGAAATCGAGGCCGACCTTGGTGTCGGCACGCACCGGCGTCACCGAAGCAACGGAGATGGTCGCGTTGACGAAGCGCGGATTGTCCGGTGCGAGCCCAAGTTGAGTCACCTCACCGACGCGGATGCCGTTGAACAGCACGCCGGCGCCGACCAGCAGGCCCGGCACCGGCCCCTGGAACTGAACGTGGTAATTCGTACGCGGCCCGATGCCGCCCGTATTGTTGAGCCAGTAGACGAAGCCGAACACCGCGACGATCGCGGCCAGCACGAAAGTGCCGATCAGCACATAGGGAGCGCGGGTTTCCATGTCTCATCTCATCTGGGGTTGCAGCATCTGCGAGCGCTTGCCGTGGAAATAGGCGTGCACCCAGGGATGCTCGGATTGCAGCAGTTCGCGCATCGGGCCGATCGCCACGATCTTGCCGTCGGCAAGGGCAGCGACGCGGTCGCAGACGGTGGTGAGGCTCGCGAGATCATGGGTGACCATGAACACGGTCAGCCCCAGCGTCTTTTGCAGCGTCCTGATCAGCGCGTCGAAATCGCCGGCTGCGATCGGATCAAGTCCGGAGGTCGGCTCGTCCAGAAACAGAATCGGCGGATCGAGCGCGAGCGCGCGCGCCAGCGCCACGCGCTTGGTCATCCCGCCGGATAGCTCTGAGGGATATTTGTCGCCGTCCTGCGCCCGCAGCCCGACCATCTCGAGCTTGGCAATCGCCATCTCGTCCATCAGGTCCTGCGACAGCGCCAGATTTTCGCGCAGCGGAAACTGCAGGTTCTGCCGGACGGTCAGCGACGAGAACAATGCGCCTTGCTGGAACAGGATGCCCCATGTGGTGGCCGCGCGTCGGGTGCGGCCGCCGATCGGCTCTCCCATGACTTCGATGGTCCCGCTCCGGCGCGGGATAAGGCCGATGATGGTGCGCATCAACACCGACTTGCCGCCGCCGGACGCGCCCACGAGTCCGAGGATTTCGCCCCTGCGGACATCAAGCGACAGATGATCGAGCACGGTCTGGCGGCCGAAGCCGACCACGAGGTCGCGGACACGGATCGCGATTTCCTCCTGCGCTTCGGACATCGTCACATTCCGATCGAGGCAAAGAAGATCGCGAACAGGCCATCGAGCACGATCACCAGGAAGATCGACTTCACCACCGATGTGGTCGTCTGCTTGCCGAGCGATTCGGCACTGCCCTTGACCCGCAATCCCTCGCTGCAGGCGACGATCCCGATCACCAGCGCCATGAACGGCGCCTTCAGGATCCCCACCTCGAAATGGGTGACGGAGACCGCCTCGTGCAGCCGCGCGATGTAGATCGCCGGCCCCATGTCGCCATAGAATTGCGCGACCAGGCCGCCACCATAGAGCACGGCAATCGAGCCGATGAAGGCAAGGATCGGCAGCGCGATGACCAGGGCCGCGACGCGCGGCAGGATCAGGACGTCGACGGGGTCGAGCCCCATGGTCGAGAGCGCATCGATTTCCTCCCGCATCTTCATGGAGCCAAGCTCGGCGGTGTAGGCGCTTCCCGAACGGCCGGCGACCATGATGGCGACGATCAGCACACCCAGCTCACGCAGCACGAGGATGCCGACCATATCGACGGTATAGGACTCCGCGCCGAACCTGCGGAAATGAAAGAACCCCTGCTGGGCAATGATCGCGCCGATCAGAAACGTGATCAGCATGACGATGGGAATCGCCTGCCACCCGATCCGGTTCAGCTGATAGACCAGCGACGTCAGCCGCAGCGTGCGCGGTCGCCGCACCACGCCGATCACGGCCATGAACAATGCGCCGAGCATTTGAAGAAAGATCGTGATGTCCTCGCGGGCGCCGACGGTCGCCTTGCCGAGATCGTTCAGCCTGAGGAGAACCGGGTTGGGCGCGGCGACTGGAGCCGGCGTATGGCGGTTGACCTGGCGCACTTCGTCCATCAGGCCGCTGAAATGATCGGCTACGCCGACGATCCCCGCCGATTTTCCCGATGATGCAGCCTTTCGCGACAGTTTCTCCAGCATCCACGCGCCGAGCGTGTCGAGCGCGCTGACGCCCGACATGTCCAGGGTCACGGCCCTTGATCGCTCGACATCGACCCCGACCGATCGGGACAGCGTTTCGAGCGTCGACACGTTGGCTGCGATCCACGACCCCTGGGGACGCAATTCCAGCACATCGCCAGACGGTGTTGCCAGCAGCAGGGGTTCCGAATTCACGCTGAGATCCTTCATGGGAAAACCGGTCCCTGATATCCCGTGTTCTAGCTCTGCATGAGGCCGCTCGATTGACTTGCCTCAAAACCCGACCGCAGGAGCCTCGCTTTGACGCAAATCAAACGCTGTCGAGCTCGCTCGCATAGGCTTTCGCCGTTCGATGGAGACCGTCAATGTTCGATAGCCGCAGAACGAGCGACGAGCTGAAAGCACTGAAGGTCGACGTCACACGTCTGCTTGGCGTGGCCGGCGAAGAGATATTCGAATCATCAAAGGACCGCGCCGAAGCGCTCTCGAATCAAATCAAGGCCGCGCTGGCTGAACTCGGTGAGACCGTCGACGAGGAGCAGGAGCGGCTCCAAGAGCTTGTCGCAGAGCGGCCGGTCGCGGCGCTCGTCTCCGCCTTCGCGCTCGGCGTGGTGGTCGGATTCATGCTGAGGAGACAGTAGGTGAACACGGACAATGTCGTCAAACATCTGCGCGCCCTGTGGCGCACGGACAGGATCATTGCGGACATCAGGCTGCGCCGCCTGCTGGTCGGACTGGGACTGCGCGCCTTCGCGGCGCTGATCGCTGCATTCGGGCTGCTGATGCTGGAGTTCTCGGCCTATTTCGCGCTGGTCCAGATCTGGAGCGCGATTGCCGCGGCGGCCGCGCTCGGCGCAATCAATTTCGTCATTGCGGCGATCCTCTTCGTCGTCGCCGGGCGTCCGCCGTCGGGCCACGACATCGAGCTCGCCATTGAAATTCACGGCACGTCGATCGAAGCCCTGCAACTGGAGGCCCGGGCGCTCCAGGACCAGGTGAGCGGTGCGGTTCATCATCCGCTGAGCACGATTGTGCCGGTGCTGGTGCCGCTGATCGCAATCATCATCAAGACCATGCGGAAAGGCGCCAAAGAACCAGCCGCGGAAGCGTAATTGACGCGTTCAGAGCTTCAGCCGGACGTCGCAGATATCGGGCTCGGCCGGATCCGGCTTCACCTCGAAGCCGAGTTGCCGGCACATCTCCAGCATCGTGGTGTTCTCCCTGAGCACATCGCCCGAGATGGTCTTCAGCCCTTCAGATCTTGCGTAGTCGATGATCAGCTGCATCAGCGCCCATCCGAGTCCCCTGCCCTTGAGGTCGGACCGCAGCAGAATGGCGTATTCGCCGCTCTCGTAGACCGAGTCCGAATGAATCCGGACAACGCCGACCATCTCACCGCTCGCCTCATCGAACGCGATGAAGGCCATCGCGCGCGCATAGTCGAGCTGGGTCAGGCGTGCGATGAACTCATGGGTAAACTCCTTCATCGGCGCGAAGAACCGCAGGCGAAGGTCGTGAGGCGTCACGTGGCGCAGGAATTCGTGGATGATCGGCTCGTCTTCGGGGCGCAATGGCCGGACGAAGATGCGCCAGCCGTCCTTGAGCGCGAGGCGGCGCTCCCACTGCGACGGATAGGCGCGGACGGCGAAATTGGCGGGCCCTGAGCCCGCGAATTTCCGCTGCGGCGGCCCTACGGCGACGCGAGCATCGACCGCGGTTACGCCAGTCTCATCCGCCAGCAGCGGATTGATGTCGAATTCGCGGATTGCCGGAATATCGGCGGCCATCTGCGCCAGCTTGACCAGCACCAAGGCGACGGCATCCTGCTTGACGGCCGGAACGTCCCGATAGGCGCGCAACAACCGCGAGACGCGGGTACGGTCGATCAGGTCACGGGCCAGCTGCAGATCAAGCGGCGGCAGCGCCAGCGCCTTGTCGTTGATGATCTCCACCGCCGTTCCGCCGCGACCGAACACGACGACGGTGCCGAAGGTCGGGTCGTCGGCAAGTCCCAGGATCAGCTCGCGTGCCTTCGCCTTGACCACCATCGCCTGCACGATGACGCCGGAGATGCGGGCCTCGGGCCGTAGCTTCCTCGCCCGCGCCAAAATGTCGCTCGCGGCCGCACGCACCGCCTCCGGCGTGGTGAGATTGAGAACGACGCCACCGACATCGGACTTGTGCACGATGTCGCGCGACATGATCTTCAAGACGACAGTGCCGCCTCGCGCGAATATCTCGTTGGCGTAGGCCACCGCCTGCTCGATATCTGCCGCCGCATAGGTCGGCACCATCGCGATGTCGTACGCCTCGAGCAGGCGCTTGATCTCGACCGGCTCGAGCCATTTGCGACCGTCCGCGACCGCGGCGGTTACGATCTCCCTCGCAGCCTGGACGTCGGGCACGAAATTGTCGGGCATCGCTGGAGGAACCTGGCTCAGCTCCTCCACGACCTCGCGATGCCTGACAAGGTGCATGAAGCCGCGCACCGCGTCGTCTTCGGTCGGATAATTCGGAATGCCGCCGCCAGACAGCGCTTCGATGATATTCGGACTGGCCCCAACCCATGCGGCAAGCACAGGCTTCGCCCAGCTGCGATGCTTCTCGCGATATTTTCTGACGCGTTCGGTCACCGTCGTTGCGATGTCGGCAGCGGAGGCGATCGCGGTTTGCACGTTGAGGACCAAAACTGCGTCATTGCCGGGATCGGCGAGCAGCACCTCGAGCGCTGCCGCATAACGAGACGCATCGGCATCACCGACGATGTCGACGGGATTTGCGCCCGACCAGGTCGGCGGCAGCACGGCGTCGAGATTGTTGCGCGCGTCGGCCGAGAGGGATGCGGGAATGCCGCCAAGCTCGACCAGCCGGTCGACCGCGAGGACGCCGATGCCGCCGCCATTGGTGAGGATGGCAAGCCGCTTCCCGGCCGGAGATTCGACGCGTCCGAGCGTCTCCGCGCAGTCGAACAGCTCGCGCAGATCGGACACCCTGAGGACACCGGCGCGGCGGAATGCCGCGTCGTAGACGGCGTCAGCGCCGGCGAGAGCGCCCGTATGCGTGGCGGCCGCCCGCGCGCCCTGCGCCATGCGGCCGGACTTCACCACAACGACCGGCTTCACGCGCGCCGCGGCGCGGGCAGCCGACATGAACTTGCGCGCATCCTTGACGGCCTCGATATAAAGCAGGATCGCGCGGGTCTTGTGATCCATCGCGAAATAGTCGAGCAGGTCGGCAATATCGACTTCGATCTGGTCGCCAATCGAGACGATGCCGGAGAAGCCGACACCGCGCTGTGCGGCCCAATCCACCATGCCGGCCGCGATCGCACCCGATTGCGAGATCAACGCGAGGTTTCCAGCCTCCGGCATGTGCGCGGCGAAGCTTGCGTTGAGGCTGACGCCGGGCATCATGATGCCAAGACAATTGGGGCCGATCAGCCGCATGCCGTATTTTCGCGCGGCACTGATTGCGGCGTCGTGCAGGGATCCAGCTCCGTGGCCGAGACCGGCGGAGACGATCAAGGCGCCCGCCGCACCGAGACGGCCGGCCTGGTCGATGATGGCGGGAACCTCGACCGCCGGCGCAGTGATCACGACGAGCTCTGGGACGAATGGCAGTTGGTCCAGGCGGCTCACGGCAGCATGGCCGCCGATCTGGGCGTGGCGTGAATTCACCAAGCCGACCGGCCCCTTGAATTCCGCCTTGCGGATGTTTTCAAGAACGGCGCGTCCAACGGAGGCCTGACGGGGGCTCGCGCCGACGAGGGCGACCGACCGGGGCGACAACAAGTTCTTCAGACGGTAAGTCGACATGAATGCAATCGTCCGATCGGGCGACGGGTCCGATAGCCGGAACCTGGCTCGGGTGGAGGCAGCGCACCTAGTGCGAGATCATAACCCAGCACGGTGGCTGACCGATAACGGTCTTGGTAACGCCGCCCCAGACGATTTCGTTCAGACGCGAATGGTGGTAGGCGCCCATGACGATCGTATCGATGGCATGGGACTGCGCCCAGCTGCCGAGCACTTTGCCGATCGAGCTGCCGCTGACGTTCACGGTTTCGAAGGACGCGTAGACCCCGTGTTCCCTGAGATGATCGACCAGAGTGTTGCCGGACTGTGCGATCGGATCGGCGTTGTCGTCGGCCACCGTGATCACGCGCACCGTCGCGGCGGCCTGCAGGATCGGCAGCGCATCACCAACCGCACGCGCAGCGCGGGCGGAGTGGTCCCAGGCGATCATGACGTTCTCGAACTCCGGCCGCAGCACCTCCACATGCTGCTCCGGGCAAAGCAGCAGCGGCCGGCCGGACTCGAACAGGAACGTCTCAATGAGGTTTTCCGTTCGACTATCGTGCGGCTTCACGGGGACCAGCGTGAGGTCGCTGAAATGCGCATGTTCGGCCAGGGTCGACGCTATCTGGTCTGCCGGCACCCTGCCCGACCGGCTTTGGGCGCGAACGCCTGTGCGGGAGGCCGCATCGATGAACGCCTTCAGGAGATGCTGCATGTCGCCCACCCCGCGCATGGCATCGCGCTCGGCCGGATCCGGGTCGTCAGGGAACACCACTTTCGGCCGGACGAAGACATCATCCTCAAGGGCAAGCGCGGTGATCCTGGCACCGAGGTCGGCGGCAACAGCAACGCACTTCTCAATCGCAGCGAGCGCAGGTCCGCGGGGCTGGCCAACCAGCGGCAGAAAGACGTCCTTGATGGGCATCGGGATTCTCCTTGCCGGGCAAAATAGGCCGCCTTTGGTCGGGACGCTTGATCCTCGTCAAGTGGGGGAACTCCGTCCAATCAACCGACGACAGGCCTTGACGGAAGTCAAGGACTGGTCGTGATCCCGCTCTAAGGATTACTTTCCAAGGACTGCTATGGTTTGCGGCCGCACCGCTCGCCGACCCATCTGCACAGGCCGGCAGGGATGACAGACAATTCTGCGACCCAGGAACGGATCTTCGCGGCGCTGACCGCGCATGCCGGCGTGAAGCGGATCGACACGCACGCCGCTTCGGTCTTCCTCGACGGCAAGCGCGCACTGAAGATCAAGCGCGCCGTCCGCTTTCCCTTTCTCGACTATTCGACACTCGACAGGCGCAAAGCGGCCTGCGAGGAGGAGATCAGGATCAACCGGCCGCTGGCGCCACAGATCTATCATCGCGTCGTGGCGATCACGGAAGAGCCGGACGGATCGGTGAAGGTCGACGGCGACGGCCGGCCGATCGAATATGCGGTCGACATGTCACGCTTCGACGAAAGCCGGACGCTTGATCATCTGGCGAAGGCTCGGTTGTTTGATGTGGACCTCGCCTCGGCGATCGCCGATGCGATCGCCGCTTCGCATGCGGCCGCGGCATGCGTCGACGGCCAGGGATGGACGTCTTCCATCTCCGCCCTGATCGACGGCAATAGCAATGGCCTGCGGAACGGCGGATATTTCCAGACCGCGGAGGTCGAGCAGCTTGCCAAGGATTCACAGCAGGCATTCTTGCGCGTTCGCGCGTTGCTTGATCAGCGTGGCCGCCACGGCTTCGTGCGCCGCTGTCACGGCGACCTGCATCTTGCGAATATCGTGTTGATTGACCGCCAACCCGTGCTGTTCGATGCCATCGAATTCGACGCGCGGCTAGCGACCATCGACGTGCTCTACGACCTCGCTTTCACGCTGATGGACCTGCTGCGCCACGATCAGCCGCTGGCCGCCAACGTGGTCCTGAACCGCTATCTTGCCGCGACCCCGCCCGAAAATCTCGACGCGCTCAGCGCCCTGCCGCTGTTCATGTCGATGCGCGCGGCGATCCGCGCCCAGGTGGCTCTGGCACGGCTGAAGCCACCGCACTCCGGCGAGCACGAGATGCACGAGGACGCGCGTCGCTACTTTAGCCTGGCCCAGGCTCTGATCCATCCGCCCGCGCCCCGCTTGATTGCCGTCGGCGGACTGTCAGGCACCGGCAAGTCGGTTTTGGCCCGCGCACTCGCGCCGGGCGTGGCGCCCCAACCCGGAGCGGTCGTGCTCCGCAGCGACCTCATTCGCAAGCAGATGTTCGGGGTCAGCGAGACGGAGCGGTTGCCGCCATCCGCATATACGCCGGAGTTCGCGGAGCGGGTTTACGACATGGCCGCCCAACAGGCCCGACATGTGCTGGCCCAGGGCCATTCGGCGATCGTCGACGGTGTATTCGCCCGCGATTTCGAACGAGACGCATTTGCCGCACTGGCGCGGGCGTGCAACGTGCCTTTCGCCGGCCTCTTCCTGGTCGCGGACCTCGCAACCCGGCAGACCCGGATCGGAAGCCGACAAGGCGATGCATCCGACGCCACACAAGAGGTTGCCGCGCTGCAAGAGCACTATAATATCGGCCATGTCGGTTGGGCGACCATCGATGCCTCCGGGACACGCGAGCAGACGCTCAAGAGCTGCCAGGACGCAATCGCTGAGGGCAAATAAGGCATTCTGATTGGCGCGGGGTAGGATGGCGCGACCCACCACGAGTTCGAGCGCGACTGCTCGCGGCAAGCCTGCGGCGCGGCGCAATGCCCTGCCCGCCCGCCTCAGCCCTGGAATGGCCTGCGATACCGCCTTCCGGATCATCGCCCGCCGTCATCTCGACGCTGTGCTTGCCCAGCACGACGGCACCTGCCGCGGCGACCCCGATGCGCTGCATCAGATCCGGATCGCGCTGACACATCTGCGCACTACCATCCGCTTCTTCTCCCCCATGGTCGACGATGCGCTGCGGCCAAAAGTCTGGGCCGAGCTGAAGTGGCTGAATGGCCAGCTCGGCATGGTCCGGGACCTCGACGTCGCGATCGAACGCGTGGTGGCCGAGAGCGGCAAGGAGCTCGCCGTGATTGCCGAGCTCCAGCACTGGGACGAGAAACGTGCCGATAGCCACCGCCTGCTGGCGCGCGCGCTGCAATCTGCGCGCTATCGGCGCCTTGTCGAAGAGAGTTCGGCGTGGATCGAGAGCGGCCAATGGTCGACCAGCCGCAGCAAGGAGGCCATCAGGCTGCGCCGCCGCTCGCTCTCCGATCACGCGAGCGCGCAACTGACAGAATGGGAAAAGACGCTGCTCAAAAAGGCCCGGAAGCTCGGCAAGTTCGACGTCGAGAAACGGCACAGGCTGCGGATTCTCAACAAGCGTCTGACCTATTCAATCGAGTCGCTGCAGGACCTCTTCGCCGACAAATCCGTGCTGAAACAGAAATCGATCCTCAAGCAATTGCGCAAAGCGCAGCGGTCACTCGGACAGCTGAATGATGATGCGCGCGGGCAGGCTTTGGCTGCGTCATTGAACGGCGGCGGTATGGAGGCGGGCATTCGCTTCCTCGACCCAAAGCGCGAAAAGAAGCTGCTAGAAACCGCCGCGAACGCCTATCGGAAGCTCGACAAGGCCAAGCCTTTTCGCTCCTCGGACCTCGCGCCCGATCCAGCGACCGAGGACTAGGTGTGGACGTAGTCGCCCGGCGCGTCGGGCAGACTGTCGACGTTCCCGAACCCCATTCGTGGCGGCTCGCCAAGCTCATCGGAGCGGGCGGTCAGCCATTTGGACCATTCCTGCCACCACGAGCCCTCTGCATGCGGCGCCAGCTTCAGCCATTGGTCCCGGTCGACATGGGGCGCATCCTCCGCCTTGGTCATGAGCTGGTAGCTATGCCCAGGCTCGCCAGGAGGCGCCACGACGCCGGCGTTGTGCCCTCCGCTCGTCAACAGGAAGGTCACATCGGCGTCGACCTGATAGTGAATCTTGTAGACGGATCGCCACGGCGCCACATGGTCCCTGAGCGTGCCGACGACGAACATCGGCTCGTGAATGTCGGCGAGCGATACGCTTTTTCCGTCGACGTGGTAGCGGCCTTCGGCCAGGTCATTGCTGAGGAACAACTTGCGCAAATACTCGGAGTGCATGCGATAAGGCAGGCGCGTGGCGTCGGCGTTCCAGGCCATCAGATCGCTGGGCGGTGCCCGCTCTCCCATCAGGTAATCGTGCGACAGTCGGGACCAGATCAAATCATTGGATCGCAGGAGCTGAAAAGCGCCGGCCATCTGCGTCGTGTCGAGATATCCCCGCTCCCACATCATGTCTTCCAGAAAGGCGACCTGACTCTCGTTGATGAAGAGCGTCAGCTCGCCTGCCTCGGTGAAATCCGTCTGCGCAGCAAGCAATGTGATCGTCTTCAGCCGGTTGTCGCCGTCGCGCGCCATCGCGGCAGCCGCGATCGACAGCAAGGTACCTCCAAGACAGTAGCCGAGCGCATGAACCTTCCGGCGCGGCAGGATGCAGGCAATCGCATCCAACGCAGCGCTGACGCCCAATTTGCGGTAGTCATCAAAGGCCACGTCGCGGTCGCTCGCATTCGGATTGCGCCAGGAGATCGCAAATACCGTAAAACCCTCGCCGGTCAGATATTTGACCAACGAATTCTGCGGCGACAGGTCGAGAATGTAGTATTTCATGATCCAGGCCGGCACGATCAGGATCGGCTCGGGCCGCACCTTTTCGGTGGTCGGATGATACTGGATCAGCTCGATCAGGTCGTTCCGATAGACCACCTTGCCGGGCGACGCAGCGACGGTCTTGCCGACGACGAACTGCTCGTCGCCTGCCGCCTTTCCTGCAGAAAGCATTCGTATCAAGTCGCTGTACCAGTTCTGGCAGCCGAATACGAAATTCTCACCTCCGCTCCGGAACGCCTTCTGAAGCACCTCTGGATTGCTGGCAGCGAAGTTCGATGGCGCCAGCATGTCGAGCACCTGGCGGCCCGAAAACTCGACGATCGCCTCGTTCGCGGGGGAGACGCCATGCACCCCGGTTGCGGCATCGTGCCACCACCGCTCTCCAAGCAGAAACGACTGCGCATAGAGATTGAAAGGAGGGCTTTCCCACAATGGCGCCGCGAAACGGCGGTCCTGTGCTTGCGGCTTGATCACCGACCAGGGATTTTGGCCCGGAGCTGCGGCATGCGCTGCAGCGTCGATAAACCGGCCAGTGTCACGGACGGCCTCGCGCACCCTCTCCAGCTGGCGCTGCGGTGAGACCGCAAGATGCGAACTCCAATCAAGGTAGGCGAGCGACAGCGCTAGCGGCGAAATCCCACCGGTGAATCGCGCCAGCATCGCGTGGAATGCGCGGTCGAGCGGGTATGGCTCGGTGACGGGCTGCGCGTCGACAGCAGGGAGATTGGATGGCTGCTCGACGATTGGAGCCGGTAAGGCGCAGCGCGTCACCAAATCAATGGGCGGCTCGGCCGCCAGCTGCTCTTCAGCCAGGCGAAGGCTCGAGGTTTGCGCGAGAGTCATGGCTAAATGTTCTTGTTCGCTTCCGATTTCACGTCCATGACAGCGCCAGCCAGCCGCGGGCGATCGTTCAGCAGGCTGAAAGTCGCTGCCAGCACCCGCTCTCCGTGCCGGAAATACCGATCGCAGTCGCGACGTATAAAGTCGAGCTGATGCTGGCTGCATTCCCTGTACATGGCGCCCCAGTCTCTCATGGAATGGGAGCCGGCCAGTTTCGACACGAACTCCGCGAACAAGTGCGTTTCCGTTTGCGTTCGGTCCAGCAGTTCATTGGCTGCGAACACGATTTCCTCGAACACGAGTCCCTGCGTACCAAGCGCAGTATCCAGGGCACGTCGGTTCGCACCCGCCAGTCCGGCGATCGGACCAGAGGGCAATGGTTCCGCTGCAGGCTCCTGCAATTGGGCGAACTCACTCACGGTCAACCTCCTGACCACCCAAGAGGGTCCTTGTTGATCATGGTACAGCCAGCTGGTCCGAAAACGTTGAGCTGCATCAAATCGTCCGCCCGCCGCCAAAGCCCTGGCGCGATTGACCTGCCTCAAATCGATCCGCGCCGTCGAGACTAAGCTTCAGCTTGGATGTCCATCACAACCAGCGGAGTTCTCCATGCGCGCCCACCAGATCATGACTCGCTCGGTCATCTCGGTCACTCCCGAGACCAGCATTGTCGAGGCGGCGAACATCATGCTGAAGCGGCACGTCAGCGGCCTCACCGTGGTCGACGGTGCCGGCAAGCTGGTCGGCGTTGTCTCGGAAGGCGACTTCATCCGTCGCAGCGAAATCGGCACCGGACGCAAGCGAGGGCGCTGGCTTCGGTTTATTCTCGGCTCCGGCAAATCGGCCAGCGACTTCGTCCACGAGCATGGCCGCAAGGTCTCGGAAGTGATGACCGCCTCGCCCGTGATCATCACCGAGGATACGGCCCTGGCGGAGATCGTCGATCTCATGGAGCGACACAACGTGAAGCGTCTGCCAGTGGTGCGCGGCGACAGGGTCGTCGGCATCGTCTCGCGGGCCAATTTGCTACAGGCGGTCGCCGGTCTCGCCCGCGAGGTGCCGGATCCGACGGCCGACGATGATCACATTCGAGCCCGGGTCCTCGATGCCATGGAGAAGCACGATTGGTGTCCGTTCGGACTGAACGTGATCGTCCGCGACGGCATCGTTCACCTCAGCGGCGTTATCACCGAGGAACGCGCGCGGCAGGCCGCGGTTGTCGCCGCGGAGAACGTCGAAGGCGTCAAGAAGGTGCACGACCATTTGTGCTGGGTCGACACCATGTCCGGCGTCTACCTGAATTCGCCGGAGGACGACGATCTCGCCAAGGCGAGCTGAACCGGAACCCCGTTCAGCGGGGCAGAACGGCGGTGGCTTCGATCTCGACGCGCGCCGCCTTCTCGACCAGGCGGACGACCTGAACGAGCGCCATCGCGGGAAAGTGGGTCCCGAAGATGGCGCGGTAGATCTTGCCGAGTTCCTTCAAATTCGCCAGGTATTCGTCCATGTCGACGACATACCAGGTCAGGCGCACGAGATGCTCGGGTCGTGCACCGGCTTCGGCCAGAATTGCCGCAATGTTGCTCAGCGTCTGGTGCACCTGCGCGACGAAGCCTTCGGCGAGACGTTCCTCGGCATCCCAACCGATCACACCGCCGGTGACGACGATGCGCCCCTCGGCGGCCATGCCGTTGGCATAGCCCTTCGGCATCGGCCAGCCCGAAGGCTGGAGGACCTGCACCACTGACCGGGTGTCGTCCTCGGTGGACAGCACCGCAAGCTGCGGGCCTTTTGGCGTCGTCACGGACAATGGTCTATCCTCTTCTCAGTCTGCCGCGACGCCAGATGACGTCACTGCGGCATGCGCCAGCTGCCGCAAGGCAAAGCGCTTCAACTTGCCGGTCTCGGTCTTCGGCAACTGCGTCACAAACTCGATCGCACGCGGATATTTGTAAGGAGCGATCTCGCGCTTGACATGCTCCTGCAACTCGGCCGCGAGCGCAGCGTCCGGCGTGATGCCGGGGGCGGCGACGACATAGGCCTTCACGATCATTCCGCGCGCTTCGTCCGGAGCTCCGACAACACCGCACTCGGCGACCGCCGGGTGCGTGAGCAGCGCAGCCTCGACATCCGTACCGGCGATGTTGTAGCCGGCGGACACGATCATGTCGTCGGAGCGGGACTGGTACCAGAAATAACCGTCGCTATCCATCAGATAGGTGTCGCCGGTGATGTTCCAGCCGTTCTGCACGTATTTGCGCTGCCGCTCGTCGGCGAGATAGCGGCAGCCGGTCGGCCCGCGCACCGCTAGCCGCCCGAGCGTGCCCGGTGGCACATCGTTGCCTGAATCATCGACGATCTTGGCCTCATAGCCGGGCACGGGCTTGCCGGTCGCACCGGGACGGATCTCGTCTTCGGTCGCACTGATGAAGATATGCAACATCTCGGTCGATCCGATGCCGTCCATCAGCTTGATGCCGGTCGCCTTGAGCCAAGCATCGAATGTCGGCTTGGGCAGCGTCTCGCCCGCGGAGACACACTTGCGGAGCGAGGAAATGTCGCGGCCCGGAAGCTTGCCGATCATGGCGCGGTATGCCGTCGGCGCCGTGAAGCAGACCGTGGTCTTGTACTGCTCGATCGCCATCAGGATATCGTCGGGCGTGGTCTTCTCCAGAACGACGAAGGAGGCGCCGATATGCATGGGAAAGAGAACGCCGCCGAAACCGAAGGTGAAGGCGAGCGGCGCCGAGCCGACGAAGCGATCGGTCTGCTCGGCCCGAAGAATGTTGCGTGCGTAACCGTCGCATACCGCCAGCATGTCGCGGTGGAAATGCATGGTGCCCTTGGGTTCGCCAGTCGTGCCGGACGTGAAAGCGATCAGGCAGATATCGTCCGACGCGGTATCGACCGCGGCGAACTCGGGACTGGCATCGGCGATCATCGCCTCGAGCGAATTGGCCGCACCGTTGCCCCAGTACACAACATGTTTGAGACCGGGCGCGGCGGCTTTGGCCTTCTCCATCTCGTCGGAGAGTTTTCCGTCGCAGAGCGCATGCGTGATCTCAGCTTTCTGGATCGGGTAGGACAGCTCCTTGGCGCGCAGCAACGGCATCGTCGCCACGCAAATGCCACCGGCCTTGATCACCGCGAGATAGGTCGCAACCATCATCGGGCTATTCGCGGAGCGCAGCATCACGCGCCCGCCGGTCACGAGCCCGAGCTTGCCGACCAGCACGTTGGCAATGCGGTTCACCAGCGCTTGCAGCTCGCGATAGGTGTAGCTGACGGCGGGGCTGATGACGCAAGGCGCATCGCCGTGGCCCTGCTCGACCCAGCGATCGAGGAAATAGCTGACGCAGTTCAATCGGGGCGGATAGTTCAGCTCCGGTCGCGTGAAGATGAATTCCGGCCAAAGTTCCGGCGGCGGCAGATGCTGCCGCGCAAAACCATCGACATGGGCGCTCGCAGCGTTGCCGTCATACGAGCCCGGGACTTGAATCTTGGCGGCGTTGGCCATCGCACGCTCCTTTGCGCATGGAAAGCACCCGGCAGCACTCACTGGGAAACATTTTAGGCTTAAAGCAATTTTGCGCAATAGCCGATTTTGGAGATCCGGTGCTTTTTCCTGTGGCAAAGAGGATTCGCGGGCTGCCCCGCCCGCGACTCAGGGCCGGCGGCGCGCAGCCGATTTCTGCGCGGAGGCCTTGGTCTTGGCGAGCAGCCGCATCAGTTCGCGCACATCCTTCGGCGTGAGGTCGGCGAAGAGATCGGCGATCCAGGTCTCGTGCTCCGCAGCCATCCGACGAAACTCGGCGCGGCCGAGCTTTGTGAGGCGGATCACCTGGACCCGGCGGTCCGTCTCCGAGGTACGTCGATCGAGATGGCCGGATTCCACCAGGCGTTCGACCAGGCCCGTGACGTTGCCATTGGACACCATCATGCGCTTGGAGACGTCCGACAGCGTCATGCCGACAGGCGCCTTGTCGAGCTGCGCCATCAGATCGAAACGGGGCAATGTGACGTCGAAGCGTTGCCGCAGCCGGCCGCGGACTTCTCCTTCGATCAAGGTCGTGCAGGTCAACAGGCGCAGCCACAGCCGAAGCTCTTCGGCATGGTCCTCGGGCGTTTCGACGGCCTTGGTCTCGGAATCGAGCATCTTGATGCAGTCATCGGCGGCCGGCATTGGCGCCGGCACGGATTCCCTAACGTTTTGAGCTTCAAATAAATCCGCGCGGGCCGCAAGCCTAAAGCTGCAACAATCGACCGCGTGCCAATTTCTTTAAGCTTCAAGCAATTGGCGCGGCGCTTGCATGATCGTCGCGCCGCAATGGCGCGATGCCGCACGGCCTTTGCTTGCCGCGCCGGCCATCATCGGCATAAGCTTGGATCAGAGTATGCGGCTTGCAACGCAGGCCGTTAGTCACGGGGACAGATCATGAAGACGCAATCGACCTTGGCCGCAGCCGCCTTGCTGCTCGGCATCGCGCTGAACCCTGCCCTCGCCCAGGAGAAGATCAAGCTGGGTGTGATCGTGACCCTGTCGGGGCCCGCTGCCGCGCTGGGCCAACAAGTCCGCGACGGTTTTGCGCTCGCCGTAAAGGATCTCGGCGGCCGAATGGGCGGCCGCGATGTCGAGGTCGTCGTGGTCGACGACGAGCTGAAGCCGGATGCGGCGGTGACCAAGGTCAAGGGCCTTCTGGAGCGTGACAAGGTCGACTTCGTGGTCGGCCCGATCTTCTCCAACGTCCTGCAGGCCATTCACCGGCCCGTCACGGAATCGAAGACCTTTCTGATCAGCCCCAATGCGGGCCCCTCGACCTATGCCGGCAAGGACTGCAGCACGTTCTTCTATGTGACCTCGTATCAGAACGACCAGGTCCACGAGATCCTTGGCAAGGTGGCGCAGGATCGCGGCTACAAGCGCATGTACCTGATGGTGCCGAACTATCAGGCCGGCAAGGACTCGGTCGCCGGCTTCAAGCTCGACTACAAGGGCGAAATCGTCGAAGAATCCTACATGCCGCTGAACACGCTGGACTTCCAGCCGGAGCTTTCCAAGATCGCGTCGGCGAAGCCGGATGCGCTCTTCACGTTCATGCCGGGCGGGCTCGGCGTGAACCTCGTGAAGCAGTATCGGCAGGCCGGACTCGCCGACAGCATTCCGGTGCTCTCGGCTTTCACCGTCGATGAATCGACCTTGCCGGCGCAGCAGGACGCAGCGGTCGGCATGTTCGGCGGCGCCAATTGGGCGCCCAATCTCGACAATCCGCAGAACAAGAAGTTCGTCGCCGCCTATGAGGCCGCCTACAACGGCGTGCCCGGCACTTATGCTTTCCAGGCCTATGACGCCGCGATGCTGATCGACAGCGCGGTCAAGAGCTTGAAAGGTGACCTCTCCAACAAGGACGCCGTCGCCGCCGCACTGAAGAAGGCCGACTTCACCTCGCTGCGCGGCGCCTTCAAGTTCAACACCAACGGCTATCCGATCCAGGACTTCTATCTCACCAAGGTCGCCAAGCGTCCGGACGGCAAGTTCCAGACCGAGATCGTTCAAAAAGTTTTCGAGAACTATGGCGACCGCTATGCCAAGGACTGCAAGGCGGCGAACTAAATCGCCTATCGAGTTACGGGAGGACTGGAATGAAGAGCGAAATCACCGGCATCACGCGGGCCAATGAAGGAATCCAGGGGATATCCTGGAACATCCTGGGCCAGACCTATGTGCCGAAGAGCAACACCGAGCACAGCTTCTCCTGGCACGCGACATTGCCGCCGGGCACTTTCGTGCCGCCGCATATCCATCCCGACCAGGATGAGTATCTCTACATGCTCGAAGGCAAGCTCGACTTCATGCTCGGCAATTCGGAGTCGCAGGCGACCCCTGGTGACTTGATACGTCTCGGCATGGGCGTGCCGCATGGCATCTTCAACAAGTCGGACCAGACCGCAAAGGTGCTGTTCTGGGTCTCGCCGACCCGCAAACTGTTCGACCTGTTCTGGGGCCTTCACAACATGAAGGAACAGAAGCCGGAGGACGTGGTGGCGATGGCCGCCGAGTTCAACATCCACTTCCTGCCGCCGCCGCCAGGCGCCGGCTAGCAGCTCACATCAAGCGCGCACGGCCGCGAGGCCCGGCACTGCGGCGAAGCCGGCTTTGCTGGCATAGCCGCGCACGATGGCCTCGCGCTGGGAATAACTCAGCACGTTGTCGACATTGTCGAAGCCGTCCGGCGCAAGCTGCTCGACGGCGTCGATGACGCCCTCGGGGCCGCCGCGCCGGTTGGAGCGGACGATGTCCGCCGTCATCGGCAGCCGCTTCTTCTCGTATTCGAGCAGCGCCTGGCGCGGATGCTCGGCGCGCACCAGCGCATCGGCAAGGCAGCGCGCATCGAGGATCGCTTGCGATGCGCCATTGGAACCGACCGGATACATCGGATGCGCGGCGTCGCCGAGCAGCGTGACCCGTCCGGACGACCAATAGGGCAAGGGATCGCGGTCGCAGGTCGGATATTCGTAGAATTCCGGCGTCGCGGAGATCAGGCTTCTCACGTCGATGTAAGGCACGGAGAAGCGCGCCACATGCGGCATCAGCTCCTCGCGCCGGCCCGGCCGGGACCAGTCTTCCTTCCGCGGCGGTGGCGCATTGCCCTCGCCGACCTTCACCAGCACCGCCCAATTGGTCAGCCGGCTCGCCGGGCTCGATCCCTCGGCGATCGGATAGACCACCACCTTGGCATTGAGGCCGCCGGCCACGATCATCGATTTTCCAGTGAGGAACAGCGGCCAGTCGCGTGCACCGCGCCACAGCATCAAGCCGTTCCAGCACGGCGGTCCCTCGTTTGGGAACAGCGTCTCGCGCACCCGCGAATGGATGCCGTCGGCACCAATCAGGATATCGCCGCGGACAGTATGAATGTGCGCGCCGGTACGATCGAAGAAATAGGCCGTGACGCCGCCCTCGTCCTGCGTAAAGGCGCCGAGACGACAACCGGTGTGGATTGCGTCCTGCCCGAGCCGCTCCTCGACGGCGCGATGAATGACGCCCTGAAGCCTGCCGCGGTGGATCGAGAATTGCGGGACATCGTGGCCGGCGTCGATGCCGCGGGCTTCGCGCCAGACTTCCTGGCCGTGGCGGTTGAGGTAATAGAGCTGGTCGGTGCGGATCGCGACGTCGTCGAGCTTCTGCAGCAGACCGAGGCCTGCGAGCTCGCGCATGGCATGGGGCAGCGTGTTGATGCCGACGCCGAGTTCGCGGATGGTGTCGGCCTGTTCGAAGATTTCACAACCGATGCCACGCGAGCGCAGCATCAACGCCGTGGTGAGACCACCGATACCGCCACCGACGACAATCGCCTTCATCGCCCTAACTCCACTCGATACCACACCAGGCAATGAGGTTAACGTCGCACGGCCGGTTACTCGGCCGCAAGCGGCTTTGTCGCCTCCGCCTTGAGCTCGGCCCTGGTCTTCGGCTTAGCCTTAATTCTCAGCTCCTCGAGATCCTGCCGGTCGCGCACGCTGTTGCGGAAAATCTGCTCTTTCCCGGGCAAATATTGCGGCGGGCAGAAAGTCGCATCCGCCCCATACCAGGCCGCAGCCTTCATGGTGAAGAAGGGGTCGACAAGATGCGGACGGCCGAGGGCGACCAGGTCAGCCCGCCCTGCGGCCAGGATGGTATTGGCCTGGTCCGCGGTCGTGATGTTGCCGACGCACATGGTCGCCACGCGCGCTTCGTTGCGGACCTGGTCGGAGAACGGCGTCTGGAACATGCGCCCGTAGATCGGCTGCGCGTCGCGCACGGTCTGTCCGGTCGAGACGTCGACGAGATCGACGCCGGCCTCGGCGAAGGCGCGCGCGATGGCGACGGCATCGTCGCCGTCGATGCCGCGCTCCGCCCAGTCCGTCGCGGAAATACGCACCGACATCGGCTTGTGCGACGGCCACACCGCCCGCAGCGCCTCGAAAATCTCGAGTGGGAAGCGCAAGCGGTTGGCGAGCGAACCGCCATATTCGTCGGTGCGCGTATTCGTGAGCGGCGAGATGAAGGTTGCGAGCAGATAGCCGTGGGCGCAGTGCAATTCGAGCATGTCGAAGCCGCAGCGCTCGCCGCGTTCGGCCGCCGCGATGAAGGCGTCTCTCACCGCGTTCATTCCGGCGCGATCGAGTTCGCGCGGCACCTGGCTGTCGGGGAAATAGGGCAAGGGCGACGCCGAGACCACGTCCCAGCCGCCCTCATCGAGCGGCCGGTCGATGCCGTCCCACATCAGCTTGGTCGCGCCCTTGCGGCCGGCGTGCCCCAGCTGCAGGCAGATCTTTGCGGCCGAGTTGGCGTGGACGAAATCCACGATGCGGCGCCAGGATGTCTCCTGCTCATCGTTCCACAGCCCTGCGCAGCCGTGCGTGATCCGGGCGTCGGGGCCGACGCAGGTCATCTCCGTGAAGATCAGACCGGCGCCGCCGATGGCGCGCGATCCGTAGTGCACCAGGTGGAAATCGGTCGGCACGCCTTCCCTGGCCGAATACATGCACATCGGCGACACCACCGCGCGGTTGGCGATCTCCATCTCGCGCAGCCGGAATGGCTGGAATAGCGGCACCATCGGCTTGTTGGTATCGACGTCAAAACCGTTGGCGCGAACCTGCCTGGCGAACGACGTCTCGACCTCGGCGACGAAATCCGGCGCACGGAGCTTCAGATTATCGTAGGTGATCGCCTTCGAGCGCGTCATCACACCGAAGGCGAACTGCACGGGATCGAAATCCCAGAAGCGGTCGACGTGCTCGAACCAGACCAGCGACACGTCCGCGGCATGCTGCGTCTTCTCGACCTCCTCACGGCGGCCCTGCTCGTAGACCTCCAGCGCCGCCTTGATGCTGGGCGCGTTCTGCAGCGCCTCGGCCAGCGCAATTGCGTCTTCCATCGCGAGCTTGGTCCCGGAACCGATCGAGAAATGAGCGGTCGCCTTGGCGTCGCCAAGCAGCACCATGTTGTCCTTGACCCAGCGCTTGCTGCGGATCATCGGGAAATTGCGCCACATCGAGCGATTGGTGAGAAGCTTGTGACCCTCGAGAAACCAGCCGAAGATCTCGGCCATCCGCGCAGCGGACTGGCTCTCGTTCAGCCCCGTCAGTCCTGCTCTCTCGAACGTCTGCGGGTCGGTTTCGAAAATCCAGGTCGAATGACCGGCCTGGTATTGATACGCGTGGGCGATGAACGGGCCCCACTCGGTCTCCTGGAAGATGAAGGTGAACGCGTCGAGCGGCCTGGTCGAGCCCATCCAGGCGAACTTGTTGGCGCGGAGCTCGACCTCAGGCTGGAAATGATCGACGTGTTTCTCGCGGAAACGGCTGTTGATGCCGTCGGCCAGCAGGATGAGATCGGCATCGGCGAAGCGAGATTCGTCATCGATATCCGCTTCAAAATGCAGGCTGACGCCGAGCTCGCGGGCCCGCTCCTGGAGGATCAGGAGCAGCTTCTGCCGTGAGCAGCCGCAGAAACCATTGCCGCCGACCCGGTGCACCGTGCCGCGGAAATGTACGGCGATGTCGTCCCAGTAGGCGAATTCCTGGGTGATGCGGCGGTAGCTCGGAAGATCGTGCTTCTCGAAATTGTCCAGCGTGGCATCGGAAAACACCACACCGAAGCCGAACGTGTCGTCGGCGCGGTTGCGCTCGTACACCGCGATCTCGGCGCCCGGCCGCTGCTTCTTGAGCAGGATCGCTGCGTAGAGACCCGCAGGTCCGCCACCGATGATCGCGACTTTCATGGGAGCCTCGCCAATTCACCCGGTCAGGAAACTATTTTAAGCCTAAAATAATTTCATGCAAGCCCCCATTGCGGTCCGGCCCGCCGAAGAGCTCCTCAGTCGCCCCGGAAGACCGGCTTGACCTTGTTGGCGAAGGCCTCGAAGGCGCGCTCGAAATCGGCGGTCGTCATGCAGAGCGCTTGAGCAATCGCTTCCGCCTCGATCGCCTCTTCCACCGACATCGCCCATTCCATCGCCAGCATCCGCTTGGTCATGGTGTTGGCGAAAGTCGGACCTTCCGCAATCTGCTTTGCCAACACCTGCGCCTGCGGCAGGACCTGCTCCGGCGTGACGATGCGGCTGAAGAAGCCCCAGCGCTCGCCCTCCTCCGCCGTCATGAACCGGCCGGTGTACAGCAGTTCAGAGGCGCGGGACTGGCCAATGATCCGCGGCAGGATTGCACAGGCGCCCATGTCGCAGCCGGCAAGCCCCACCTTGTTGAACAGGAACGCGACCTTGGTCCCGCTCGCCGCCAGTCGCATATCCGACGCCATCGCCATGATCGCGCCGGCGCCGGCGCAGATACCCTCGACCGCAGCGACAATGGGTTGCGGACAGGCACGCATCGCCTTGACGAGGTCACCGGTCATCCGCGTGAAGGCGGTGAGCCCTTTGGTGTCCATCTTCACGAGTGGGCCGATGATCTCGAACACATCGCCGCCAGACGAGAAATTGCCGCCGGCGCCGGTCACGACCACGACCTTGACCGTGTCGTCGAAGGCGCAAGCGCGGAACAAATCGGTGAGCTCCCGGTAGCTCTCGAAGGTCAGCGGATTCTTCCGCTCCGGGCGATTGAGCGTCACGGTGGCAACACCGTCGACGACGGCCAGCAGGAAGTGTTGCGGCGAATAATCCACGAGCGGCACGGTCACGGGATTGGCTGGTCTGCTCATGCGATCTCCTTGTCTTCCTTGTTCCGGGCCCGCGCCGCGCAGGCTAGATCTCACCACCGGCGACCGCAATCGCCTGTCCGGTCACCGCACCGGCGCCCTCGCCGCACAGCCAAAGCACGGCATCGGCAACTTCTTGAGGCGTGATCAGCCGCCCCTGCGGATTGTGCTTCGCGAGCTCAGCGATAGCCTGCTCGCGGCTCCGGCCGGTCTTCTTGATGATGTATTCAATGCTGCCGGCGACCAGATCGGTGTCGGTGAAACCGGGACACACCGCATTCACGGTCACGTTGCTGCCGGCCATCTCGAGAGCCAGCGAACGCACCAGGCCGACCACGGCATGTTTGGCAGCACTGTACGCGCTGACATAGGCATAGCCCTTCAGCCCGGCGGTGGACGCAACTGCGACGATGCGGCCATAAGGGCGATCCTTCATTCCGGGCAAGACGGCGCGGATGGCGTGGACAACGCCCATGAAATTGACGTCCATCATGCGCGCAAAAAGGGCGCCATCCGATTTTGCGAACGGCGCCGACTCCGCGCTGCCCGCATTCGCAATGAGGATATCCAGCGGCTGACGCGCGCTCGCCTCGGTGATAGCAGCTTTCAACGCGGCCTCGTCCGCGACGTCGGCCACGACCGCGAAATGTGCGGCACCCGCGCTCACCGCCTCTTCAAGGGTAGCCGCGTTCCGGCCGAGCACCGTAACCGTCGCGCCAGCCCCGACAAGTGCCGCCGCAATCGCGCGGCCGATACCCCGGCCGCCACCGGTGACTAGCGCGTGCGGCGAGTGCGGCAATCCGGACATGCGCGGGCTCCCTGGTATCTCGTGATACGTACCCTCGATATATTTTAACCTTCAAACTTTTGCAACGAAGCCTTGATCAGCGTCCCGAACGGCTGCAGATCGAAGCCGGTCCGAAAATTGCTTTAAGTATAAAATTATCGCTTTCCATCGCCCACAGGCCTGTTAGCATCCCGGGCGCCAGGCAAAAGGATGTCGCGTGTCGCAACCCGCACCGATGATAACAAAAGACGGGCGCTTCGCCTACGAAGCGGCAGGCGATCCGAACGCGACGCCTCTGATATTCCTGCACGGCATTGGCGGCGCGGCGCGGGCCTGGCGGCAACAGCTCGCCACATTCGGCAATCGCTTCCATGCGATCGCGTGGGATATGCCGGGCTATGGCGGATCGGCACCGCTTGCCAGCGTCAACATCCCAGCGCTCGCGGATGCGCTCCAGCAATTCATCGCGCAGATCGGTGCTGAGAGCCCCATTCTGGTCGGACATTCGATCGGCGGCATGATCGTCCAGAAATGGCTGGTGCAATCACCGACATTGGCGCGCGCGGTCGTCTTGGCGCAAACCAGCCCTGCCTTCGGCAAGGCCGACGGCGATTGGCAGAAATCCTTCATCTCCGCACGGCTCGGTCCGCTCGATCGCGGCGAGACGATGAAGTCGCTGGCGCCTTCCCTCGTGAAAGAGCTGGTCGGCGACAATCCCGATCCGAAGGGGATAGAGCTTGCGAGCGAATGCATGGCGAGCGTGCCCGAGGCAACCTATCGCGCCATGATGCTGGCCTTGATCGGGTTCGATCAACGCAGCACGCTCAAGAATATTTCCGTGCCGACGCTGCTGCTGTCCGGCTCCAGAGACAACAACGCGCCTGCCTCGATGATGGCGAAGACCGCGACGTACATTCCTTCCGCAGAATATGTCGAGCTTGCCGGCGCGGGGCATCTTGCTAACCTCGAACAACCGGATGCCTTCGACAGGGCCCTCGGCGGATTTCTGGACGCCGTCACGGCAAGACACAGGTGACCGCACAATGACCATGCAAGTCAGCAAGACCATCGGCATCAGTGACCAGATCGCCCTGGACGTACCGATCTTCGATCCCGCCGCATTCCGGTTGAGCGACGAGCAGGCCGGCATCATTGCGCGCGCCCGCGAGATCGGCCAGAGCGTGTTCGCCGGTCGCGCCGCGACCTACGATCGCGAGGCGATCTTCCCGAGCGAGAATTATCGCGACCTGCATCGTGTCGGCCTGCTCGGCATTGCGATTCCCAAGAAGCATGGTGGGCTCGGCGCGAACTATCAGACCTATGCGCTGGCGGCGGCCGAGATCGGCCGCTATTGCGGCGCCACCGCGCTCACCTGGAACATGCATGTCTGCTCAACCCTGTGGTCGGGGCCGCTTGCCGACGATCTCGACATGGATACCGAGACCCGCGCGGCGCACGAGCGGCGGCGCGCAGTGCACTACAAGCGCATCGTCGAGGACGGCGCGATCTACTCGCAGCCATTTTCGGAGGGCGGTGCAGCAGCCGCAGGTGGTGTCGCCTTCGGCACGGAAGCAAAGCCGGTCGAAGGCGGCTGGATCGTCAACGGGAAGAAAATCTTTGCATCGCTCTCCGGCCATGCCGATTATTACGGCGTGCTCTGCACCGAGATCGAGGAAGGCGAGAAGGCCTCGCGCCGCAACACGCTTTACCTGGCGATCCCTGCCAAGGCGCAGGGTGTGTCCGTCGTCGGCGACTGGGATCCGCTCGGGATGCGCGGCACGGTCTCGCGGACGCTGCTGTTCAAGGACGTGTTCGTGCCGGAGGATGCCGCGCTGATGCCGCGCGGCGTCTATTTCCAGGCCGCGATGCGCTGGCCGCATATGTTCCTGACGCTGTCGCCGACCTATATGGGTCTGGCGCAGGCGGCCTATGATTTCACCGTGCGATATTTGCGCGGTGAGGTGCCAGGCATGCCGCCGGTCAAGCGCAGGATGTACCCGACCAAGCAGATCGCGCTCGCCCAGATGCAGATCAAGCTCGAGCAGATCAAGGCGATCTGGTTTCAGGCGGTCACCGAGGCGCGGGCGAACCCGAGCAAGGAGCAGGTGCTGCGCGCCTACGCCGCGCAATATTCAGTGATGGAAGGGGCGAACGAACTCGCGACGTTCGCGATCCGCACCTGCGGGGGCCAGGCCATGCTGCGATCACTGCCGCTGGAGCGGATCTATCGCGACAGCCGCTGCGGCTCGCTGATGCTGCCCTGGACGGCCGAGCTTTGCCTCGACCGTATCGGACGCGAGGCGCTGTACGAGGCCGGCGAAACGGACGACTGACGGTGGACCTCTGTAGCCTGATCGACCGCAACGCGGCGTTCGCGCCGGACAAGACAGCCATAGCCTTCGAGAGGGAACGGCTGAGCTATCGCGCAATCGCCACGCGCATCGAGCGCACCGCGACGGCATTGAAGCAGCAGCTTGGCGTCGGCCGCGGCGACCGGGTCGCGATCCTGAGCCTGAATAGACCCGACTATCTGGTTCTGCTCTATGCGTGCGCGCGGCTTGGCGCGATGCTGGTACCCTTGAACTGGCGGCTGGCGGTCGCCGAGCAGCTCTTCATTATCTCCGATGCGGGCACCAAGGTTCTGGTGCTCGAGCAGGCATTCGAGAGTATTCTTCCTGAGCTTGAGGCTATTTCGCCGGGAATCGCCGTCGTCGGATTGGACTTCGCGCCGCCGCGTGGCGAGACATTCGAGGGCCTGCTGGCGCACGGCGACGGCAGCAGCCGCAATCCGCACACCGATCTCTCCTGCCCGCTGCTCATCGTCTACACATCGGGGACAACCGGACGGCCGAAGGGCGCGGTGCTGCGCCAGGACGCGTTGTTCTGGAACGGCGTCATGAGCCAGCACATGCACAACATGACGTCCGACGATCACGTCTTGACGGTGCTGCCATTCTTCCACGTCGGCGGCCTCAACATCCAGACCACACCTGCGCTCCATTTTGGCGCGACCGTCATGATCCACGCCCGTTTCACGCCGGAAACCGCGCTCGCAGCCATCGAGCGAGAGCGGCCGACGCTGACGGTGATGGTGCCCGCGATCATCCAGGCGGTGACCGAGCATCCCTCCTGGGCGACCACCGATCTTTCGTCGCTGAAGGCGGTCGCCACCGGCTCGAGCATCGTGCCGCCGCATCTGATCGATCGCTTCGTCGCACGCGGTGTTCCCGTTCTCCAGGTCTACGGTTCGACCGAAACCTGCCCCATCGCGGTCTACACGCGGCTCGGCGGCGACCTCTCGCGGGTGGGATCCACCGGTCTTGCCGGGCTGTGCTGCGAAGCAAAGGTGATCGATCAGGCAGGCGCCGAGGTTCCGCCAGACACACCGGGCGAGATCGCGCTACGCGGGCCCAACGTGTTCTTCGAATATTGGGGCAACGCGGACGCCACACGCGACGCGCTGCACGACGGCTGGTATCGCACCGGCGATATCGGCTTATGCGACGCGGACGGCTATTTCTGGGTCCGCGATCGCAAGAAGAACATGATCATTTCCGGTGGCGAGAACGTCTATCCGGCCGAGGTCGAGCGCGTCTTGCTCGAACATCCCGACGTCAGCGAATGCGCCGTGATCGGCAGGCCCGACCCACGCTGGGACGAGGTGCCGATTGCCTATGTGATCCGGCGATCCGGTTGCCGGCTCGAAGCGGACGAGCTGAAAGCGCATCTTCAGGCCCAGCTCGCGCGATACAAGGTTCCGCGCGACATCATCTTCGTGGCCGACCTGCCGCGCACGGCGCTCGGCAAGGTCCAGCACTTCCTGCTGAAGCGACTTGATGCGCAGTCACGCGCGCAAGGAGAAGCGTCTTGAAGATTGCGGTCCTGGGTGGGGGTAACGGCTCTTTCGCGGCCGCAGGCGATTTTGCGCTGGCAAGGCATGAGGTCCGGCTCTGGCGTCGCGACGCGGATCAGGTCGCAGCTCATCGTGCCGCCGGCTCCAAAATCCTGGTGAAGGATCACAATGGCCGCCACGACATGAAACTGGCGCTGGTGACGACCGACATCGCCGCAGCGGTCAGCGGCGCCGAACTGATCCTGTGCCCCGCTCCCGCCTTCGCGCAGCCGGACATCGCGCGCCTGCTTGCCCCGCATTTGCGGGATGGCCAAGTCGTATTTCTGCCGCCTGCGACATTCGGCTCGATGATCTTCGCGCAAGCCGCGCGGGATGCGGGCAATCACGCGAAGGCGAGTTTCGCTGAGACCGGTACGCTTCCGTGGCTCACCCGCAAGCACGGGCCCTTCGAGGTCGCGATCACCATCCGCGCCAAGCGGCTGCCGGTCGGCGTGTTTCCACTCGACCGGGCGCCGCATGTACTGGAAGTGATCGGACGCGCTTTCCCTGGCGTGATCGAGCCGTGCGGAGATGCGCTTTCAGGCGCGCTGATGAATGCAGGCCCAATCATCCACCCACCACTGATCGTGATGAATGCGGGCCCGATCGAGCACTTCGAAAAATGGGATATTCACAAGGAGGGCACCCAGGCCTCCATTCGCCAGGTCACCGACGCGCTCGACGCCGAACGGATCGCGGTGCGTGAGGCGCTCGGATATGGCGCACCACATTTTCCCTTGGCCCATCACTACGCCCGGGAAGGCGAAATCTGGATGTATGGCCGCGGCTCGCATGACCGGCTCACGGAATCCGGCGATTGGCGTGAACGCATCGTGCTCACCGAGCATCGCTACATGCGGGAGGATCTGCGGCTTGGATTGTCGCTGCTGGTCTCAGTCGCGAGCCTGGCGGGCGTGGCCACGCCGCTGGCCAAAGCTTTCCTCGCCATCGGTGGCGCGGTCTGCGGCGAGAATTTCGAGCAGGGCGGACGAACGCTCGATACGCTGGGGCTTGGCAATCTCGGCAAAGCCGAGTTGCAGACGCTGCTTCGCAAGGGATTATGATCGATGACGATTCGGGCCAAGATCGCCTGTCTCGGTGCCGGCCGCATGGGGCGCGGCATCGCCGTTGCGTTCGCCTACGCGGGACACAACGTCACCATGATCGATGTCAAGGGCCGATCAGCGGAGGAGTTCGCCAGGCTGGAGGCGGACGCGCTCGGCGAGGTCCGGAAAACATTCGCCAGCCTGTCGAGCCTGGGGCTACTGACCGCGGCCGATGTCGAGCCCCTCATCGCGCGTGTCTCGGTAGTGGCATCTCACCGGAGTGCTGCAGCGCTTGCCGACGCGGGAATGGTGTTCGAGGGCGTTCCTGAGGTCGTCGAGCTCAAACGCGAGGTGCTGGGATCTGCGTCGAGGCAGGTTCGCCCCGACACCATCATCGCGTCAACGACGTCGACCATTCTCGTCGACGACCTATCCGGCGCGATCGAAAACCCTCGCCGCTTCCTCAATGTTCACTGGCTCAATCCGGCCTATCTGATCCCACTGGTGGAGGTTTCGCCGGGCAGTGGAACCGACCCGGCCATCATCGAAGAAGTCAAGGCGCTGCTGGAGAGCATCGGCAAGGTGCCGGTGATCTGCGCTGCCACTCCCGGATTCATCGTCCCTCGCATCCAGGCGCTTGCGATGAATGAAGCGGCGCGCATGGTCGAGGAAGGTGTCGCAAGCGCCGAGGACATCGACAAGGCGATCCGTTACGGCTTCGGCTTTCGCTACGCGGTGCTCGGGTTGCTTGAATTCATCGACTGGGGCGGCGGCGATATTCTCTACTACGCCAGCCGGTACCTCGAAGGCGCCCTCGGCAGCGACCGCTATCGTGCGCCCGACGTCATTTCACGCAACATGCATGAAGGCCGGATTGGCCTGCGAACGGGCGCAGGCTTTCTCGATTATTCCGGCCTCGACGTCGATGCCTATCGCACAAAGCGGCTTCAGGCCATGGTCGATCTGCTCCGCCACTTCGACCTGGCGCGCCCGCCCGTGCTCGATCGCGGTCAGCCGAAGATATCCTGAAGCACGCCTTCGCGGACGACCGCGACCCCGTCAAGCTCGATCGTGGTTCCCATCATCGGCAGGTCGAAATGGCCCGCCGTGTAGCGGCCGGCGAATTCGTTCGCGCCGGTCGAGAATAGGAAGTTGCCAGAGACGGCGCGAATCTCCGTGCCGTTGGTGTCGCGCAGGTCGTACATCGAGAGCGCCTCATAGCGCGCGCCCGGATTCATGCCGAAGCCGACATGCGACACCGCATAGGCCTCGCGATCACCCCAAGCGGCGAGATAAGCCCGCATCATCGCCGCATCCGCGCCCTCGCCGTCCAGCTCGACGACATAGTCGTCCTTCAGCGTCATCTTGATCGGCGAGGTCAGATAGCGCTTGAAGGTGAGATTGATGTCGCCCGGCGCCATCACCAGCGTGCCGTTGATCGTCTCGCTCTTGGGAAAGCTCACGACAATGCCGCCGGGCCAGTGCGCCAGCGTGCCGGGTTTGTCTGTCCAGCCCCATACGCCGACCGTCGAAGCTCCGACCATGTCGACGTCGAGGGCGGTCCCCGCTTTTGATGTGACTCGCATGCGCTTGGTCCCGCGCAGCATCTTCACTGCCGCGCGAACGCGCTTCTCGAGGGTCGAATCCGGGACCATCCGCTCCAGCGCCTCAGGATGCTCGTTGGAAATCACGAGGATCCGCGCACCGGCCTTCAAAATCTCGGGTGTCTCCGCCGCGTGCATCAGGCCTTCGACGGTGCAATCCACCACGAAGCCTGCCTGCTGAAGCGCGCTGATGACCGGCCCAAGTTTCTGGATCGCCTCGCTCGCTCCTGTCGAGCGGACCGGCACAATATTGCGGTTGCGGGACGTCGGTATCACCACGTGAAACGGCCGCGCCCCCATGCGCAACAGAGCAAGCTCAGCCAGGTGCACATTCAACGCGCGCGACTGGGTTTCCGAGAGGATCGCCGCGGTATCACCAGGCTTGACCGCGCATCGCTCAAAAATCTCGCAGAATGCGTCGATCCATTTTGCTTCGATGCGATCAGCCAGCATGGTTCGCTCCCGTTAACGGCTTCTTGTTTGGTCAGATCACGCTTCGGGAAAGCCCCGTAAAAGGTATGATCGCAAGGCCCCCAACAGTCCGTTCAGGATCAAACCGAGCAGCGAGATCGTAATCAGCGGCACGAACATGTCGACGGCCTGAAAGGTTCGGGCCGCGGTGACGAGGACATGGCCCAGCCCGTCCGTCGACGTGATCATCTCCGCCAGAAACACCACGATGCAGGAAATGACAAGACCGATCCTGCAGCCGGTCAGGATCGACGGCATGGCGG
Organism: Bradyrhizobium sp. Kon10; assembly: GCF_055807395.1. Taxonomy (NCBI): domain Bacteria; kingdom Pseudomonadati; phylum Pseudomonadota; class Alphaproteobacteria; order Hyphomicrobiales; family Nitrobacteraceae; genus Bradyrhizobium; species Bradyrhizobium sp. Kon10. The sequence goes on along the minus strand of NZ_JBVVOZ010000020.1, from coordinate 34,082 downwards.
CCGGCAACACCACCTTGAACAGAATTTCATACCGCGGCGTTCCCGCCGCCATGGCCGACCAGATCAGCTTCTGCTCGACGCTCGACGCGCCGTAATAGGTTGACAGCAGAATGGGGAACAGGGCGTCGGCAGCCACGAGGGTGATCTTCGATCCGTGGCCGAAACCGAGCAGCAGCAACAGCGCCGGATAAAGCGCGACCTTGGGCAAAGGCGCGAGCACGCGCACGATCGGTCGAACGACAGCATTGATCGCCGGATTTGCGGCGGCAGCGATGCCAATGCTCACGCCAAGCACGACCGCAATCGCGAAGCCGGCAAACAGGCGAACGAGAGTTGCCGCGATCTCCTGCTGGAACGTCCACGTGACAAGCTGTTGCAGCAGCCGGCTGAAGACATATCCCGGGGGCGGAAGCAAGACAGCGGGTGCGAGGCCGGATGACACCAGCCCTTGCCACACCGCGAGCACAAGTGCGATCGGTGCGATCCCGAGAGCAACATTCATTGGGGTAAGGCGCGATCTCATGAGAAGCTCAGGGGCAGATCGAACTGAGGCTCAGACCATCGTACGAGCCTGGCGCGGACCCGCTCGAAGATCGCATCGAGGCAGATTCCCATCGCTCCCACGATAATGATCATCGCATACACCGTGTCGTACTGCCCCATGTCGAGTGCGTTGAACAAGATGTTCCCGGCGCCGGACTGGCGAGCGATCATCTCACTGGTGATCATCGTGATCAGTGCCAGCACAAGCCCCGTGCGGCAGCCGGTCAGGATTTCCGGCAGCGCTGCAGGAAGCACGATCCGAACCAAACGCTGGAGCGCTGAAAGTCCCATCGCCGCGCCCGACCATAGCATCTTCTCCTCGACGGCCTTGGCACCCTCAAAGCTGTGATAGATCACAGGCAGACTGACACCGAGAAAGATTACCAAGGTCTTGGTGATGTCGCCGACCCCCAGCCACAGCATGATGATCGGCATCAGGGCGGCCTTCGGGACCGGGTAGATGACCATCAAGAGCGGATTGAAAAACGCCGCGACCGCGCGACTGCGCCCCATCAACAGGCCCAACGGAATCGAAACAAGCACCGCCACGCCGAATCCCATCGCCATGCGGCGAAGCGAGGCCAGAATGTTGATCAAGGCCTCCTTGTCGCCAAGGATGTCCGGGATCGCACGGACCGCCTCGATCGCGGTCGGAAAGCTGTCGTTCTTCAGCGCCAGAGAGGCGATCTGCCATACCGCAAGCAGCCCGATGCAGGCGAACACCGGCGCAGCACACTTAACCAAGGCCGCCGACGACATCACGACGGTGACCGAACTTCGTCGCTTTCATCGAACATGCGCTCGATATCGACGACGTATTTCTGGTAGCGCGGGTCGAGCAACAATTCGTTGCGGCGACGCGGGCGCGGTAGATCGATGTCGATGACCTGTCGAATACGGCCTGGAGATTTCGACATCATCACGACCTTGTCGGACAGGAAAACGGCCTCGTCGACTGAATGGGTGACGAACAACACCGTCTTGCGATCGCGTTCCCAGATATTCAGGAGATCGTTCTGCAGGCGTGTCCGCGTGTGAGCGTCGAGCGCACCGAAGGGCTCGTCCATCAACAGGACCTCGGGATGGTACGCGAGCGTCCGCGCCAGCGCGACGCGTTGCTTCATGCCGCCCGATAATTCCTTTGGATAGAAGTTTTCGTAACCCTTGAGGCCGACCATCTCGATCAAGGCGCGGCTTTGGACCTCGGCCTCAGTGGCACCCACGCCTTGCTGGCGCGGGCCATACATCACGTTCCCGAGGACCGTCTTCCAGGGAAACAGTGCGAACTCCTGGAACACCGGTCCGCGATCCGGACCCGGCCCCGTGATCGCCCGCCCCTTGATTCTCGCCGCCCCGCTGGTCGGACTGACGAAACCGCCGACGATGTAGAGCAGTGTCGACTTGCCACAGCCCGACGGACCAAGAATGGAGACAAAGGCGCGCTCTTCGATCGTCAGCGAGATATCCGACAGCGCCAAATGATCGTTGCGCGCGGAGGTTTGAAAGACCTGCGAGACGTGGTCGATCTCGATGATCGCAGCAGCCGGCTTTTGTGACGTCACCGGTCTCACCCATTCGCTCGGTCTCGAAGGCATTACCTTCATCACGTCTCTCGCTTCACCCGTGCGCGAAAGTCGCGCAGCCGACCAGCTGAATGTGCTCCGTCAGCGGCACGAGCTTAGCAAGAAACTTGCCAAACGGGTCGTCATTTTCGCGCAAACATCATGGTTCAATCGAACCAGGGCCATTCTGCCGGCCCCTCATGCGTCACCGCTCCACCCGGCGCCTGACCAACCAGCCGCGCGTATTTCGCGAGTGCGCCGGCGCGATGACGTGGCGGGCGTGGCTTCCAATCGCGCCGGCGTGCTGCGAGTTCCTGCTCATCGACCAGCAAGTCCATGCGGCGGCCGGCCGCGTCGATTCGGATCTTGTCGCCGTCACGAACGAGCGCCAGCGGACCGCCAACAAACGCTTCCGGAGACACATAGCCGATGCACATGCCGCGAGTCGCGCCGGAAAACCGCCCATCGGTGATCAGGGCCACCTTCTCGCCCATGCCCTGGCCATAAATCAGCGCGGTGACGCCGAGCATCTCGCGCATGCCAGGACCGCCGACCGGTCCTTCATTGCGGATCACCAAAACCTCGCCTGCCTTGTAGCTGCGCTCCCGTACCGCTGCGACGCAGCCCTCTTCGTCTTCGAATACGCGTGCGACGCCTTCGACGAACTGGGTCTTCAGACCTGCAACCTTGATCACTGCGCCATCAGGACAGAGATTGCCCTTCAGAACCGCCACGCCTCCATCCGCCATGATCGGTGCGCGGGCCGCGTAAACAACCTCGCCATCGGGAGCGTTGGCCGCGCCATATTCTTCCGCGAGCGTAAGGCCCGTGATGGTCAGGCTGCGGCCATCGATATGCCCGCTCTGGATCAACTCGCGGATGACGACGGCCGCGCCGCCGATGTCGTAGACGTCCTTGGCGGTGTATTTGCCGCCGGGGCGCAGGTTTCCGATCAGCGGCGTCCGAGCAAACACCTCGCCGACATCATCGATCGTAAATGCGATCCCGGCCTCGTTCGCGATCGCCGGCAGATGCAGCGCGGCATTGGTCGACCCGCCGGTGGCGGCGACAATAGCGGCTCCGTTTTCGAGCGATTTCCGCGTCACGATGTCGCGAGGCAAAGGCCCGCCGCGCTCCAGCATCTCCATCACGAGCCGGCCGGCGCGCCGCGAGATCTGCGCGCGTTCGGCATAAACGCCCGGGACCATCGACACATTGGGAATGGTCAGGCCCATCGCTTCCGACACCATTCCCATGGTGTTCGCGGTGAACTGACCGGCGCAGGCGCCAATGGTCGGCAGGCAGGCGCGCTCGATCCGCTCGAGCGTCGCAGCGTCGATCTCACCGGTCATGAAGCTACCGACGGCTTCGTAGGAGTCGAGGACCGTCAGGGTCCGTCCGTCCACACGGCCCGGCAGCGAACTGCCGCCATAGATGAAGATGGACGGCACGTTGCAACGAACCATTCCCATCATCACGCCCGGAAGCGTCTTGTCACATCCGCCGTATCCGATCAGTGCGTCGTAGGCGAGGCCATGGACGACCGCTTCGATCGAATCGGCGATCAGCTCCCGCGAAAACAGCGAGAACTTCATCCCCTCGTGGTTCATGCTGATGCCGTCGGAGACCGAGACAGTCGAGAATTCGCGCGGCGTCCCGCCGGCTTCCTCGATCCCGGTCTTGGCTGCCGCGACCTGGAAGTCGTGGGTCATGTTGCAGGGCGTCTGCTCGCCCTTCATGCTGACGACGCCGACCATCGGTTTGGCGATGGCCTCGTCGTCCAGTCCCATCGCGCGCATGAATGCACGATGCGGCGCCCGGTCGAGGCCGTCAGTCGTTATCCGCGATCGCAACTTCTTCATACGTGCATCATCTTCGTGCCATGTCCCGCACATGACCGGAACATTGCGGCCTCGTGAATTCAACGGACGATCGATCGCCTACTGCAGTGGCGCAACGATCGTCGGATGCTTGAACTGGGCGACATCCAGCTTCGGGAGCATTCCGGTTTCAGCATAGATATCCAGCATCTTCTGGATCGCCGGGAAGTTCGGCGCCGCACCGGGATCGCGGCCGAAATCGTTGTCCTTGAGGAGATAAGTGTCGAGCACCGGGATGGGCGCTTTCAAGACCTCATTGACCAGCTTCAACGTCTCTTCACGGTTCGCGAGCGCCTTCTTCATGCCCGACGTGATATCGCGCACATAGGCCTTGACCAGCTCCGGGTTCTTGTCGACAAAATCGGCGCGGCACGCTTCCAGGATGTGCACGATGTTCGGCATCGCTTGCGACAGCGAGAACAGCTTTCGGGTGCCGCCCTTTGCTTCTGCGCGCGCGGCGAACGGCTGGTTCATATTGACCGCATCGACACGTCCCTGGCGCAACGCATCTTCCGAGACGGCAAAGCCGACCTCGACCAGCTTGATGTCCTTGGCCGGATCGATGCCATTCTGCTTCAGCAGCAGGTTGAACGGCCCTTGCGTCCCGCCGCCGATCACGGAAATGCCGACTGTCTTGCCCTTGAGATCGGCAATCGTCTTGATCGGCGAATCGTCCATGACCGCCCAGTAGACCGAGAATCCACCAGGCTTCTCGAACACATGCTGCGCCACGATGTAGGCCTTGAGATTGCCGCCGACCACGCCGTTGGCGAGCGATAGCGGCGCCTGTGTCGCGCAATCGAGTGCGCCGGCGGCGAGTGCCTGCGTCATCGGCGCGGTGCCCTGGAATTGGGTCCATTCGATGTTGTAGGTCTTGCCGAGATTGGGAAATTCGGCCGGCCTGCGCATCATCCAGTATTTGGATTCCTCAGCCGGAATGGTCCAACCGACGCGGATTGTCTGCTGCGCCCATGAGGGGCTTGCGCCCGCCATCATGGCCAACACTGCCCCTGTTGCCAGCATCCAGCTCGAAACCGTCCGCATCGTGCCCACTCCGTTGCTCCGGCGCTGACCAGCGCCACCCAGCCCAACCGCCCCAAATGTTTCATGGTTCAAACAATGAGGCAAGCCATGCAGGGTGCCCGGGTTTCGTCATGGCGTCCACGATGTATGGTGCACCGGCGGCGCTGCGTCGCGGCAGAAGGAGGCAACCTATGGCTGAAGCGAGCAAGGCAGACGCGCAGCACGTCGAGAGGCTTGGCTATCTCGGCCTTGGGCTCATGGGTGCGCCCATGAGCCGGCGCCTGCTGAAGGCCGGTTATCAGGTGACCGTCTGGAACCGTTCGGAAGCCAAACTGTCGCCGCTCGTCGAGGCCGGTGCAAGCCGCGCAGCGACGCCCCGCGGCCTCCTGGACGGCTCGGACATCGTCTTCATGTGCGTGACGGATGCAAACGCCGTGGAAGAAGTGATCTTCGGACCCGAAGGCATCTCAGCGGCTTCCGGCGCGGGAAAACTCGTGGTCGATTTCTCCTCAATTCATCCAGATGCCGCGCGCGATCTCGCCGCTCGGCTGAAAGCTGCAAACGGCGCAAGCTGGATCGATGCGCCCGTGTCCGGCGGCACCAAGGGTGCGGAGGAAGGCACGCTCGCCGTCATGGCCGGCGGTGATGGCGGTGACATCGAAAGAGTGCGGCCCTACGTGTTGGCCATGGCACGCAGGTTCACCCACATGGGTGCGATCGGCGCCGGCCAGACCGCAAAACTCTGCAACCAAGTGATTGTCGGATGCGCGATGGCCGTCCTCGCAGAAGCAACGCGCCTTGCGGTCAACGCCGGAATTGACGCCAACCGGCTGCCCGAGGCGCTCGCCGGCGGCTTTGCAGATTCCATTCCGCTCCAGCTCTTCGTACCGCGCATGGTCCAGGGCATTCACTCCCCGCCGCTCGGCCACATCGCCACGATGCTCAAGGACCTCGATACGGTTGCCGATGTGGCCCAGGCGACGTCAACCCCTGTACCGATGGCTACGCTTGCGGGACAACTCTTCAGGCTGGCCAGCACTGCACGCGGCGCGGATGCCGATGCGCTGGAGATCTACAAGCTCTCAGCGGAAGAGCGGTAGGCTGCAATTCCCGGCCTACGGCGACTTCTTGCCCTCGTCGTCGGGAACGAATCGGCCAAATGCGCCGCGCGCAAACAGCAGCGGCTCCTTTGCGTTGTAAGTATAGGCCTCGACCGCACCAAGAAAGATCACGTGGTCACCGCCATAGTAGCGATTGACCGAGCGGCACTGAAAGTCGGCGACGCTGTCGGCGAGCACCGGAGCGTTCCCGAGCCCCGGCGTCCAATCGACGCCGGTGAATTTGTCATCGGATGATTTGGCGAACTTGTTCGCAAGCGCCTGTTGCGAAGCGCCAAGCACGTTAACTGTAAAATGACTGGCGTTCTGAAATACGGTCAAGCTTGAGGAATAGACCACAAGACTCCAAAGCACCAATGGCGGATTCAGGGAAACCGAAGCAAACGAGTTGCAGGTCAACCCATAAGGCCTTCCGTCCGGACCTGCGGCCGTAATGATCGTCACACCCGTGGCATAGGTGCCGAGCGCATTACGAAAGTCGCGGGGATCGATCCGCGAACTGTCGCTTGCGAATTCATTGGCTGGATCGGGGAAGGCCGGCTGCTTTGGCAGATCATTCATCGGCCGGTCTCACAAGGTGAGATTTTCGGACGGCAGCCCCAGTGCCACGCGTCCATAATTGGTCCCGGCCGCATCAAAATTAAAAGCGAGATGCGAATTGATCGCGTGCGCATCGCGGAACTGTCGCTGCAACACACCTGTCGTGAACAAGCCGCGCGCCCCGCTCGCCGCGAACAGCATCGAGACGGCGTCGGTGCAAAGATTGACCGAGAAGGCGCCATCACGCCGATACCTGGTCTTGATCGTCATGTCCGGAATGTGGCGACGCCGCGCATCCGCCATGGCATCGATACAGGCGGAGCGCATGATCAGACGTGCGGCATCGATCTTGGCCGAGGCCTCCGCGATCTTGATCTGGGTACTTTGAAAGTCGCTCAGCTTGGCGCGATTGTAGGTCGATATGCGGTGCCGCGAGACCTCCGCGTAATCGTCCAGGCAAGCCTGCGCATTCCCGAGCGCGACGCCGGACAGAACGTAGGGAAACAGCGAGAACACAGGCAGCGCATACAACGGGTTCGGATTCAACTTGCTTCCCGGCGCCGAACCGCCGGCAAGATCGCCGACGGCCACGGTCATATGATCGGCTACGAAAGCGTCCCGGACTTCCACGTCCGACGACCCGGTGCCGCGCAGTCCTGCAACGTTCCAGGTGTCGAGAATTCTGTAATCGGCGTTGGGCAGCAGAAAGATACGATATTCGATGCCGTCAGCCTCATCGTCAGAGGAGACAACGCTCGCGAGCATGTTCCACTCGCACGAAGCGACCCCCGATGAGAACGGCCAGCTTCCGTGTAGCCGGTATCCGCCCTCGACCTTCCTGGCGCGCCCGGCGGGGAAGATGAACGAGGACGCGATCAGCACGTCCGGGTCTCGGCCCCAAACCAGATCCTGCGCTCTCGGCTCGAACATGGCGAGCATCCAGTGATGGCTGGCGAGATTGGCGAGATTCCAGGCCACGGACGCGTCCGCCTGTCCGAGCAGGTCGGCGCAATCGATCAAGGCGACGTAATCGAGCTCGGCGCCGCCAATGCGCTTCGGCTGGAGCATCCGGAACAGGCCGGACTCGTGCAGGTCCCGCTCGGTTTCCGGCGGCAAGTTCCGCAACTCTTCGGTCCGGGCCGCGCGCTCCCGCAGTTGCGGCAAGAGCGACCGGGCCCTCGCGATCATCGACGCATAGGCGGGATCGTCGGAATCCCTCGCCGTCGACTGACCCATGCTCAGCTCCTGACCAGGCGCCATTCGTGTCCCTCGCTCCCATACACTTATGCGGCGGGAACCTGGCCAAATCAAGCTGGCGCAGGGTTAACGAGGTGCGATCGCCGTGTAACCGGGTTGTTCGAAGGGATGCGATGTCGCGAAGGCCGGCGTTGCGAAGCAGTGCCCCGCCAGGCGCGCCACGGCCGGAAATGACGCCAGGTCAAGCTTCAGAAATTGAGCCCCGACGACCTGGCCGGCAATGCAGATGTCCGCGACGCTCACCCGCTGACCAAGTGTAAACGGCTCGGCTGGCCGGCGCTGCAACAGCCTCTCGTACGTTGCCAGTCCTTCGATCGTCCAATGCTTCGCCCAACTCTCGATTGCGTTGGCATCTGCACCGAACATCTTGACGAGATGGTTGCGGACACGCGGGGTCACCAATGGATGCGCGTCCGCGATCGTGACCAAGGCCAGAGATCGGGCATAGGCGCGGTCAGCAGGATCGGACGGCAACAGGCTCGGCTCCGGCATCAGATCATCTAGATATTCGATGATCGCCAGCGACTGAAATACCCGGTGTTCGCCGGCTACCAGCGTCGGAACGACGCGCTCGGTGTTGACCGCGTCATAGTCCGGGTCGAACTGCTCCCCGGAGAGGATGTCGACCGGGATTTCCTCGAAGGGCAGTCCCTTGAGCTTGAGTGCCACGCGCACACGAAACGAGGCAAGCGAGCGCCAGAAGCCGTAAAGCTGTATGTTCATGGTCAATCCCATTGGCAAACGACGGCTGCCCTGCTCGGCCATTCGAAGTGGTGGCCGACCGTTCTGCTTCAAGCCGAGCTCGATGGCTTGCGCGACCCAAAGACACCCTTTTGAGCGAACTCCAGGATACGGCCATCGTCATAGCCAAGTGTATCGCGCAAGATCTGTTCGGTATGCTCGCCGAGCAGGGGCGCTGCGACCGGATCAACCGCCGCCGTCAAGCTCATGCCGATGGGGGGCTCGATGTTGGGGACCCATCCTACCGTCGGATGCGGAATCCGGTTCAGACGATGACGCTCCCGCGCTTCGGGCGCATTGAAACCCTCCTCGACGGTGCGGAGATAGCCGACCGGAATGTTGGCCTGCTTCATCTTCGCCATCCAGTTCTCGAGGCTGTCGCTTGCGAAGACCTCCGCGATGGCAGCGCGCAGGAGCTCCTTGTTCTCGGACCGCGCCTTCCGCGTCGCGAACCGAGGATCGCCGATGAGATCAGGACGGTTCAACACCTCGACCACCAGCCGTCGATACAACCGATCGTTGGCGCAGGCCATGTAGAGCGGCCCATCGGATGCCTCGTAGACACCGACGGTGGGAGATCCGCTCGGCGAGTTGCCGAACCGGCCGGGATTCTCACCATTGATCAAGTAAGCCATGCCGTAGAAGCCGGTCATGCCCATGGCCACATCGAACAGGGCGACTTCAACATGCTGGCCGCGACCAAGCCGATCCCGGGCCAGCAGTGCCAGCAGGATGGCGTTGCAGGCGGACATCCCCGTCGCCATGTCGACGATCGGTGGGCCAGTCCGAACAGCCGGGCCGTCGGCGAACCCGTTGAGCGACATGAATCCGCTTTCAGCCTGCGTAATCGGATCGAAACCGGGACGAGAGGCGAAGGGGCCGGTTCGTCCATAGGCCGAGATCGAGCAATAGACCAGCCGCGGATTGAGTGGCGCGACCGCCTCATAGTCGAGGCCGAATTTCCTCATCACCCCGCTCGAAAAATTCTCAACGACCACGTCCGCCTTGCGAATCAGATCCCGCGTGATCTCGCGCGCCTCCGGCACGGCAAGATCGAGCGCAATGCCGTGCTTGTTGCGGTTCAGGCTGAGATAGGCCGCGCTTTCACCACCGATTTCGGCATGCTCATAGGCGCGCGTGTCGTCGCCACCGTCCGGATTTTCGATCTTGATGACGCGTGCACCAAAATCGGCGAGCGTCTGCGTGCAGGCAGGTCCCGCCACCACGCGCGTGAAATCCACGACCAGGAGACCTTCAAGTGCGGCGGGTCCGCCCGTCCCCCGCGGTGGACGTTCCGGCAGTTGAGGTTTGGTGGACATCCTTGGCGCTCCCTTACATCGGCTTGTGCTCGCCGAATTTCCTGCAAGACGAAAGTTAAAGCCCGGCACCGCGGCCTGCGCAAGTACCTGATCAACGCTCTCTCGAAACGCCAAAACGGCCCGGCAGCAATCAAGCTGCCGGGCCGTTTCGATCGTATAGATTATTCCGATGCAGAAGTGACGTTCCGCCTCACGGGAAACCCCACAATTCCGTGTCTATTTGAGCCACTTTCTCCAATACAGCGAATTCGACCAAGCCCAGGGCACATCGGTTCATAGAGCCGATAACCGGCCTTGATGAAATTATTGGCCGACACCGGATTGTCCGTCGTGTCCGAAACAATGCTGTGCCATTCCCTAGACGCAGCAAGACCCGGCACAACGTGCGCTCGCATCCTTCTAACGCGACCCGGGGACACGCGCGACGCCGGCATCACCGCTGCGCACGATCCCAACGAGAACCTTGATGGCTGTTCTGGTGCGGCTGCGCGCCAGCGGTGGAATTGCGGTCAGCGCCCGTGCTTTCGCACGCCTGCCTGACGGCGGGCAGGTGGACGGAAGCATCTTCACGCAGCCATTAAATATCGTCGCTCATGAGGATATTCCCCACAGGCCAATCGATCAGGCCTGCAGTCGCGAGCAATCTCAGCTGCCCCGTCATCATTTCATCAAAGCAAGAATGCGGCAGATCGCGCGACGAGGCGCGATCGTTTCGAGCGCGAACCCTATCTCCGTGTGTCCGGAGGCCGCAGCGGCGCGAGCGAACAGCGCTCACGCCGAGGGCCGCCACGTTCGCGCGTGTACGGCCAGCAATGGTTCGGACGGCGGCACGCCCATCGGCGCTCCATGAACGCGTTTCAACGAGGGCGAGGCCGCGATGCGCGGGACGCCGTCCGATCTCGAAACCGAAACGAAAAAACCCGCGGCGGATGCTTCCGGCGCGGGCGAACCAAACTCGTTTCGATGATGTCATTCTGACGGTGTTTTGCCCGACGTGTCAAACTAGAATAGACCTGACTGTCCGCTTTACTCGAAAGGCGACGCAGTGTGCCGACCGGATCTATGTCGGCCTTGGGCCACAGGACTAAACCGCTCGCGCGGTAGGGCACGACGGCCGGCAGCACGGCTGAGGGGATAGCGCAACGAGGCGTCCTGTCTTGAGATGAGGGGTTGCAACAACCTCACTCAAGACAGGAGCATCCCCATGACCGACCAGGCAATGAGCCCGTTGCGCCGGCGCATGATCGAAGACATGACGATCCGCAGGCTGGCCCCGAAGACCCAACATGACTACGTGCAAAGGGTCAAGAACTTCGCCGCATTTCTCGAGCGCTCGCCGGATACGGCGAGCTTCGAAGACGTGCGCCGCTATCAGCTGCACCTGGCCGCGAGCGGCGTTGGTGTGCCGACCATCAATCAGACGGTTTCGACACTGCGGTTCTTCTTCCGGGTCACGCTGAGGCGCCACGAGATCGTTGAGCATACGCATGTCATTCACGAGCCTCGCAAGCTGCCGGTGGTGCTGAGCCCCGAGGAAGTGGCGCGGCTGCTCGATGCCGCACCCGGGCTCAAATACAAGGCGGCGCTGAGCGTGGCCTACGGCGCCGGCCTGCGCGCCACCGAGGTCATCTCGCTCAAGGTCGCCGACATCGACAGCAAGCAAATGATCATTCGCGTCGAGCAGGGCAAAGGCGGCAAGGACCGTAACGTCATGCTCTCACCACTGCTGCTCGATCTGCTGCGCACCTGGTGGCGGGCGGCGCGGCCCCGGGGTTGGCTATTTCCAGGCCGCGATCCGGCCCAGCCGATGACGACACGGCAGCTCAATCGCGCCTGTCATGCCGCCGCCCAAATGGCCGAGATCCACAAGCGCGTGTCGCTGCATACCCTGAGGCACAGCTTCGCCACCCACCTCTTGGAGCAGAACATCGACGTCCGCGTGATCCAGGTGCTGCTCGGAACGGCGACATACTGCCCGCGAACAACAGGCTGAAGCACGCATCACCTACCGATTTCATCCTCGCTTCGGCGAGACGGTAGGCGTTAGGCGGCGGCTTGAGCGAGGCGGCGTCGCGTTTCTCGTTGTGCACCAACTTGACGGCACCTTTGCCTGCCTTCCGGCGTGGATGACTGATGAGGCTGCGTCCCGATTCGAGATCGGCGTTGAGCCGCATTTTCCCCTGAATGTTCTTTGCTCCCTACGCAACGAGGTCGATGCGCTTCTAGGCTTTCTGGCGTCCGAATCAAAAACGGAGCGACCAGAGAATGACGCACCGATCCGAGAATCTCCAGCCAAGCCTGTTCGAGGCCGTGCGACCGTGCGTCGAACTGCGTGCAGTTCAAAGGAACGAGCTCGCGATGGTCATCGAGGTGCTGCTGCGCGAGATCGCGGCGGCGCTGGCAAAGGCTGCAAGCGGGGGGAGAGGCGATGACCAAGATCACGACTGAGCATCTCGCCCGCAACGCCTGCGTCTACATCCGGCAATCGACAGCAGACCAGCTCGCGCATAATCATGAGAGCCGACGGCGCCAATACGGCCTCGTCGATCGCGCCAAGCAGCTTGGCTGGAGCAACGTCGAAGTCATCGACGACGACCTCGGCCGGTCCGGCGGCGGCATCGCGCGTCCCGGCTTCGAGCGGCTGCTTGCAACGATCTGCGACGGCCGTGTCGGCGCTGTGCTCGCGATCGAGGCGTCGCGTCTTGCCCGTAATGGCCGCGACTGGCATACGCTGATTGAGTTCTGTGGATTGGTCGGCACGCTCATCGTCGACGAGGACGGAATCTACGATCCTCGCCATCCCAACGATCGGCTGCTGCTTGGCATGAAGGGCACGATGAGCGAGCTTGAACTCTCGATGTTCCGCCAGCGCTCGCAGGAAGCGCTGAAGCAGAAGGCGCGCCGCGGCGCGCTGGTCCTTGGTGTCGCCGCCGGCTATGTGAAGATCGGTCGCGATCGCATAGAGAAGAATCCTGACAAACGCGTGCAGGACGCACTGCAGCTGGTTTTCACCAAGTTCGCCGAGCTGCAAAGTGCAAGACAGGTGCACATCTGGCTGAGAGAGGAGCGCATCGAGCTGCCGGTCAAGTCGCGCCAAGGCGAGGCGCACGGCGTCGTGTGGCGACTGCCGGCCTACAACATCGTGCACAACATCCTGACCAATCCGATCTATGCAGGTGCCTACGCGTTCGGGCGCACGACGAGCCGTGTGAGTGTCAAAGGTGGGCGCAAGCATGTCCGGCGTGGTGTGCAAAAGCCCATGGCCGAATGGGATGTCTTGATCAAGGATCATCACACGGCCTATATCACCTGGGACGAGTTCGAGCGCAACCTCGAGGTAATCGCCAACAATGCGACCGGCATGAGCAGCGCACTCGCTCGCGGAGCAGCTCGTAAAGGCGAGCTGCTGCTGCCCGGACTGCTGCGCTGCGGCCACTGCGGCCGCAAGCTCCATGTGCACTACAGCGGCAAGATCGGCCGCTACAATTGCTACGGTGCGCGTACGAACCACGGTGCCGCGCGCTGCATTTCGATCAGCGGCTTGAGCATCGATACGGCGATTAGCAACGAGGTCCTGCGCGTTCTGAAGCCGCTCGGCATCGAGGCAGCACTCAGAGCGATCGAGGCGCAATCGAGCACGACGACCGCGGCCGAGCGCCAGCTGGAGCTGTCGCTGCAGCAGGCGCGGTACGAAGCCGCGCACGCGCGCCGACAGTACGACGCCGTCGACCCGGCAAACCGGCTGGTCGCCAGCGAGCTGGAGCGCCGCTGGAACGAGGCATTGCAGGCTGTCGCAAAGCTTGAAGGGGAGATCGCCGCCCTGATTGCGCGCCGTCCGCCGCCGCTCGGAGATCCGGAGCGCCGGCAATTGGTGGCGCTCGGTGCTGATCTGGAGCGCGCCTGGTTGCATCCCGCTGCCACCGCCGCAACGCGCAAGCGTATCCTTCGCGCGGCACTCACGGAGATCGTCGTGCGCAAGGACGGCGCAATCATCCATGCGGTCCTGCACTGGCAAGGCGGCGACCATACCCAACTGCAAGTCAAACAGCGACTGAATGCGGCCGGCCGGCACAATCCACGCATCCCCGACGACACTATCGCACTCGTGCGTGAGCTGGCGCGGCTGATGCCTGATCGACAGATCGCGCGCCTGCTCAATCGCACTGGCGGCGAGACCGGGCACGGCAATGCCTGGACGCAAGAGCGCGTGCGCGGCTTCCGCAATCACCACGACATCGCCGTCTTCCGCGACGGCGAGTGGGCAGAGCGCGGCGAGATTACGCTCGAAGCGGGAGCAAAACTCATCGGCGTCTGCAACATGACGGCGTTGCGTATGCTTCGCCGCGGCGACATCAAGGGCCGACAAGCTTGCGCGGGCGCGCCTTGGGTGATCAGGGCCGAGGACTTGGCAGGTTTCGCCAAGGGAAAGCGTCGGAAGCCTCCGCTAACACAAAATGCCACGCAGCACGCCTTTGACTTTCAATGAGTTAGCCGAGGTGCATTATGAATCATGACCGCTCGGTCACGCCAAGCTCGACACCACGGCGCTCTATACCCGCGTCGCCACCAAGACGATCAGCGAGGTCATGAGCCCGCTGGAGCACATCGCGATCAAACTGAAGGAGGACCGGCCGCCCGGCTGACCTGGCGCGCATGTCGCGCCCGGCCTTGGAGGTTGCGGATATCTTCCGCGACCATGGCCCGGCATGGCGCAAAGCCCATGCCGGTCATGTCGGCCTCCAGCAATTGAAGGTGATGTCAGCAATCGAGCGCTGCCGCACGGCCGCTCTCGGCGGCCATGTCGCGCGCTGTGCGGACTGCGCCTATACCACCATCGCCTACAACTCCTGTCGCAACCGCCATTGCCCAAAGTGCCAGGGCGCCGCCGCGAAGGACTGGCTCACCGACCGCGAGGCGGAGCTGTTGCCGGTGCCGTACTATCACGTGGTGTTCACGCTCCCGGCGTCGATCGCCGACATCGCCTATCACAACAAGGCCGCCATCTACGACCTGCTGTTCAAAGCCTCGGCCGAGACCTTGACCACGATCGCGGCCGACCCAAAACACCTCGGCGCCCGCATCGGCGTCACCTCGGTTCTCCATACCTGGGGCTCGGCCATGACCCATCACCCGCACGTCCACATGATCGTGCCGGGCGGCGGCATCTCGCTCGACGGCGAGCGTTGGGTGGCGTGCCGGGTGGGCTTCTTCCTCCCCGTGCGCGTGCTCTCGCGCCTGTTCCGCCGGTTGTTGCTGGAGAAGCTGATCGCCGCCCACAACGCCGGCCGCCTCCAATTCTTCGGCAACCATGCTGCTCTCGCCGACCCGCAGGCGTTCGCAGCCTATCTGGCGCCGCTGCGCCGAGCCGAATGGGTGGTCTATGCCAAGCGCCCGTTCGGCGGGCCACAGGCTGTGCTGGCCTATCTATCGCGCTATACCCACCGCGTCGCCATCGCAAACAGCCGGCTGATCGCCTGCGACCGCACCGGCGTCACCTTCCGATGGAAGGACTATCGCGCCGAGGGTCGCGACCGCCAGAAGCTCATGACACTCTCAAGCAGCGAGTTCATCCGCCGCTTCCTCATTCACGTCCTGCCGCAAGGCTTCCACCGCATCCGTCACTACGGCCTGCTCGCCAGTGGCACCCGCGCCGATAACATCGCTCGCGCGCGTGAGCTGCTCGCCGCTGCAAATTCTGAAGGTCAGCCCATCACTTCCGCCGCCGATCAAACCAAGCCGAGCTGCCCATGCTGCGGCGGTCGCATGGTCGTCATCGAGGTCTTCGAGCGCGGTGCTACGCCACGACATCGGCCAACAGCTCCAACGAACCGCATCAGGATCGACACCTCATGACCGCGTCACAATCCCGCAAAACGGCTTATCGCGCGCGCTGCCTCTCGACCGGCCATGGCAGAGCGCGCCCAGATATCCGCCAGCCGCCGCAAATCGTCCGCCAATCCACCCCGTTCAACGCGGCAGGCCCCTCATTCATGAGCTGCTCCGCCCTCGGCCAGCTCGCCGAACCGGCTCAATTCCAATCAAACACATCATCCGCGGCACGCAAATCCCCATAGCCCACGCCGCGCCACCCACGTGCCTCACCCGCGGTTTCCTTGTATGGGGCTTTGTCAAGGAGGCGGCGTTTGTTAAGGAGGCGGCGTTTCAAGAGGCGACAGGTCGATACGCATCTTTTCATTCATCAGTTTCTTTGTTCGATGAGAGCCGTTTCTTCGTCCCGACCTGCACTTCGCTTGCGCTGACGCGCGCAGAAGCTGTCAAGGTTGGCCGTCGCACGAATCTTGCGATAGGCTCCGCCGTTGCCAGGCCACACCTTGACAGCTTCGAGCACGACGGCACGCTTGGTGCGATCGGGATGACGATCGGAGGGGAGCCCGCTTGCGGGCGCGAGCAATCGCGCCACAACCTTGTATCCGGTGGGTCCAAGGACCCGAACCATGATGCAGTCATGCGCATCGGCAGCGAAGCTCCGAAGCGGCGGACCCATTCTCCCTTTCGGCATTGAAGCCAAGGAAACGCGACGGGAACCCGCCACCTCGAACCGTCATCGGCGATACCGTCACCAGCGGACGGACAAGGCCGAAACCGTTGGGCGTCCTTCAGTGACCTCCGTTCATGAGGCCGGCCGCAGAACGACGCCGTCCGGCACTACGCCCTCCCGCACCAGCCGCCACAGGGCGATCAGTAGCTTGCGCGCCAAGGCCACGATCATGGTCTTGCGCGCCCCGCGGGCGTTCTCGGTACGGCTTCGAAACCACTGCGCCAAGACGCTGTCCTTCTGGAACCTGAGAAATCGCCACGCCAGTTCGATCATGCCTCGTCTCACTCGAGCATTGCCGGAGCGGGCCAGTCCTTTCTCCCGTCGTTTTCTGCCGCTCTCGTCGGGCGAGCCGGTGAGGCCGGAATAACGCGCTACCGCCCGTCGGTCGCGCATGCTTCGCGACAGTACCTCCTGCACCAGCATGTCGGCGGTCTCGACACCAACCCCGATCACCCGCGCCAACAGCCGCACCATTGCGTGTGGTCCAACATTAGGCGTTTGCTTGAGACGCTCCAGGCGAGCCTCCTCGATCTGCCCTATCTGATCGCTGACGAGTCGCCGGCGCGCCATGTCGCGACGCAGCTCAGCCAGGGTGTTGGGCGGGATCGGCTCGCCTTCAGGGGTGCGCAAGCCATCAAGGCGTTCGGCGGCTTTCTTCAGCTTGGGATTGAAGCCGCGGATGCCGAGCCGGATCAACGCTGCTTTCATTCGGTTGACAATCCGACTTCGTTCTCCGATGAGGCTCTCGCGCTCACGGTTGGGGCGCTTGGCATCCTCGTCCTTGATTGTCGGGATCGCGACCATCTTGCAGTGATCACGCTCGCCGCGCAGCCAGCCGAGAAAGCTGCGTTTGAGCAGTTCGGTGTCGAGCCGATCGGTCTTGGCGCGCCGATGCTCGCGCGACACCGCCACGCTCGACGCGTGAATGACATGCGCCTCGATGTCGCGCGCCCTGAGCCATCGGGCCAGCCAGAAACCGTCACGGCCGGCCTCGAAAGCGACCGCGATGCGTTCGATTCCGTGTCCCGCCTTCAGCGCCTCTTCTCGCCAGCGATTGAGCAGCTTCAGCAAGGCGTTCTCGTCGACCTCAAGCTTCTTCGACGGTTGCCGTTCGAGGCCAGGCACAATCCCCGCAACGAGCCAGCTCGACAGGCTCATCTCGATCACGGCGATCAGCGTGCCGTCCGGTTTGAGGGGCGCGAGGGATCGGCCTAGATCGTTCAACTTCTGCATGGGGTGCTCCATCGGTTCACATCAGCCCCGACGAATGCCATATCCTCACCGCCGGCGGCCGTCCCATAGCATCTCCCTTGGAGGCTTTCGGACGCCGGCCCTCGTGTGCGCGGCAACACCGTCATGGGGCCGGCATCCGAAAACCTTCACACGAGCGGACGTTAGGAGGATAGAGCGGCCCCATGAAGCGCGGATTGTTCACATCGCCAACAGGTCGGGCGTTCGACATGAAAGCGGCCCGCCAAGGGGTTTCTGCTCCAGAACTAACTGCAGGAGCCCCCTCCCGAGCGGTGAATCCGTTGCTGCTGCGCTGGCGCGGCTGCGTGCAGGAGAAAGGAAGGCCGGGACGGCGTGAGTTGTCTGTCGTGTATTCCCAAACCACCGGACGACAATTAGGGCTTGCCCTCGCTCAGCGCAAACCAAACGTGTCTGAAGTCACAGTCTGACAGTCCTCCCATCCTCCATGCTGCGGTGGTCGATAACGACATCGACCAGCTATCAGAAAGGAACGATCTATGTTGCGCAAATTCTCACTTCTTGCAGTTGCCGCAGTCTTATTGGGCGCGGCTGCTTTGGCCCCAACCTCAGCCTCCGCATATGAGTTTGGCGGCTCGCACCATCGGGGTGGTGTAACTATCGTCCTCGGCGGCCCCGGCTACTATGGTTATGGTTACGATGACTGCGACCACGACTACGATCATTACCGGCACAATCCGCGTCGCTGGAGGCCGTTCTGAACCGCCGTTCAGCCGAAGCCGAGTCGTGAACGTGCTGTAGAGGCGCGCGAGTTATTCAAATCCGCGCGCCTCTAACTGTCCGCTTCTACATTTTGATTTTCGCGTTTGCCCAGCCTCGAACACGACGCGCCGCAGCGGTGCTAGGGCGGCTCGCAGCAATGTCGGGGCGACTGCTGAAATTCGACATGTTCACACCCATGACGGAAAGTCACTCGGTCTGCGGCAGCTTCGAGGTACGCCTCGCCGACGCTCGGCCGAGCCGGATATTCTCTATGGATGACTTTCGCTAAGTCTGCCGCCATAGTCCGCGAATGGGATGGTCCGGCCGTGCTCCTGCCCTGCCGCGATAAGCTAGCCAGGGTCGCCACACAACGAGCATGCCATGTCTCAACCTACAATACCGCAGTCGCCGTGATCTGCATCAGCCACTTCGGAAAAGAGCCCAACAGCGGAAAATTCCGCCGCCCCCGGGCCCTCTCATTCCGGAAGCCCTGCCCGCCGCAGGCCTTCCTCCAATCGTTTAAGATCGTCGGGTCTGCGAAGTGGGACCCAATCCTTGACTGCGGAAACGCGCTTAGCAGGGTCCAGCTTGCGCAAGCGCGACATGGCCTTTTGCGCATCTGGAATGCGACCGGCAAGCGCGTTGGCCGCCGCGAGGTCGCGAATGGATGCCAAATAGGTGGGGCGTTGCCGTAAAGCCGCTTCCGCCCATGTGATCGCTTCCTCGTACCGGCTGGCGAGAAAGTGAGCGAAGGCAATGCCGCCTTTCGCCCGGAAGCCATGTGGATCCAGCGGCGAAAGGAGTATCGCACGAGTGAGCTGGGCGATTGCGCCTTCGGGATCGCCCAGGAAGGCTTTGGTCCATCCACTCGAGAACAGGGCCCATGCCAAATTGGGATTGAGCGCGAGCGCCCGCTCGATGAAAGCAGGTCCATCATTGAGGTCATGCGCGACAAAGACGAGTGCATATCCCCCGCCCGACAATGCGACCGCATCGTCAGGCCCAAACTCCACAGCGAGCCGTCCTAATCGCTCCGCCTCCGCGACTTCTTGAGTGGGATCGACAATCCAGCCGTTCACCTTGCGCCAGACGTAGCACATAGCGGCCAAGCCATAAGCCGACGCAAAACTTGGGTCGAGCTCGTTAGCCCGGAAAAACAGCCGCAGAGCTTCAGTGTTGGAATCTCTGGTCCATTCGTGCAGGCTCGCCAGCCCGCGTAGATAGTAATCGTAGGCGTCCAAATTTTCGGTCTGCTTACGTTTGGCTCGGTCAATTTCGACCTGCTCAAGCCTCGGCGCGATCTCCCCGACGACCTTCGCTGTGACGCAGTCCTGAAGATCGAAGATGTCCTCCAACGCGCCATCGAACCGATCAGCCCACAAGTGGGTTCCTGTGGAGGCGTCGATCATCTGCCCGGTAATCCTCACTCGATCGCCCGATTTGCGAACGCTGCCCTCGAGCACATAGCGGGCACCGAGCTCCCGCCCGATCTGCTTCACATCCACGCTCTTACCCTTATAGGTAAAGCTCGAATTGCGTGCGATTACCGAAAGCCAGCGAAAATGCGAGAGTGCCGTTATGATCTCTTCGACGATCCCATCCGCAAAATAGACCTGTTCTGGATCGCCGCTCATATTCTGAAAGGGTAGGACTGCGATTGATGGCTTATCAGGGGAGGACAATGCGGGCACGTTAGATATCGCATCGCCTAGCGCAGCCGCCTTTACAATCCCGTTCCCGAACTGAACTGAATACACGTGTACCGGGTCGGCGATGTTCTTCAGCAGAGTCTCTCCAAGATCGCTGATTGCAAGATTGAGCCGTGACCTTACCTGTCGGTAGGCGTCTTCCGAGAGACATATCGCTCTTGGTTGGGCGACGGCTTGCAGTCGCGCCGCGATGTTGACGCCATCGCCCATCAGATCGCCATCGCTCTCCTCCACAACATCGCCCAGATGAATGCCGATACGAAACTCGATCCGCTGTTCCTGCCGCAAACCGACGTTGCGCTCGATCATTGAGTTCTGGATCTCGATGGCGCAACGGACGGCATCGACGACGCTTCGAAATTCGACAATAGCTCCGTCGCCGGTCCGCTTCACCACGCGACCTGCGTGAACTGCGATTGTTGGATCAATCAGGTCGCTTCGAAGTGCACGCAGCCTTGCCAGGGTAC
Organism: Bradyrhizobium sp. Kon10; assembly: GCF_055807395.1. Taxonomy (NCBI): domain Bacteria; kingdom Pseudomonadati; phylum Pseudomonadota; class Alphaproteobacteria; order Hyphomicrobiales; family Nitrobacteraceae; genus Bradyrhizobium; species Bradyrhizobium sp. Kon10. The sequence goes on along the minus strand of NZ_JBVVOZ010000020.1, from coordinate 13,393 downwards.
GGTCCTCGTCAGCTCCCGTTAGCCGACTGAACCCAACAACGTCTGCGGCCAGTATCGCCGCGAGTTTTCTGGACTCAACCATGCCGTGCCTCCCTGAAGGCCGCGCTTAGGTCAGTTTAGCACATTCTGGGGGCTCTGTCGCTCAAACCAAGACAGCAGGCGGCGCGCCTAACGTTCGTTCGGTGAAAGCGTGCTGAATCCAGTTCGCTCCCCCATTAATGTCTCAAAGGAAAAAGCCACCGCAAAGCGTTTCACACAGGTCAAATAACTTGATAATGTGCGTGTCGGCGTACTTACGGGGTAGCACATGAAAATGATTTTCGGTGTGATCACGATTGCGGCCGCTCTCCTGAACAATTCGGCCAACGCGCAATATACCGATGACATCGTCAAGATCGGCATATTGACAGATATGTCGGGCATTTATTCGGACATCGGCGGGCCCGGATCGGTCGTGGCCGCAAAGCTCGCGATCGAAGATTTTGGTGCGGCTGCCAAGGGGATGAAAGTAGAAATCGTCAGCGCCGACATGCAAAATAAACCTGACGTTGGCGCCAGCATCGCCAACAGATGGTTCGATGTCGAGAAGGTCGATGTGATCGTTGACGGCATGAATTCCGGCGTTTCCCTGGCAGTGAGTGAGATCGCCCACCAAAAGAACAAGCTGTTCCTGGTAACGGGCGCGGCGACGTCGGACCTCACCGGTCCAAAGTGCAACACGAATACAATTCATTGGGTCTACGATACCTGGGCGCTCGCCAATAGTACCGGGAAGGCGACGGTACAGACGGGTGGCGATACTTGGTTCTTCGTCACCGCCGATTATGCGTTCGGCTATGCTCTTGAACGCGATGCTGCGGCGGTCGTGGAAGCCAATGGCGGGAAAGTGCTGGGCAAGGTCCGGGTGCCGATTAACACCAGTGATTTTTCGTCATTTCTGCTCCAGGCACAAGCCTCCAAGGCTAAAGTGATCGGTCTCGCTAACGCGGGCGGCGACGCCACAAACGCGATCAAACAGGCGGCGGAGTTTGGAGTCGTCAAAGGCGGGCAGAATATCGCAGGTCTGTTGTTGTGGGTGAGCGACATCGCCGCGCTTGGTCTGCCGACAACGCAGGGCGTCGTTTTAACCGAAGCCTGGTATTGGGACATGAACGACAACAACCGCATCTGGACGAAGCGCTGGCAGGTTGAGCGGCCGGGCAAGGTCCCCACATCGGCCCAGGCGGGTGTCTATTCGGCAGTGACCCACTATCTCAAAACAGTCGAGGCGCTAAAATCTGACGCCGACGGCCGCGCCGTCGCCGCCAAAATGAAGGAGATTCCGACCGACGACCGCCTGTACGGCAAAGGAATCATTCGGGCCGACGGACGCAAAATCCACGAAATGTATCTGTTTGAGGTAAAACCACCCGCCGAATCGAGATACTTCGGCGACTTCTACAAACTGCGGGCCACCATCCCGGCAGCAGAAGCCTTTCGTCCATTGAAAGATGGCGGGTGTCCACTGGTGAACGGATAGTCACCGGCCTCTGTGCGTGCGGAGAGCGAGCACCGCTCAACGTGGAAGAACCGCTTCTGTTGTGGCTCAGAAGCGGCGACCAACGCGAGTGCTATGCCGCATCCGGTCTACCGCCAACAGCCGACGTGAGAACGGCGGGAGCTTTGGTCGGCTTGGTTTGATCTATTTGTTAGTCTTTCCGGACGGCTTGCGGTCGTTTTCCCGGATGTGTTTCGCGACATCCGCCATCGTTCTGGCGAACGCTTCGCGCAGTTGCTCCGCGTGAGCTGCGCTCCCCGGTTCACTGAGATATGCAATCTTGATCAGCAGCCTGTTCAACAGATAGGTGATGCGTAGATTTTCCGAGTGCCGGGATCGCAGGGCCGTGATCTGCCGCCGCATCTCGCTGAGATCGAGCGTCTCGTGTTTCGACGGCCTCTTCAAAATGATACTCGCGCGTTGCCACCGAACGAAGCCGCCGCGTCGAAAATGATGGCGCGACGGCTTCGCCATGGTGAACCCGGACGGGGCAATGTCCGGTGCGGAAACCTAACGCCCCAATGCGCCGCTGCAATCAAAGCCTCACATTAAGATTGATGTCCGTGCTACGGGTTAATTCTGGAACTGGTCAGGCTCAGTCTGGTCGCGACGATTCTGCGGGGTGAGATTGAGTCTGTTTCGCCGCGATGCTCCGAGGTTCATCCATACCCTGCAATGTCTGAGCGTCAATTAGATTACGCAAACGACCTCCATAAGCTCTGCTTCTCAAGCTCCGGAGGTTGGTTGGTTACGCGACAGCCTTTACTTGGCGCGAGAGGATGGCGCGACCACTAACAGGGTTGCGACAGAGTGGTTGACGGATAACTTTGCTTGCTGCAGCTCAGCTTTGAGCTTTAGATGACCGCTTGGCTTAGGAGCTGCCACAGGCGAAAGTCGCGGCTAAATAGCACTCAAGAGCATCCCCCCTGTCGCGCGGTCAGTGCAGCGCAGAAGCGCCGTCAACCCGGGGAGCAAGCCAATGAGACTATCTCGACGAGAATTCGTCGCTGCCGCCGCGACCACATCAGCAACGCTCATCACCGCTCCGTATGTTCATGGTGCCTACGCGGCTGGCAAGCTGACCATAGGCTTCTGGGATCACTGGGTACCGGGAGCAAACAAAGCCTCGACGGATCTCGTCAGGGAATGGGCAGAGAGGGAAAAGGTCGAGGTTCAGATCGACTACATCACGAGCCAGGGTAACAAGCTGCTCCTAACCAGCCAAGCCGAGGCACAAGCGAAAACCGGTCACGATATTCTGCGTCTAGCGACATGGTCGCCGCAGGGTTTTGCCGAATTGCTCGAACCCGTTGACGACGTGATGGAGCCGGTTCTCAAGCAAAACGGCGACGTGAACGGAACGGTCAGATATCTCGCTCAGGCTAACGGTAGATGGATCGGCGTTCCCGCGTGCCAAGGCAGCCAGCTTCAGCCCCCCTGCTCCCGGATCGACTTGCTGAAGGAGCATGCCAAAATTGATGTGCAGGCGATGTATCCGGCAGGCTTGCCGCCGAAAGCCGAAGATTGGACGATGGATACGTTCCTGAAGGCAGCGAAAGACTGCCACAAGGCCGGCTTCCCGTTCGGAATTGGACTGGGCGACACCAACGATAGCGTGTGTACAGCCGGGGCTATCTTTGAGTCATTCGGCGCTCATCTAGTCGACGCTGACGGCAATCTCACTGTTAGGACCGACGAGGTACGGGAGGCGCTGGAATTCTACAAGCGGCTGCTTGCTTTCCTGCCGCCAGACGCGGGCGCATGGGACGATTCGTCAAACAACAAATGGCTGATCTCAGGCAAAGGCGCGCTAATCTGTAATCCGCCGAGTGCGTGGGCAGTTGCCAAGCGCGACGCGCCACGAGTTGCCGAACAATTATGGACCCATGGATTCCCGGCTGGCCCTAAGGGTCGCTTCGCGCCCTATCTCCCCGCCTTTTGGACCATATGGGCGTTTTCGAAGAACAAGGAAGCAGCAAAAAGCCTGCTTGCGCATTTGTCGCTGCCGTTATCAATTGAGCAACTTGTGATCGCCAGCGCCGGCTATGAGGTGCCAGCCTATGAAAAGGTGACCACGCTGCCCGTATGGGCAGCAGCGGAGCCACCAAAAGGTACCCTTTACCATTATGCTAACCCCTTCAAGCAGCAGAGCCTATCGATTGCGGGGTGGCCCGCTCCGCCGAAGGTTGCGCAGCAGATCTACACGCGCGCGACGATGACCAAGATGGCGCTACGTTACGCGCAAGGCGAGCCACTCGAGAACGCACTTGCCTGGGCCGAAGGCGAGTGCGAAGGCTTCATGCGCAGTTAGGTGAATTGTTACCTTCCGTTAGTCTGTGCCGCAGACTCGCTGCGACATAGGCGTGTGCGCCGCATCCAGTCTCAGTTTGGTCGCACGCAGCTGGGTTTCTGCTGTCGCTATAGAAGAGGATGCTCGCGCGGCGCGGGCTGGGGGATGCCGGGCTTCCGTCCGATTTAGTAGGACAGTATCCCGCACCGTAGTTATCCGGAATCGCTCCGGTACCCTCGGCGCCTGTAGCCTGAGCCCTGCTTGCGACTTCGCGGCTCTAATCAAAAAACCCAACAATTAGTTCACGGGGGAACGGGACATGCTGGACGCCATCCAGATCAGCATTGCGCTTTGGGGAATGATCGTCTGCGGCGCCATTAAAGCCGCGCAACTCGCCCACTACTTCTAGGTATCAGCCAGAACACCAATGCTGCTCCGCTCCAGATCAGGCCACCGATCCAGGCGGTCATGAAAACGGCGGCAGTAGCAAGGAATGCGACGCCGAGCAGGTCGGAGCCCCGAGGTGGCGCCGGCATCGGCGGGTCGATGGCTGCAATGTTGACTTCTGGATACATGGTGTCGTGTCCCGTCGGGATGCGGCCCGCGAATTCATGGACGTCGCAAGCTCTGATGGATTGCGGATTATCGTCTCGTCCACCCTCGTAATCCAATGCGGGTCCCGCGTGAGAAGGCCCCAGCGGCAGGTTCCTAGCAGGGAGGCGCGCGCTGGGGCCAAAGGCCTGCCAGTACGCTACGCGGCAGGCTTGCTTGATGGTCCACCCAAGCGCGACGGCCCGGCATTAACGTACGTGAATGCAAAGCGCATACGGAGAGGTACCACTTTCGGAACTCGCCCGGGTGGCTCTGCGACAAGTTGGCTCTTCACATCCCCGGCGGGAAGCCGGACTTTGCGAGTGTCGGGAAAACTCGGCAGACTGCAGTATAAATTCAGTGGGAGGTGAGACCGATGCCGCTCGCAGCTTTCGACACGACGCATTGCAATGTTGATCTGGAGCCCTCACCGATCGAACCATCGTGGATCATTGAAGGAAATCCGGAAGCTCGCTCGCGCGTTTTGTCGACGAGCGGATGCAAGACTGCTTGGACCCTGATCTGGTCGTGCACCGAGGGTCGCTTCAACTGGCACTATGACTTTGACGAAACCATCATGATCTTGGAAGGATCGATCGTGCTCGAAGGCGACAGTATGCCGCCGAAACGCTACGGCGTCGGTGACGTTGTCTTCTTCCGCAACGGTACTCGCGTCGCATGGCATGTCGATGGTTATGTGAAGAAGGTCGCCTTCTGCCACCTAACAAATGCGCCGGGGCTCGGCTATGCCATCCGCGCGCTCAACAAGTTCAGGTCTGTGATCAGACGGAACAGCCCGGTCCTGGTCCCCGCGCTCGGCTGTTTTAACCTGCTGGGCTAAGTTGATTTGCTAGCAACGAGCCTCAAAAGAGGCAACCGCGTTTCGGACGAGCTCGCAGTGGTCGGGGGCTCTGCCAGCGGCCCAGCCCCCAAGATGAAATGTTTGATAGACTGGCTACGCTCGACGCCGGGAACGCTGACCATCAAAAATTCGTCCTCGTCGCGATCGAGGCGGTTCTCAAAAACCTGCACCACCTCCCAATGGTCGGATGGCACCAGTTCCGCGGCGTCTCTCGTGCCGTGCGCCACTTTGCCCAATAGTGGCCGGCGATCTTAGGTACGTTTGTCACGTAACTTCTTTCCTCCTTCTCCGACCGCGCTTGCGGCTCGAAGACCTATCTGGCAGGCGTGGCGATAAAGGTCGGGCCGTTCTCCCCGTCAAAGTCAGATAGGAAGATGCCATCCACGCGCCTAGCAAGGATTCGCGAGTTTGGCCTTTCGCATTGCAGCCGGATGTCGCTCACGTCGTCGCAGTCGGGGGCAAGAATAAGGCGTAGAACTGCACCTCACGTTATATTTGCGTGAGTGGAGACCGTTGAAGTCGCCGCCGCCGGGTTCCCGAGCATGCTGCGCATCATGCGGACGCGCGATGGACGGGAGAATCCGACCAGATTTCCTTCTGGACCTGGAGATGCGCAAGCGTTCACCCTCCTCGTTAGGCGAAAGAAAGATGAGACTCGCCAGTGAAGACGGCGAACGCGCGCTGTCTCCCACAAGCTTAGAGGCGGGCTGTATGGTCATGGAGAACGAGCAACCGCGCGAGCGACCACATGAGGGATTTGAATCGTCTGGCCTAGGACTGCCTTGTAGGATTTGATGCCGACGAACTCTCCCCAAAGCTGGACAACGTAAGGAGAAGAGCATGGCAGACAACGGCGCCAACGCAAACCTTCTCGCGCGCGACCCGCAAAGGCGCATTGCCGCGGCGACAGCGCTTGGCGTGAACGCCTTGAAGCCGATTATGCACTTTCAAAGTCTCGCTCCCGAGGATGTGGGCAGATAATATCGAGAGGTTCACAGGCGGCTACCAAAAGAGATTGGAAGAAACCGCGACCAGCGTTGAGGAAAGCTCAGACAAGGAACGCGCCGCGTAGATTAGCGCAAATCGCCAGTGGAATCCGCTCCGGGTCAATCGCTTCATTCCGCGTGCTTGCCGACGACTTCTGGTCTACGGCGATAAGGAGACATTTTGAGAGATCTCCGGGCGTAGCGTCTGTTGGCTTGGTCGCGGAGCCAGGCTAGCATCGGAAACCACTCATCTGGCGGATAGAACCAATGCATCGATTGCTTTTGGTCAGCGTTGCCATTGCCTCTCTTTGCGGCGGCCCTCGTTTTCCGTTCCCCCGAAGCGAATGCGGTGTATTGGCGCGGCATCACCGCGCCGACGAATATCGATATCCACGGTTGGCCGATCATCAAGGAGCCACCTCCAAGCCCATGCCAGTGGATACGGGTGAGCGGTGGCTACTGGGTGCGGCAATGCATTTACTGAATTATCCTGAAAGCTCACAGCTAGCAAACCGCATCAGTCAGCGAGCACGGACAAAGAATCATGTTGGCGGCGACTAAACTGCGCCCACCAGGTAGCCGTACTGAGCTTGACGCCGGTTTCGGCTTTCGCCGTCTCCGACTGCCGGGTCACCAGCAATCCAGCCATGTTTGGCGTCGACATGACGGCCTACGTCGCGGTCAAGTCGGGTGAGACTGCAATTTTCCGATGCGAATTCCAGGAGGAATGCATAGCTCTGGCGTTTCCCAAAAGCCTGCGCACGGGGCGCTCAGGCAGCTGAACGTAACGACGTTCAGCCACGCGGACACAATGGCAACGATACGTTTGCTATATGGTCAAGGAAACGGTCCGTACGGTTCAGGAAGATCGGTCATCACGGTGAATGCAACGATAGAATAGGCGTGGCACCCGAACGGCCGGAACCATGGGTAAGCCGCGATGACCGGTTTGAGCCAATCGGCGGATCGGCGAGCCCAGAGCAAATGCGCGAGCCGCGCGAATCGGAGGATGCGATGCGTTCTGCTTCGGTCGCGTGCCTTTTGATCACTCTGTGCGCATCCACCGGCGCCGCTGCGGCGTCTCACTCACATCGCCGACATGCCGGTGTTCGCACGAACCAAAGCCCGGTCGCACATCCTGTTCCGGGTTTTGTCGACGCACCGCACAGTCCTCGGTTCCCGACCGCTCAGCCAGCGCCGCTGGATAGGACGTATAACAATCGTTATCCGAACTGGGGAATGTAAATCGATTGGTCCACGAGCTGCGGTTCAAGCTCCGCGACATGAACGAAGGTTAAGCCGGCGCCCGGCAGGCTCCACTCCCAAACCAGCCGAGAATGCCTATTCTTCCTTCATGCATTCATTTGAGTTTTGCCTGGCCACGAAGGGCATTGCGGTTCCGGACGGCCCCGGCTGGCTAGTGAAATACAATTGTTATCGCCTCCGCCTTGAGCGCGAAGGCGACCGCGCGCGCGTAATGACGCGCGATGGCGAAGCGGTCGTGCTTGGCGTCAATGGCATTTCCGATTTCAACGCGCCACTCAAGCACGATCAGGAGGTGCAGTTCTGCGCCTTCGGGAAACCGTTCTCATCCTTGACTTGAACCGTGGCAGCAGGTCGCCCGGCCGCTCGGGCCGCGCCTAACCGCACAATCCCAAGGGCGTAGGGGGCCCGCGACCGGTCCGCCCCTCTGAAACCCGCAGCAGCTGCATTCTCCTTCAAAAAATGGCTCCCGATTGGGAGCCATTTTTCGATCAGTCGTCCCAGTCGTGGTAATGGTGACGCCTAATCACTACCGTGCGGTCGCCATCGCGGTCATACCATCCATGATGCCAGCCTCGATCATGTGCATAGAAGTGAGCACGCGGGCCGTAGTAGTGGTCGGAATAGTCCGGGCCACTTCCGATCCGGAAACCGAATTCCTCAGCGCTTGCGATGGTCGGCGCTGCCATTGCGATGGTTGCTAACGCGGCGAGAACGTAAGAAAGCTTCTTCATCTATCTCTCCATTCGTTAGTTTCCCCGTGGAGAAAACAAACAGTGCATGGCGACGTTCCGGTTTCTGTTTGGAAACTTTCTTGAACAGATATTCATTGCGATCCGAAGCGCTGTCTGCCTCGTGAATGTGATCATTCCTGCTCACCTTGCATTCGATCGGGCGACGACTACAGCAGCGGTCTCGCACGCCCAATTTGGCGATCGTGGCTTGCCGCAGCTCGTTCCCAATCCGGAACGCAGTAAAGCAAAAATCGCGGGCTTGGGGCTGGAGCCCATCGTGTCAAAACGGACGGATGCGCCATGGCCCGTCAAAGACGTGGGTCAAGACGAAGAACCCGGAGAGCGCGGCGGTGCCCCGGGAGCGCGAGGAGGAGTGGCGATAGGCTCGGCGCACTCAAGCCTTCATGGCTCCGTCCAAATGGAAAACCCGACGAAGGCGACGAAGCCACGCTGAGAACGATAATCGCAATCGCGGCGACCGATGATGGAAAACCGTCTTGCCATGCGCCAGTTTCTTCGGCAGTCGAGCGACGGCGTTGATCTGGATCATGTGTGGCGACCCGTCGCATCCTGACCGCCTGCACGTCGTCAAGAGCACCGTCATCGTGTCCGCGCGGTCGATCGCCGCCGTCTACACCTCGCAACCTGCCAGCGGGCGTTGCCCGGCTCGAACGGGCGGCTGTGCTGCTAGGCCCCCGCACAGCTTTATGAAGCGTTGAAATCGGGGCGTCCAGCAGGGGCAAGAGCCAGATCAGGCAAACAGTTAGAACAGCCATCGCGCGTTCACTTGATGGAGCAGTTCGGCGCTCATATCTACGCAATCCCACAGTCGACGCGGAGAGCATCAAGTGGCAAAGACGACTCAGAGCAAGCGCAAAGAGTACACCAAAGACGAAGTGAAGCTGCTCAAGGCACATTCCAAGGCCCGCACGCCCGTCGCCAAAGTTTCGAAACTCATGAAGCGTTCCGAAGGCTCCCTACGACAGAAGGCTCGCACGATGGGCATTGGTCTAGGGCATCAGCGGTAAGCACAAGCCGGAGAATGCGAATCGGCTCCGGCGATAGAGGGCGCCGGAGCCGTGCAAGCACGTCAGGCCGGGTACGTCCGCCGCGCCTTCCGAACGTGTCGCCGCCGATGGCACCCGATCTGCTGCAGACCGCGGCGCCGCCAGCTCGCACTTGAGCCAGTCTGCGCGACGCTGACGCTCCAACGTCAACGCCTCGTGCGTCTCAAAGTCCGAGATGACGTTATCGGTCTCGGCACCATCCAGCGTGCGCCTGATGCACAACATCGCGAGGCCGGGACTATCGACAATGGCCTATCGACAATGGCCTATCCGTGGCGTAACCGCTCGCGTTGGGAGGTGCGCATACCTTCCTTCTCCCCTTGTGGGAGAAGATGGCGTTCCATCGTTATCCACCCGAGTCTACTAGATACGCCGGCCTTGCTACACTCCTCCCAGTTGTCCGAGTCGGTCGGCAACCCGGTCGGTTGTTTAGGGTGGGTGGAAGACCATGAGTAGCGTGACGCGGCGAGCTCTGAGGGTATACGCCGCCCTCAACGAACTCAAAGGAAACGACAACGACGTTCTAGATGCCTTGATCCCGTTTTTTGAGCCGATCCTAACGCTTATGAACGGGACTATTTTCGACCCTCACGTTTTTTCAGCAGGCGTACGCAAGCTCTATCGTTGGCTTTTTGATTGCACCAGCACGTGTAGAATTTAGGGACGCGCGGAATTGCAACTATTAATTGTACAGGACGGGCGATGCGCTCCTCATCGGAAGACCATTCGTTTTCGCTGGTTGACGAAATGCACATCGGCGCTGCGGGAGCGGAGACGTTCTGGCGATTTAGGCAGCTCATGCTCAATGGCTACAAGCCCAAGTATGAGCATTCAACAGAGGATGCGTTTTGGTTTGAGCACCCACCTAACTCATTTGGCCATCGGTCGGTCGCGCTCTATTCGACGGGCGTAGTGCGATCAATCTTCGCTCGCGAAGAGACGGTTTTTGAGCGGTGGGATAAACATGGATTCGCCGACTTCCTGCGAAAATGTGCCGTATCCAAATTGGGAGCGGTCACGCGGAACGAGACAAAAGATCTATGCGGTCATCTTCGCTGTGGTCTTGTACAGCTTGCTGTTTCTGGGCATTCGGATGGTCAGCGGCATGTTTAGGTGAGTCGTGCGCACTTGCTTATTCACTGGCCGCTTTTTAGCAACAACCCGATGGAACGTGGACAGTGCTGCGCCCCAACAAGTTCATGGCGTCAGATACACGGTAGCCGCGACCGACACGACGCTGATGCATTCATCAGTTATCACCACGCGCCAGCCTCGCGACAGCTCGACGGAGCTTGATCTTGATGCACCGAGCGCAGATCAACTCGCCATCCCCGGCCGGAGCCTCAAGCACGGTTAACTCTTCAGGCGCGAACTCTTCTTCGCAGTGATCGCAGCGGGGGGATTTCCAGCATTCGCGCATGTGCCAACGCGGTTGTGGCGGAATTCGGTAGCCTCTTCACCCGACCGCTCGCAAGAGCTTGATCAATACCAACGGCCGAGCTTGCACCAAGTTCGTTCCCAATCCGGAACGTCGCTGAAGAAATCCCGGACGTTGCAGATTTACAACCCCCACAGCCGTTCGCGATACTAAGCTCGTCCATTGAGGCAACCGAAACATATTTCATTCTTAGTTCAATATGATTAGCGGGGGCGAAAGATGTTTGATGTCTATCGCAATGACAAGCGCGACTTCCTCGTTCTAAGTACCGGCTCTGCCGTGCCCGTGCTTTACTCTGCACATAAGTGGCGCAAGAGCAGAAAACGAGTTCTCAAGGTCAGCCACGAAATCAAGTCAGCCGTTCAGGCACAAGGCTACTATCTCCGCAGCCTGCGGGTCACCAAGGACCGAATGATCGAGCTGGAGTAGGTGGCGAGCCGGTGCTCTCCATAGGGCAATCTCTACAGCATCACGACGACCGAAGCCGCCATTCTCGACCACACCGAAGCCGTGCTTAAACCGACATCCGACGGCCGTGTCAGCGCTCCTGACCACTGGCGAGGCAGCGGTGAGCGACTTAAGGCAGGCTCAGGCAGATGTTGAAGATATATAGCCCCTGTATAAGCAACTCGGCCTCGCGTCGCCATCGAACAGCACGGTGATGCCGGTACTCTGCCGGCTCAAGCCAACAACGATGCCAACCTTTTTAGCCAGATTTGGGCAGCGAACCGCTCCAAGTTTGTTGATCTTGAAGCGGGTGCCGACTGCAATGGTATCTCTTTCGCGGTTCATGATGGTTTAGCTCCGCCTTATCGAAAACCCTGCGCTGTTGACGGCGTTTGTTTCAGGATCATTTCGTCGCGTACAGCAATGGGTTTCATGGCAGCTAGCGGCGATCTTCGTCCCGGTTTGCCGCTCCGTCTAGGAAAACATCTTGGTAAGGTTAGCTCGCCGCCGCTCTATCCAACCGCGCCAGCCCAGCCTCGATCACGACGATATCTTCCTCAATGTGCTGAGCCTCGTGGTGGCAGGCACCACCCGTAAATTTCCCAAGTGCCGGCGACCAGGCGCTCCGGTTAAGTGGGCGGCAGGTTGAGCGCTGCACCAGGAAAACACAAAAGCCAAAGCAATGGGCCGACCGCGAGGTCCAGCAATTGTCCAAGCTGGCACGGCAGGGAGCTGGCGTATCGAAGATCGCAGCCGAGTTGGGCCGCCACGCCGGATCGGTGAGGCGAATGGCGCGAACGACAGGGATACTGTTGAAGAAGTAGCCGTCGAGGGACCCTGAACGCGCCGCTCCGATTGAGCGCAGCACGGCTGACCTACAGCCCGAAACCACGGCTAATCTCCCGCACAAGCCCGAGTGCAGCGCCAGTATTTCGACCATAGAAGAGCGCCTGATCGAGCTGCGAAAGAATGGTCAGCCCAAATAGCGCGACGGCAATGCCTCTAAACATGGTTGTGGACCGGCGTGAACGATGCCTCGCAAGTTCAAACGGCCCCAGCCGCAGGGTTGGGAGAAAACAGCCGGGGCCGGTATTCCCATTCCATGTGCCGCAATCGGCGGTAATCGGCACGCTCCAAGTTTCACACGCACAAGCTAACAAACTATTTCGTGGTCCGGCGCCGGACTAGGGCACGTACTCACTAAGCAGCTGGCCGCCTGATGTCCGGTGTACCGCCAACGCCGGTCGAAAAGCGGATGGCCTCCGAGGTCGCAGATGGGCCAACAGCAGAAGGGCGGCCCTTCGATCACCCGCAAGCGTGGATCTGGACTGTTAGGAAACATGCAATCTTTACGTGTAAAGCGCTAGTATTCAGTTCCGTGAGACAAAGGCGTGGGATGAAAGGTAAGCAGACAATCGCCCTAATCGTGGTCATCTCGGCCATTATTGCCAATTATGCGCCGCTGTTAGACCGGCATGCCGAGCAAGATAATTGCACGTTTGGCCCGGTGTCGAACGCCGACTATCGCGCGTATCTGGGACGGGCCAAATCCCTGCTGCCGTTTCCGATGCTGGACGACAAGGCTCTTGCCCTAAGGCTTGATCATTTGTTCGATGACTTGAGCACTGGCGAAGCAAACATCTATTCGCGGCTTGCGATCATGCATGCCACACTTCGGGCCATTGGCGCGGAATACCGAAATACGGACGGCACCGATGTTGATCGTGGAAAATCCGATCCTTACGTCAAGGCCGCGAGCACGAGTTTGACCGTCTCGTTTAATTATGCGCTGGACGTCAACAGGCTCTGGATGTTCATGCCTTGGCCGCGCAACGCATGGATCATTGGGAGCCTCGCTGGTCCGCGCTACGACCGACAGCTCGGCCCGTTGTACCCCAAGCGTCCGGGTGGCATCCGCTTCATCGTTTGGGGCCCCAATATCTTCGAACGTTCACTTGACGATGCAATAAGGTCAGAAGGGCATTGCCCGCCCGTTCCCCCTGCGGCATTGGCTGACAGCTTTTCTTTCGGGCTCGAATAGCCCGTATCGACGTGGATTACCCATGTGCCGAGAGCGGCGGCTGGAGATGAGGTCAGCTACGGTAGAGTCGAGGATGGGCGCGGTAGCTTGGGGCCTATGGCCAACGCCCCGTTTCCCATCCCCGCTCATCAAACCGG
>NZ_JBVVOZ010000019.1:0-125087 GCF_055807395.1 Bradyrhizobium sp. Kon10 | reverse complement strand
GCGGCCGCCCGGGCTGGGCCATTCCTCACGGAACGAGGCCATTATAATCCGGCGCGCTAATACAAGGGTGGGCAAAGGCGCACTTGCGCCGTGCCCACGTAACTGAAGCCGTGGGCACGCTTCGCTTTGCCCACCCTACGATACTGCTCGTGTAGCGCCCCATCCGGGCCACGATGCTGCGACGGGGATAGTTCGTAGGCACCCTTTGCCCGTTGTTAGTGCTTGATCGCGGTCACCAGCGGTGTTCTGCTCAAAAAAGCTGCTGGAGTACCGCACCCCGTGTCGATCTACGTCGCATTGCATCACGTCACGCACTATAAATACGACCGTCCGATCGATCTTGGCCCGCAGACCATCCGTCTGCGCCCGGCGCCGCATACGCGCACGCCGATTCTGAGCTATTCGCTCAAGGTCACGCCATCCAATCATTTCGTGAACTGGCAGCAGGACCCGCAAGGCAACTGGCTGGCGCGCTACGTCTTTCCTGAAAAGACCACCGAGCTGAAGATCGAGGTCGATTTCACCGCGCAGATGACCACGGTCAATCCGTTCGACTTCTTCGTCGAGCCCTATGCCGACAGCTTTCCGTTCGAATATCCGCAAGATCTCAAGACCGAGCTCGCGCCTTATCTCGAGACCGTCAAGCCGGATCGCCTGTTCGCGAAATATCTCGACACGATCCCGCACGAAGCCCCGAACACCGTCAACTTCCTGGTCGATCTCAACAGGGAGCTGCAGCAAAAGATCGGTTACGTCATCCGCATGGAGGCGGGTGTGCAGACTCCGGAGGAGACGCTGTCCTCGGCGTCCGGCTCGTGCCGCGACTCCGCCTGGCTGCTGATCCAGACCTTCCGCCATCTCGGCCTCGCGGCGCGCTTCGTCTCCGGCTACCTGATCCAGATCCGTCCCGACATCGATCCGATCGAGGGACCGCCTGAAGTGGAGAACGACTTCACCGATCTGCATGCCTGGGCCGAGGTCTATCTGCCGGGCGCCGGCTGGATCGGTTTCGACGCGACCTCCGGCATGCTCGCCGGCGAGGGGCACATCCCGGTCGCCGCCACGCCGCATTACCGCTCGGCGGCGCCGATCTCGGGCGGTGCCGGCTTCGCCGAAGTCGAGTTCGCCTTCGACATGAGTGTCCGGCGCATCCGCGAGGCGCCGCGCATCACCAAGCCGTTCTCGGACGAATCCTGGACGCGGCTCAACGACCTTGGCGAGCAGGTCGATGGCGATCTTGCGGCCCAGGACGTGCGGCTCACCATGGGCGGCGAGCCGACCTTCGTCTCGGTCGATGATCTCGAGGCGGGGGAATGGAATACGGAGGCCGTCGGTCCCACCAAGCGCGCGCTCGCCGACGATCTGATCCGGCGCCTGCGCACGCGCTTCGGGCCCGGCGGCCTGCTGCATTTCGGCCAGGGCAAATGGTATCCCGGCGAGAGCCTGCCGCGCTGGGCCTTCGGGCTGTACTGGCGCAAGGACGGCGTGCCGATCTGGAAGAATGCCGACCTCATCGCCAGCATCGAAAACCCGCGTCCAGCGCAGGCCAAGGACGTCAGGGCGTTCGTCGAGGGCGCGGCATTGCGGCTCGGGCTCGACCCCGGCTACATCATGCCGGCCTATGAGGACACCGCGCTTTGGCTCAAGAAGGAAGCCGAGCTTCCCGTCAACGTCGATCCGTCCGATTCCAAATTGTCCGATCCGGAGGCCCGCGCCCGCATGGCGCGGGTGTTCGATCAGGGGCTCAACAATCCTCGCGGCTTCGTGCTGCCGGTGCAGCGCTGGAATGCGCCGCCACGCTGGCGCAGCGAGCGCTGGCAGCTCCGGCGCAGTCATCTGTTCCTGATGCCGGGCGATTCGCCGCTCGGTCTGCGCTTGCCGCTCGATTCGCTCGGCCACGTTCCACCCGACCAATATCCCTACATCGTCGAACGGGATCCGATGGAGGCCCGCGGCAAGCTGCCGGTGTTCAGCCTCCCGGCGCGTCCGGAATCGCCGCCGCGGGTCGCACCGGAGCAACTCAACACGTCCATCCCGGTCCGCACCGCGATGTCGGTCGAAGTCCGCGACGGCGTGCTCTGTGCCTTCATGCCGCCAGTCGAGGAAATCGAAGATTATCTCGAGCTCATCGCAGCGCTCGAAGCGACCGCCGAGGAGATGCAGCTCCAGGTCCATGTCGAAGGCTATCCGCCACCGTTCGATCCGCGCGTCGAGGTCATCAAGGTGACGCCCGATCCCGGCGTGATCGAGGTCAACGTCCAGCCGGCCAAGAACTGGCGCGAGGCGGTCGACATCACCGTCGGGCTCTATGAGGATGCCGGCAAGATACGCCTCGGCGCCAACCGATTCCTGGTCGACGGCCGCCACACCGGCACCGGCGGCGGCAATCACGTCGTGGTTGGGGGCTCCAGCCCGCAGGACTCGCCTTTCCTGCGCCGGCCTGATCTCTTGAAAAGCCTGGTGTTGTACTGGCAGCGGCATCCGTCGCTGTCCTATTTCTTCTCGGGCCTGTTCATCGGGCCGACCAGCCAGGCGCCGCGCATCGACGAAGCGCGGCACGACAGCATCTACGAGCTGGAAGTCGCACTTTCGCATGTGCCGCCGCCGGGTATCCAGGCGCCGCTGTGGCTGGTGGATCGGCTGTTCCGCCATCTGCTCGTCGACATCACCGGCAACACCCATCGCGCCGAGATTTGCATCGACAAGCTCTATTCGCCCGACGGCACTACGGGTCGGCTCGGCCTCGTCGAATTCCGCGCGCTCGAAATGCCGCCTGATCCGCGCATGTCGCTGGCGCAGCAGCTGCTGATCCGCGCGCTGATCGCAAAATTCTGGCGCGAGCCGCAGGCCGGCAAGTTCGTGCGCTGGGGCACGGCGCTGCATGACCGCTGCATGCTGCCGCACTTCATCTGGGAAGATTTTCTGGACGTGCTCTCCGAACTCAAGCAGTCCGGCTATCCGTTCGAGCCGGAATGGTATCTGGCCCAGCTCGAATTCCGCTTCCCCGCGTTCGGCCGCGTCCACCATGGCGGCGTGACTCTGGAGCTGCGGCAGGCGCTGGAGCCCTGGCACGTGCTCGGTGAGGAAGGCTCGGCCGGCGGCACCGTGCGCTATGTCGACTCGTCGGTCGAGCGGCTCCAGGTCAAGGCGGAAGGCTTCGTCGAAGGCCGCCACATCGTGACCTGCAACGGCCGCCGCCTGCCGATGACCTCGACCGGACGCTCCGGCGAAGCCGTGGCCGCCGTCCGCTTCAAGGCCTGGCAGCCGGCCTCCGGCCTGCACCCGACCATTCCGGTCCACGCACCGCTGACTTTCGACCTGATCGACACCTGGAACGGCCGCTCGCTCGGCGGCTTCGTCTACCATGTCGCCCATCCCGGTGGACGCAGCTACGACACCAAGCCGGTCAATACCTACGAGGCAGAGGCGCGACGGCTGGCGCGCTTCCAGGACCACGGCCACACGCCGGGTCCGATGCAGCCCCCGCCGGAGGAACGCACAAATGAGTTTCCGCTGACCCTCGACTTGCGTACTCCGCTCCTGCAATGAGTATGCGTGTGGGGCAAGGAGAGGCGCATGGGCGAGGGCGCGGCCGAAGAGGACGACAAGGCGGGTAAGGCGCAAAGTCAGCGCGAAAGCCAGCGCCGCCTCGCGCAATGGATCCGCGACTATCGGCGCCTGCCCGGCATTCCCGACGAGTTCCTGGGGTCCGACGGCGCCCCGCGCGCGGTCTGGAGGCGGTTCTTCGACGCCTTCGGCGCGCTCGCGCCCGACGAGATCGAGCGGCGCTTCGGCATGGCCGACCGCCACCTGCGCGAGGCCGGCGTTACCTACCGCGCGCCCGGCGACAGCGCCGACCGGCCGTGGTCGCTCAGCCATCTGCCCCTGCTGATCGACGAGGCCGATTGGAAGCAGCTTTCCGCCGGCATCACGCAGCGCGCCGAACTGCTCGAGCTCGTGCTGCGCGATATCTATGGCGAGGGCCGGCTCGTCGCCGAAGGTGCCTTGCCTGCAGCCGCCATTGCCGGCAGTCCCGAATATCTCCGTCCCGTCTGCGGCGTGCCGCCGCCGGGTGGGCGCTATCTCTCGCTCTATGCGGCCGATGTCGGCCGCGGGCCGGATGGCCGCTGGTGGGTGCTTGGCGACCGCACGCAGGCGCCGTCGGGTGCGGGCTATGCGCTTGAAAACCGCCTGGTGCTCTCGCGCGCCTTCTCCGATCTCTACAACTCGATGAACGTTCCACGCGTAGCGCCGTTCTTCGAGGCATTTCGCGAGAGCCTGCGCGCGCGGGCCGACCGCGACGAGCCGCGGATCGGCGTGCTCTCGCCCGGCAGTTTCAGCGAGACCTATTTCGAGCACGCGACATTGGCGCGCTATCTCGGCTTCCTGCTGGTCGAGGGCGACGATCTCGCCGTCAGCGACGACCGTATCCACATCCGCACCGTCGCAGGATTGAAGCGGCTCGACGTGCTCTTGCGTCGTGTCGATTCCAATTCGCTCGATCCGCTCGAGCTCGATGCCTCGTCGCGACTGGGGGTGCCCGGCCTGATCGACGTGCTGCGCAAGGATGGCGTCGTGGTCGCCAACATGCCGGGCTCCGGCGTGCTGGAGGCGCGCGCGATGCTCGGCTTCCTGCCGGCCCTGAGCCGGAGGTTGCTCGGCGAAGAGCTGAAGATGCCGCACATCGCGACCTGGTGGTGCGGCCAACGCTCGGCGCGCGACGAGGTGTTGTCGCGGCTCGACCGGGTTGCGATCGAAGGTGCCTACCAGCGCGGCGTTCCCGGCTTCGACAGCAATGGTCCGGTGCTTGCGAGCGAGCTCGACGCCAGCGGGCGGCAGCGCCTCACCGACGCCATTGCCGCGCGCGGCATGGACTATGTCGGCCAGGAGGTGGTGCGGCTCTCGACCATGCCGGTGTGGGAACAGGGACAGCTCACCCCGCGTCCCTTCGTGCTGCGGGTGTTCGCGGCCGCCACGCCCGATGGCTGGGCTATCATGCCCGGCGGCTTCTGCCGGATCGCTGAGCAGGCGGATGCGCGCGCGGTGTCGATGGGTGATGGCGCACGCGCTGCCGACGTCTGGGTCGTCTCGGAGAAAAAAGTCTCGACCGCGTCGTTGCTGCCCGCCACCGACAAGGTGCGCATCCGCCGCATCGCCGGTGTGCTGCCGAGCCGCGCCGCCGACAATCTGTTCTGGCTCGGCCGCTATCTCGAGCGCGCCGAAGCAACATTGCGGCTCGTGCGGGCGCTGGGCTCGCCGAGCGGGCCCAACAAGGGCACATCGGCCTCGCTGCAATCGGCGGAGCGCATCCAGCGCCTGCTGGTGTCCTGGGGCGCGATCTCGCAAGCCTCGCGTGTCGCCCCCGGGCGCATCACCGCCGAAGCGCTGCAGAGCGCGGAGCGTTTCGGCTCGGCATTGTCGCTGGTGCGTGCGGCACAGCGCACGGCGACCTCGTTGCGCGAGCGGCTGTCGCCCGATGCCTGGCAGGTCATTACCGAAATGGCCGAGCGGCTGGCCTGGGAGGTCGAGGACGACGACAGCGTGCTGAGCGCGGCCGAGCTGACCTTGCAGGAACTCGCGAGCTTTGCGGGTCTTGCGCAGGAGAACATGAACCGCGCCGCCGGCTGGCGCTTCCTCGATATCGGCCGCCGCACCGAGCGTGCCGTCAACACCACGCGTTTCGCGCGCCAGTTCGCCTATGACGAGGCCGGCGACGAGGATCTCGACATCCTGTTGACGCTGGTGGATTCCCAGATCACCTACCGCTCGCGCTATCTGCTGGCGCCGATCCTGGCGCCGGTGCGCGACCTCGCCGTTCTCGACGGCTACAATCCGCGTTCGGTGGCGTTCCAGGTGACGACGCTGAACGAGCACATCGCCGCGCTGCCGAGCCTGAAGGAGCATGGCCTGATCGAGCAGCCGCAACGGCTCGCGGTCGCGATCCAGGCGATGCTTGCGACCGCAGAAGCCGAGAAGCTCGAGGTCAAGACGCTGTTTTCGCTGGAGCAGGATTTGCTCAAGCTGGCCGAGGCCATCGGGTTGCACTATTTCCCGCACGGTCCCAATGCCAGCCGGCCGGAAAAGCTGACGGGGCTGGCGTGATCTACGACATCCGCCACGTCACCACCTATGAATACGAGAGCGCGGTCAGCTTCGCCCGCTGCACGCTGCGGCTGGAGCCGAGGAGCGGAGGCGGCCAGGAGCTGATCTCGCACCGCGTCGAGATCCGTCCGCGTCCGGCCGAGCGCAACGTTCGCCGCGACTTCTTCGGCACGCTGACCGAGAGCGTCGTGATCGAGGCTGCACATCGGACCTTGCGGATCGACTCGCGTTCGCGGGTCTCGGTGTCGCGCCAGCCGCCGGCGCGCGACGCCGTCAGCCTATCCTGGGAGAGCGTCCGCGACATCGCCTTCGAAGCAACCAGCCTCGGTCCGTCGTCGCCGGTGGGCTATGTCTTTGCCAGCCCGTTGGTGCCGGTGCTGCGCACCGTCAGCGCCTATGCGGCCGAGAGCTTCGCGCCCGGCGCGGGCATCCTCGCCGGCGCGGTCGATCTGATGCATCGCATCCGCACCGAGTTTCGCTACGACCCCAAGGCGACGGTGATCTCGACGCCGCTCGACGAGGTCTTCGCCAAGCGCCACGGCGTCTGCCAGGACTTTGCTCATGTGATGATCGCGGGCCTGCGCGGGCTCGGCCTGCCCGCGGCCTATGTCAGCGGCTATCTCCGCACCATTCCGCCGGCCGGCAAGCCGCGCCTGCAAGGTGCCGACGCGACGCACGCCTGGGTCTCGCTGTGGTGCGGGGCGGAGCTCGGCTGGCTCGATTTCGATCCGACCAACGATCTCTTGATCGCCAACGATCACATCGTGCTCGCGGTCGGGCGCGACTTCTCCGACGTGTCCCCGGTGGACGGCATCATCGTCGGCTCGCCGAAGCAGAAGCTCGATGTCGCCGTGGACGTGCTGGTGGTGGAGTAAGCAGGCTCGCCGTCCTGGCCAGGCCCAGGGGGTGCCGCGCCGGCACCCGCTACGGCAACATATTTCCGTGTTCTCGTCCGGGGGTTTGGCCAGTCGGCCCAAGATGGGCTATGCTGGCGTGCGTCGAGAGCGCGAAAAGAGATCGGGAGTTGGCGTGGGACACCACCGGCGGGCGGGGCTGCATCCATGATCACGTTGCCGAAACTGGCGGCCGAAACCCTGGAGAAGATGCTGGGTTCGTTCATGCGCCGCAGGTACGACGAATCCTACGCAAGGGTGGTGGAGGGCTCGACCCGCACCGCGATGGAATGCATCGGCAACAGCGACGCGCTCTACCACAATATCGAGCATACGATGCTGGTGACACTCGCGGCCCAGGCGATCCTCATGGGGCGCAATCTTCACACGCACCTTGCGGCGGAAGACTATATCCATGTCCTGATCGCCTGCCTTGCGCATGACATCGGCTACGTCCGCGGTCTGTTTCCGGAGGATGACGAAGACGGTTTCGTGATCGACGAGGCCGGGACCAAGGTGTCGCTGCCGCGTGGCGCCTCGGATGCCAGTCTGATGATGTATCACGTTGACCGCTCGAAGCTCTTCGTAAGGCGGCGGCTGCCGCCGATCCGCGGCATCGACAGCGAGCGCGTCGCCCGCGCCATCGAAGGCACGCGGTTTCCGGCCCAGGAAGGCCAGGAATATGACGACGAGGCCTCGATCCTGCGCGCCGCCGACTTCATCGGGCAGCTCGGGGATCCCAACTATCTGCGCAAGGCCAACGCGCTCTACTACGAATTCGAGGAGGTCGGCATCAACCGCCAGCTCGGCTACGACTCGCCCGCGGACATCGTGAACCGCTATCCGCAATTCTACTGGAACAGTGTCGCACCGCACATCCAGACCGAGATCGGATATCTCAACAAGACCGAGATCGGCCGGCAATGGATCGCCAATCTCTACAGCAACGTGTTCCGCGCCGAGCGCGACATCACGTTGTCCGGTCCGCAGACGTAAGTCGGGTTTCTCGTAGCCCGGATGGAGCGAAGCGCAATCCGGGAAAAGCTGCGCCGCCCGGATTGCGCTGCGCTCGATCCGGGCTACGACGTCGCAAAGCCGTGAGCAAGGCATGCAGCACAAAACGATCACCACGGACGTCCTCGACATCGCCTATCTCGACTACGGCGCGCCGGACGGCTGGCCCTGCATCATGGGTCATGGCTTTCCCTATGACGTGAACGCCTACGCCGAGACCGCGCCGATCCTGGCGCAAGCCGGCGCGCGGGTGCTGGTGCCCTGGCTGCGCGGCTACGGTCCGACGCGGTTTCGTTCTGCGCAGACGCTGCGCTCCGGCGAGCAGGCGGCGCTTGGCGCCGATCTCCTTGCCTTCATGGATGCGCTTGGCATTCAACGCGCGGTCGTCGGCGGCTATGATTGGGGCGGGCGGGCCGCCTGCGTGGTCTCGGCGCTGCATCCGGAGCGCGTGGTCGGGCTCGTCTCCGGCAATTCCTACAACATCCAGAACATCGCCCGCAGCATGGAGCCGGCTTCGCCACCCGAGGAGGCGGCGCTCTGGTATCAATATCTCTTCCACAACGAGCGCGGCCGCCGCGCGCTGGAGCGCAATCGCGGTGGCTTCGCGCGCCAGCTCTGGGCGATGTGGTCGCCGAAATGGACATTTGATGACGCGACGTTCGAGCGAAGCGCCGTGTCGTTCGACAATCCCGATTTCGTCGATGTCGTGATCCACTCCTACCGCCATCGCTACGCGCTGGTCGCAGGCGATCCCGCCTATGCCGGGATCGAGGCGAAGCTCGCGGCACAGCCGGCGATCCGCGTTCCGACGATCGCAATCGACGGCGACAGCGACGGCGTCAATCCCGGCACTGCGCATCACGCGCGCAAGTTCGAGGGGTTCTTCGAGCGGCGCGTGTTCGCGGGCGCCGGGCACAATTTGCCGCAGGAGCGGCCTTCCGAATGGGCGGGGGCGGTGCGGGATCTGCGGAAGGCGGCGCAAACGTAAATTTTGCCGACCGTTGGGAACTTTTCGCGGGTAGCGCCGTCCAAATCCTGGATCACCCGTGAGCCGGGAGACGATAATCATGAGCGAAGACAGCAAGCCGAGCGGGCCCGACCTGACCAAAGGCGTGTCGCTCGCGGATTTCAAGGACAGCAAGCTGCTCGGCCATGTCGGCGACGAAGATGTGCTGCTGGTGCAGGCGGGCGGCGAGGTCTTTGCCATAGAGCCCACGTGCAGCCATTATCATGGCCCGCTCGCCGAAGGGCTGGTGGTCGGCCACACCATCCGCTGCCCCTGGCATCACGCCTGCTTCTCCTTGCGCACCGGCGAGGCCACGCGTCCGCCGGCGCTAAACGCGCTCGCGCTCTGGGAGGTGACGCGCGATCAGGACTGGATTTCGGTTCAGCGCAAGCAGGAGGCGCTGAAGCCATCAGCATCGCACCGCGCGGCGCCGGCGCCGGAAAGATTCGTCATCGTCGGCGGCGGCGCGGCCGGTTTCGCGGCGGCCGAGATGCTGCGGCGCGAGGGATTTGCCGGCGGCATCACCATGCTCAGCAATGACGGCGCGGTGCCGGTCGACCGGCCGAACCTGTCCAAGGATTATCTCGCCGGCAACGCGCCGGAGGACTGGCTGCCGTTGCGGGGCGAGGATTACTATGCGGACGCCGGCATCGACCTCAGGCTCAACACCAATGTGTCCGCGATCGATCCGAGGGCGTGCAGCGTGACGCTGGGCAATGGCGACAGGCTGCCATTCGACCGTCTGCTGCTCGCGACCGGCGCCGAGCCAGTCAAATTGCAGATCCCCGGCGCCGAGCAGCCGCATGTCCACACCTTGCGTTCGGTCGCCGACAGCCGCGCCATCATCAACGCGGCGGGCAGCGCGAAACGCGTGCTCGTGATCGGCGCGAGCTTCATCGGCCTCGAGGTCGCGGCTTCCTTGCGGGCACGCAAGCTCGAGGTGCACGTGGTTGCGCCGGAAGAACGGCCGATGCAGAAGGTGCTAGGTGCCGAGATGGGCGACTTCGTGCGCGCGTTGCACGAAGAGAACGGCGTCAATTTTCATCTGAAGGACACCGTGGAGAAACTCGACGGCACGCGCGCGACGCTGAAGAGCGGTAGCGTGATCGAGGCCGACCTCGTCGTGGTCGGCATCGGCGTGAAGCCGCGCCTCGCACTCGCCGAGCATGCGGGGCTTGCCGCCGATCGCGGCGTCAGCGTGAGCGAATACCTCGAAACCAGCGTCGCCGGAATCTTCGCTGCTGGTGACATCGCGCGCTGGCCCGATCCGCATTCGCGGCAAATCATCCGCGTCGAGCATTGGGTGGTGGCGGAGCGCCAGGGCCAGACCGCGGCACGCAACATGATGGGCGGTCGCGAACGCTTCGAGGCCGTGCCGTTTTTCTGGAGCCAGCATTACGATGTGCCGATCAACTATGTCGGCCATGCCGAGAGCTTCGACGACATCGCGATCGACGGCAGCATTTCGGGGAAGGACTGCCTGCTGAAGTACCGCAAGGGCGGCCGCGTGCTGGCGGTTGCCTCGATTTATCGGGATCTCGACAATCTCAAGGCCGAGCTCGAAATGGAACGGTCGCGCGCGTGATGCGCCCGGTCGACCTTGATTTGCGTCATGGCTGGCGTGGCGCAAGGCTGCTCGACTGGCTGTTGTCCCGGCGCTATCGGTGCTATCCTGAAGATGTGCTCTGGGGGCTTCACATGCAGGAGTAGCCGTCATGACAAGTGCTTCGGATACGTCTCAAAACTTGAGCCTGGGCTCCGGCATTGCCGCGCTGCATGCCAAATGGGGCTGGGTGGTCGCTCTCGGTCTCGTGTATCTGATCGCCGGATTCGTCGCGCTCGGCAGCATGGTGATGGCGACGGTTGCGAGCGTCATCGTGGTCGGTGCGATGATGATCGTCGCCGGCGTGACAGAGGTGATCGGCGCGTTCCAGATGAAGAGCTGGGGCAAGTTCGCGATCTGGGCCCTGCTCGGCGTGCTCTATATCGTGGCAGGCTTCCTGACCTTCGACAATCCGTTGTTCGCGGCGGCATTGCTCACGCTGTTCCTCGGCGCCTCGCTGCTTGCCTCCGGCGCGGTCAGGCTGTTTCTCGCCTTCAGCATGAAGAGGGAAAGCCCGTGGGTCTGGGTGGCGCTGTCGGCCGTCGTCACGCTCTTGCTCGGGCTGCTGATCCTGGCGCGCTGGCCGGTCAACAGCGTCTATATCCTCGGCCTGTTTCTCGGCATCGACCTGATCATGGCGGGGACCGGCTGGGTCAGCTTGGGCCTCAGCCTGCGGCGGCGCCAGTAGCTCACCAGCAACTCGACGCAAGACCGTCGTAGCGAACTCCGCTGATCTGACACGCTGACAAAAAGGCAGCACGCCGCGCGTTCGGTCGTGGCGAGCAAGCTGTTGCGCGGGACGTGAGGCGCAAGATCGGCGAGCGGGGTGGGGCTCTCTCCGCCAGCTCGGAATCGTAGGGTGGGCAAAGGCGCACTTGCGCCGTGCCCACCACCGCTCCAACACCGAAATAGAAGCGGTGGGCACGCTCCGCTTTGCCCACCCTACGAGACCGACGCGAAGGTCGGCGAGCGGGAGGATTAAAATGAACTTTCAACACTCCGCACGGTCGCTGGAGCTGCAGGAGCGCGTCCGCCAGTTCATGCGGACGCATGTCGAGCCGGTCGAGGAGCTCTATTACGAACAGGTGAAGCCTGAGGCCTTGCGCTACAAGACGCCAGCCGTTTTGCAGGACCTGAAGCGGCTGGCGCGGGAGCAGGGGCTGTGGAACCTCTTTCTCTCCGGCGAGCACGGTCCGGGCCTCACCAATCTCGAATACGCCCCGGTGAAGGAGATCATGGGCCGCATCCTCTGGGCGCCCGAGGTGTTCAACTGCTCGGCACCCGATGTCGGCAACATGGAGGTGCTCGCGAACTACGGCACGCCGGCGCAGCAGGAGCGCTGGCTGAAGCCGCTCCTGGAGGGGCGCATCCGCTCCGGTTTCTCGATGACGGAGCCGCAGGTCGCCTCCAGCGATGCCACCAACATCCAGTGCGAGATCAAGCGCGACGGCGGCGACTACGTCGTCAATGGCCGCAAATGGTTCACCTCCGGTGCGATGAACGAGGATTGCGAGATCCTGATCGTGATGGGCAAGACCGCGCCCGACGATCCCGACCGCCATCGCCAGCAATCCATGATCCTGGTGCCCAGGAATACGTCGGGCGTGCGCATCGTCCGCGACATGCTGACTTACGGCTATGACGACGCGCCGGTCGGTCACCCCGAGATCGTCTATGACAACGTCCGCGTGCCCTCGGAGAACATTTTGCTTGGCGAAGGCCGCGGCTTCGAGATTGCGCAGGGACGGCTCGGCCCCGGCCGCATCCACCATTGCATGCGGCTGATCGGCTGCGCCCAGCGTGCGCTGGAATTGATGTGCCGGCGCGCGGTCTCACGCACGGCGTTCGGTAAGCCGCTGGCCGAGCAGGGCTCGGTGCGCGAGGACATCGCACATTCGTTCTGCGAGATCGCCCAGGCGCGGCTGTTGACACTGCAAGCCGCCGACAGGATGGACCGCGAGGGCAACAAGGCCGCGCGCGACCTGATCGCAGCCGCCAAGATCGTGGTGCCCAGCATGGCCGCCCGCGTCATCGACCGCGCCATCCAGATCCACGGCGCCGCCGGCGTCTCGCAGGACACGTTCCTGGCGCGGGCCTATGTCTACGCCCGCTTCATCCGCATCGGCGACGGCCCCGACCAAGTGCATCTGGCTGCGGTCGGCAAGGAGCTGATCAAGCGCGGCGGGGTGATGGCGGGATAGGGCTGCAGGATCACTGGGAGTACGAGAGCTGATCTTCCGTCACCACGCGCTCGACATTGCCCGTTTTGCTCCTGATGCGGTAGCGAAGACGACCGTCGGCCTCGATCGGCATGCATTGAACGATGGTATAGATCACCGGCTGATCAGTCTCGGCACGGCCTTGTGGACCTTGGCGGAGGTGCTGGACGTCTTCATTCAGCTTGTAGGCATATGACATGTGTCTACCTTCGAATTGTCGGTTGCTCTGGCATGACCGTGCGCGATGCACTGCATCCTCCCGGTAAAGCCAACCTGACGAAACCGGGGCGCTGCTTGTTTGGCGCATGGGTGCCTCAATTGCGGCAAGAGATCCAGCTATGATTCGCTCCGGTCATCCAGCGTTCGTCGGCGCGTCCAGCGATCCATCAGAACTCACGCCTCGGATCTGCCGGCGATGGGGGTGCAAGGGCGCTTGGTTCCCCATACTGGGCGCCCTTGTGCTGTGACTCAAGCTCCGCGCCAGACGTGTAGCACGCCTTCGCGACAGCCGCCGACGAAATAATCGAATAAATCCGGTCGCAGGAGGAAGGTGGCTGGAGATCCCGGCTATTGGCGCGGCGTGAATTGGTCCAGGTCGTGAATGCCGATCTGCTGCTCCAGCTGGGCAACGCGGGCCACCATTTTCTCGAAACCGTCTTCCCCGAACAGTTCGTGTTCCTTTTTCTCGAAATCCTCCCCCATCGCGTCGTATTCATTGGAGGACACGACGTCCTTCAGCTTCGGGAAGAGATCGGTGTCCTCGCGGGCCGCGTGCGGCCGATACATCGTGACGAAGGATTGGATCGACCCGACGAGCTGTTTGCGGGCGTCGGCATCGCTCCGGCTCGACGGCGCGAGTTTCAGGATCGTGTTCGTGACCATTCGGCCCGCTTCGTGCTGGCGCAGCAACGTGTCCACCAGATCAGTCATCTTCCCGGCCTTCTTGAAGCGCGGGAAGACGTGCTCTTCCTCCGATTTCTCATGGTAGTTATTGATGAAATCGCGAACGATCTCGGCTGACTGCGTGATCAGGGCGGGATCGAAATCCTCGTTGGACGAGAACTTTCGGAGTCCGGCTTCGTAGACCAGCAGCACGCGGTCGAGCACGCCGTGTTCGCGCATCAAGTCCTCGGGAGGCGTGACCTCCTCGTCCTTTTTCCCCGTGACCATCTCCTTCAGCTTCTCGCCGACTCCGCTCTGTTGGGCGAGAGCCGGCGTCGCGATGACCGCCGGAGCGGCGAGGACCGCCAATGATCCACCAAGCAGGAGCAGCTGGCGCTTGCTGGGCATCACTATTGTCATGGTGAATATTCCTGTGAACCGAGGGCCTCGCAGCTTGCGCCGCGGCGTCGCGAGGATCAGCGCCAGGCCTTTTCGTTCTTCTGTTCGTAATCCTTGAACGCCTTCTCGAGGCCGCCCAAAACCTCTGCGGATGTTTCGAACATCGCCTTCAACTGTGGTTCGTCGACTTTTTGAATGTCCTCGCGCAGATGGTTCCGGATATCCTGGAGCGCCTTCTGCATCTTCTGCGTATGGTGTCGGGGATCGCGATCTGCCGCACTTGCCATGTTCAGTCTCCTCGCTGGCAACATTGCTTCGTCGGACCAGCAGCGTCCGGCAAGACGGCGCGTTAACGGTCGGGGGAAAACGTCGTTCCAATCACGAATCCGGCAGTAGCCGGTCCGGCGCAGACGGAGCTGGCGCTGATAGAGCGGCGGCAAGTCCACCGCTTTGGCCCTGAAACACCATTGTTTCCGATCATTGTAGTACAATAGTAACGACCGCTGATTGAGAGTGGAGCTCCCTGCGCTTTTGGAAGTTCGCGCACGATGAAGGCCAACAGGTCGCTTCGGCTCGAGGAGAGAACTTTTGCCGACGTCAGAAAAGGCCGTCATCCCCCAGGGTGTGCCTGGAAGCGGTTGGGGCATGAATCAGCGTTGGATCATCGTGGCCGCGATCCTCCTGACGGCCTTGCTTGTTCAAATACCCTCCGTTCTCAACCCGGATTTGAGCTGCCTGCTTTCTGAAGGAGAGCAAATCCTGGATGGCCGAAAGTTGGGTGTCGACCTCTTCGAGCTGAATCCGCCGCTGTCGATCTACCTCTACATGCCGGCAGCCCTGCTTGCGCGATTGACCGGCATTGCGCCCGAGATCATCGTGATCGTCCTGGTGATGATCGAGATCATCGGCTCGCTATTTTTGATCGATCGCGCCGCCGCGGCGGCGAAGTTGGGAGCCGGAGAGCGAACTATTTCGACGTGCGTGCTCGCTTTTCTGTTCGCGGTGCTTCCGAACGCCGTATTCGGGCAACGTGAACATATAGCCGTCATTGCACTCACTCCCTTTGTAGCCATCACTGCAATTCGCTGGCGCGGCCTTTCGCCCGGAGCGGTTGCGATCCTGGCAGGACTGGGTGGCGGGCTGGCCATGTGCATCAAGCCCCAGCTTGCTCTGGTGGCAGGCCTTCCGATCATCCTTGGCATCATCCACCAACGTTCTCTCAGGCTGTTGTTCACCCCTGAAGCGTGTGCAGCCGCCGCTATGGTCATCGGCTATGGGGCGGTGGTCGCTCTCGTGTTTCCCGGCTATCTGTTTACCTTTGCGCCGATGGTCGCTGCCACCTATCTTCCAATGAGGAAGAATTTGGCTGGTCTGCTTCCTTTCCCGATCGTTGTGATCACTGCTTCCATTGTGTTTCTGCGCCAAGTCACTCCGCAAGGCCTCAAAATAGGCAGCGACGCAACCCCGTGGCTGGCCGCAGCCGTCGGCGGCGCCGCGAGTTTCCTTCTTCAAGGCAAGGGCTGGACTTACACGCTGTACGCGCTTTGCTTGTTTGCGATTGCTGCGCCCTTGCTACATGTTCGCACAAGGAATCTGCCAGTGTCGGTCAAGATCGGCGGCTTTGCTGGCGTGGTGCTCATCGGGCTCTGTTTGTCCTTGTCGCTCCGAGAGTTTCCGCCGCTGGAGCAGCGTATCCAGTCACATGCAAAGCATCCGCGGCTGCTCACGATTACCGATCACCTCGCTTTAGGGCATCCGCTCGTCCGTCAAATCGGTGGGACTTGGGTGGGCAGTTCGTGTGCCCAGGCGCTGACGGCCGGTGCGATTTTGGCCGAGAACAGCTCACAGCCAACCCAAGCAGAGCGAGCAAAACTGGACGGCATCATGGATTTCGAGCGGCGGCAGTTGTTGGCAGACCTGCGAAACGCTCGCCCAGACGTGATTCTGGTGGATACCTATTTGCAGAGTTCGGTCCCGTTCGATTGGTTGGCTTGGGCCAATTCGGATCCCGAACTCCAAACGGAGTTGCATCGTTACCGTGAAGTCGAGGATGTTGGCCGCGTTCGAATATTTGTCGATCAATCGAGGTCGGAGCGTTAATCGACTCTCGTCGAAAGCGCTTTCGAGCTCTTTCGTCGAAGCGTGACCGCCGCCGGCCTTGCGGGTGGGCGCGCGCCCTTATCCGGCCTTGGCGAGGCGGCTGTCCGCCGACCCCGACCGCAGATTCTGGAAGAACGTTTCCACCTCGCGCGACAGCCTCTCCGCCGTGGCGGTCAGGCTGCTCGCCGCCGTCAGCACGGAGGAGGCCGCCGTGTCGGTCTCGCCGATGGCATCGCGCAGCGACGTGATGTTGGCGACCAGCGTCTCGTTGCCCTGGGCCGCGGATTGCGCATTCGACGAGATCTCGCGCGTGGCGGCGTCCTGCTGGCCGATCGCGCCGGCGATCGCCGCGGTGACGTCGTTGATCTCGCGCACCGCGCCGCCGATCTCGCGCACGGCATCGACCGCGTTGCGAGTGGAGGTCTGGATCATCGAGACGTTCTCGCCGATCTCGGCGGTCGCTTTCGCAGTCTGACCCGCCAGCGCCTTCACTTCATGGGCGACGACGGCAAAGCCGCGGCCGGCGTCACCGGCGCGCGCGGCTTCGATGGTGGCGTTGAGCGCGAGCAGATTGGTCTGCTCGGCGATCGCCTGGATCAGATTGAGCACCCCGTCAATGCGCTGCGTGGCGGCCGCAAGGCTCTCGATCTCGGAGATCGACTTCTCGGTGCGCTGGCCGGTGTGCTCGACTGCGGTTGCGCTCTGCCGCACCTGGCGGCCGATTTCCACCACCGATGCCGACAATTCCTCGGCGGCGCCCGCCACCGCCGTGACATTATGGGAGGCCTGTTCGGTGGCGTTCGCCGCCGTGCCGGCGCGGCTGCTGGCGTCCGCGGTGACGCGCGTGATGGTCTGCGCGGTCTCGCGCATGACGGTGGCGTTATCCGTGAGGCCGCGCATCACCGCACTGATGGCCTCGCGAAACGCCTCCACGGATTGTTCGATGTGGCGGGCGCGTTCCTCGCGCGCGGCGGAATCCTGCGAAACCTGCGAGGCGAGATTGCGGTTGCGTTCCATCGCTTCCTGGAAGACCTGGATCGCGCGGGCCAGCGCGCCAATCTCGTCGGCACGGCCACTGTGCGGCACCACGACGTTCTCGGCGCCATCGGCGACCTGCTTGATGGTTGCGGTGATCGCGGCGAGCGGCCGCGCGATCGAGCGGGCAATGATGATGATGCCGATGACGACGAGTGCCAGTGCCAGGCCGCCGAGGCAGGTCAGCACCAGCGACAGCAAGCGGTTGGTCTCGGTCTGCTGCGCGATCTGCCTGGCGCGCTCGGCATAGACCTTGGAGAGCGCCTCGAGATCCTTGTTCAGCGCCGAGCGAACGGCGCGATTGGCGTCGTTGTCGCCCCATTCGCGGCCCGCGGCCGCGTTGATCTCGATGCCGCGGCGGACCAACTCCTTGCGGAACTCGACGAACTGCTCGATGCGCTTCTTGAAGGTGGCGAACTGCTCGGCATCGTCGGTTTTGACGATGGTTTCCCAGCGCTTCACGACGTCGAGGATCTGCCCGTTGAACTTGAGCAGGCCTTCGCCGTACTTCTTCACGACGGCCGGCTCCGTCGACATGTAGACGCCGCGCGACTCCATCACGACCGCATAGACCAGCGAGTTGACGCGCTCGACGTTCAGCGCCGCCGCATTCGCCGTCTCGATCGCGGCGGTCAGCTCAGCGCCGCGGCGGCTGTTGTAGTCCGACAGCATCGCGATCGCCGCAGTCAGCAGTGCGAACAACGCGAAGATCGCGTAGAGCTTGTTGGCAAGCGTGAGCCGGCCTGCCAGGCCGGCGGCATTCCCAGTTTGGTCGATTGTCATGATGTTCAGGCCCGAATGGCCGGGAGCGGCCGGTGCGCGCGGTCGTATCAAATTCATGCAAAACTATGCAGAATGAAGATGGACGCAGTGTTAACGCGCAAGTTCGGGGTGCACGCTCCCGCTCCAGCCAAACATGAGTGGTCTCAGTGATTTGGAGCGATCCTATCGCTTTCCGGCAGGCGGCCCCGAGGATCTCACGGCCTGCCCCAAACATCTGGGTGCACCGAGGCGGCCAAGTGCGTATTCCCTGACGTCACGCCGCCTTCAAGCTAATCTGAAGTCGGCCATTGACCGACCAGCCTGCGGAGGTGCCTTTGGTCTACCGCCACACCATCGACGCCACGAGCTATACCTTTTCCGACCTGCGCGACCTCCTTGCCAAGGCGACGCCGCCGCGCTCCGGCGACCGGCTGGCCGCAATCGCCGCCGGTAGCGCCGCGCAGATGATCGCAGCGCGGATGGCGCTCGCCGAGGTTCCGCTTCGGCAATTCCTCCAGGAAGCCGTCATCCCCTATGAGGCCGACGAGGTCACCCGTCTCATCATCGACAGCCATGACGCAAGCGCCTTCGCGCCGGTCGCCTCGCTGACGGTCGGCGGCTTTCGCGACTGGCTGCTGTCGGACGCCGCGACGCCCGAAATCCTGCGCAAGCTGGCGCCAGGCGTCACCCCGGAAATGGCGGCCGCGGTGTCAAAGCTGATGCGCAACCAGGACCTGATTCTGGCCGCGCGGAAATGCGAGGTCGTAACCGCCTTCCGCAACACCATCGGGCTGAAGGGACGGATGAGCACGCGGCTCCAGCCCAACCATCCCTTCGACGACGCCAGGGGCGTCACTGCCTCGATCCTCGACGGCCTCCTGCTTGGTGCCGGCGATGCCTGCATCGGCATCAATCCCGCGAGCGACGACCCGGCCGTGATCGCGCAATTGCTGCGGCTGCTCGACGAGGTCATCGCGCGACTGAAAATTCCGACCCAGGGCTGCGTCCTGACCCATGTGACGACGACGCTGTCGCTGATCGGGCAGGGCGTGCCGGTCGACCTGGTGTTCCAGTCGGTCGCCGGCTCTGAGGCCGCCAACCGCAGTTTCGGCATCGACCTCGCCTTGCTGAAGGAAGCGCAGCAGGCCGGGCTGTCGCAAAAGCGCGGCATGGTCGGGCAGAACGTGATGTATTTCGAGACGGGGCAGGGCTCGGCGCTGTCGGCCAACGCTCATCATGGCGTGGACCAGCAGACCTGCGAGGCCCGCGCCTATGCGGTCGCCCGGACCTTTGCTCCTTTGTTGGTCAACAGCGTGGTCGGCTTCATCGGCCCGGAATATCTCTATGACGGCAAGGAGATCATTCGGGCCGGGCTCGAGGATCATTTCTGCGGCAAGCTGCTCGGCCTGCCGCTCGGGGTTGATATCTGCTACACCAACCATGCCGAGGCGGACCAGGACGACATGGATAGTCTGCTGACGCTGCTCGCGGCCGCCGGCGTCACCTTCATCATGGGGGTGCCGGGCGCCGACGACGTCATGCTGAACTACCAGTCGACCTCCTTCCATGACGCGCTCTATGTCCGCGAGGTCTTCGGTGCGGCCCGCGCGCCGGAGTTCGACGACTGGCTGGTGCAAACGGGCATTGCGGGGGCCGATTTCCGGCTTGCCGGCGATGCAGGCCTGTTGCCCGATTTTGCCTCACGGCTGATCGCATGAAGGGCAGAGGCCGGACAGCCCCGCGAAAACTTCCACCCGCCGCTGTGAACCGGGGAAACCATTGGCACGTCTCACGAATTAGTTCGTCGCCACAATATTGAGGAAATTCAGTCCCAGCGTTACGTTATATGTCTGGTGATCTCGTCAGTACCGTTCGTAGAACGTGGTTGGGGAAAGTTCGATGCGCGCTGAAAGCAACGGAACGAGCCGGCATGTCCTCTGCGTCTTCCCGCGCTACACATCCTCGTTCGGTACGTTCGAGCATTCCTATCCGTTGACCGACGGTGTCCGCGCCTTCATGCCGCCGCAGGGGCTGTTGCTGCTCGCCGCCTATCTGCCGAAGGAATGGCAGGTGAAGTTCGTCGACGAGAACCTCCGGCCCACGACACAAGACGAGTTCGAATGGGCGGAAGTTGTCTTCGTCAGCGGCATGCACATCCAGCGCCAGCAGATGAATGACATCTGCCGCCGCGCCCATGAATTCGATCTGCCGGTCGCCCTCGGCGGCCCGTCGGTCAGCGCGTGTCCGGACTATTATCCATCCTTCGACTATCTCCATGTCGGGGAACTCGGCGACGCCACCAACGAGCTGATCGAGATTTTGGCGCGCGACACCTCGCGTCCTGACGAGCAGGTGGTGCTGACCACCAAAGACCGGATTCCGATGACGGAGTTTCCGATTCCGGCCTACGAGCTTGCCGACGTGAAGAAATACTTCCTCGGCAGCATCCAGTATTCCAGCGGCTGTCCCTACCAATGCGAGTTCTGCGACATCCCCGGCCTCTACGGCCGCAACCCGCGCCTCAAGTCGCCGGAGCAGATCATCGCCGAGCTCGACCGCCTGCGCGAATGCGGGATGACCGACACGGTCTATTTCGTCGACGACAATTTCATCGGCAACCGCAAGGCCGCGATGGACCTGTTGCCGCATTTGATCGAATGGCAGAAGCGGACCGGCTATGTCGTGCGGCTCGCCTGCGAGGCGACGCTCAACATCGCCAAGCGCCCCGAGATCCTCGAAAAGATGCGCGAGGCCTATTTCATCACCATCTTCTGCGGCATCGAGACGCCGGATCCCGACGCGCTGAAGGCGATGCACAAGGACCACAATATGATGGTCCCGATCCTCGAGGGCGTCCGCACCATCAACTCCTACGGCATGGAGGTGGTGTCCGGCATCATTATGGGCCTCGACACCGACAAGGCGAACACGTCGGAAGCGCTGCTCGCCTTTGTCGAGGAGTCGCGGATTCCGCTGCTCACCATCAATCTGCTTCAGGCGCTGCCGAAGACCCCGTTATGGGACCGGCTGGAGCGCGAGGGTCGCCTGGTCGAAGACGACGCCCGCGATTCCAACGTCGACTTCCTGTTGCCCTATGACGAGGTCGTGGCATCCTGGAAGCACGCCATGGGCGTCGCTTACGAACCGGCTAAGGTCTACGCGCGCTTCCAGTATCAATGCGACCACGTCTATGTGCACCGCCTCAAGATGCCGGTGCCGGACGAGATGAAGACCTGGCCCAACATCCGGCGCGGGCTGGTGATGCTGCGCAACATCTTCTGGAAGGTCGGCGTGCTCGGCAATTACAGGCGCGTGTTCTGGAAGTTCGCGCTGGGGCGGATCCGGCGCGGCGACCTCGAAGGCCTGATCGGGTGCACCCTGATTGCGCATCATCTCATCACCTTTGCGCGCGCGGCCTCCAGCGGTGAGACCAATGCATCGAACTATTCGCTGCGATTGCGCGAGGCTGCCGTTCCGGCCGAATGACCGACAAGCCCGTTCCGGCTCGCCCGACCCTCGACCTGCGCTCGTTCACGCCTGCGCGGGTCGCGCTCGGGCGCAGCGGCGCCAGCCTGCCGACCAAGGCGCTGCTCGATTTCACGCTGGACCATGCCCGCGCCCGGGATGCCGTGCACGCCGCCTTTGATTCGCCGCGGCTCGCCAGCGGGCTCGGCGAACTCGGCCTTGCCGTCACGGAGGTGAGGAGCCGGGCGGCCGACCGCGGGGATTATCTGCGGCGGCCGGATCTGGGGCGGCAGCTCGATCCGGGATCCGCCGAGACCCTGGCGCAACGCGCCAGCGGGCCCGGCCAGCTCGTGATCGTCATCGGCGACGGATTGTCGGCGGCGGCGGTCCATGTGCACGCGGTTGCGCTGGTCAAGAGCCTCTCGGCTCTGCTTGCAGCCGACAATGGTGTCGCGATCGGACATGTCGTGGTCGCCTCAGGCGCGCGCGTCGCGCTCGGCGACGAGATTGGCGCCATTCTCGGCGCGCGCATGGTGGTGATGCTGATCGGCGAGCGGCCAGGCCTGTCCGCGCCCGACAGTCTCGGCGCCTACCTCACTTTTGCGCCGAAGCCGGGCTTGACCGATGCCGCGCGCAACTGCGTCTCGAACGTCCACCACGCCGGGTTGAGCTATGACGAGGCGGCCTTCAAGATCGCCTGGCTGGTCCGCGAGGGACTGGCGCGGGAAATCACCGGCGTCGCGCTCAAGGACGAGAGCGCGGACCGGGCGCCGCGTCGAATCGGCAAAGCGGCGGCGGGATGAGCAGCATCGAGGTCGGAAATCGCCGCATCTTGATGTGTTTGATGACGCTTCGCCTGCTTGCGAGGGGGGCTATTGACCTGCTAAACCCCTGACGGCGATTTTCCGCGTATTTTCAAAGGGCAAGCCTCCCCATTTGTATGGCGTTTTCAAGCCGTTCGCGGGGCGCAATAAGCTCACTGACCGAACCGATTAGGAACTGGACAAGGCATGCTCGAAAAGCACCGCGAGAGTGAGGTTCATGTCGACAAGGTCGAGCAGGGGCCCACGTCCTCCATCGCCTTCGGGCTGGAGCGCATCGGGCTGGTCGCGGTCCGGGCGCCGATCGTCTCCTGCGTCATCCTGCTCGCGCTGATCGTCGGCGCCATCTTCGGGATCGAGCGGATCAAGATTGACGATTCGCTGTCGCAGCTCTTCCGCTCCAATTCCCGTGAATTCCACCAGTACGAAGAGGTCACGAAGAAGTTCCCGGCGGAAGAATTCGACGTTCTCGTCGTGGTCGAGGGCAAGAACCTGCTGGCGCGCAACAACCTCGAGAAGCTGCGCGACTTCGTCACCGATCTGCAACTGGTCGAGGGCACCCGCGGCCTGGTCTCGCTGTTCTCCGCGCGCCAGGCGCCGGCGCCCGGCAAGCTGCCGGCGGCGTTGTTCCCGAGCGAGCTGCCCGAGGGCGCGGCCTATGACAAGTTCATCGAGACCGTCAAATCCAACGAGATCATCCGCGGCAAGCTGCTGTCGGAGGACGGCACGCTCGCGCTGATCGTGCTCTCGCTCGATCCGGAGGTGGTCGCCTCCAGCAAGCTCACCAAGACCGTGGGCGACATTCGCGCGTTGATGAAGGAGGATCTCGGCGACACCGGGCTCAGCGTGCAGCTCTCCGGCGTGCCGGTGATGCAGCTCGAGATCCGCAACGCCGTCGAGCGCGACGGCCTCACCTACAACATCCTCGGCATCCTAGCCGGTTGCATCATCGCCATCATCTTCTTCCGGAAAATCTCCTTCATGGTGGTGGCGGCGTTCCCGCCGATGATCGCGATCCTGCTGGCGCTCGGCGCGCTCGGCTGGGCCAATTTCAATCTCAACATGTTCCTGAACGTGATGACGCCGCTCATCATGGTCATCAGCTTCTCGGACTCGATGCAGCTTACCTTCGCCGCACGCGACCGGCTGATTGCGGGGCAGGACAAGTTCACCGCGTTCAAGAACGCGGTGCTCGTGGTCGGCCCGGCCTGCGTGCTGACGCACGGCACCGCCGGCATTTCCTTCATCGCGCTGCAGTTCTCCGATTCCGACCTGATCCGCAAGTTTGGCGAGGCGGGCCTGGCCGCCACCATCATCGCGCTGGTCGCGGTGTTGTCGCTGGTGCCCGTGTTCGGCGTGCTGTTGGTGCGCAACGAGAATGTCTTTGCGACCAAGTTCCAGAGCGCGGATGCCGGCGTCCAGGCGCTGCGCAATTTCTGCTACTGGATCGCGGTGCGGATGGTGGGCCGCCCCGGCCTGTTCAGCCTGATCGCGGTGGTGTTCGTCGCCAGCCTCGGCGTCGTCTACGCCCATCTTCAGCCGCGCTACCGGCTCGCGGACCAGGTGCCGGACAAGCGCCAGGCCGTGGCCGCGAGCAACCGGCTCGACGCCAAATTGACCGGCGCCAATCCGGTCAACGTCCTGATCCAGTTCCCGAAGGGTGAATCGCTCTACTCTCCGGAGACCCTGCAAACCATCGCGGACGTTCACGCGACCGTGGAGAAGACCGCCGGCGTCGGCAACGTCTGGTCGCTCGAAACCCTGCGCCGCTGGCTTGCGGAAAAGGCCGGCAGCGGCGACGTCGCGACGCTGAAGGAATATGTCAACCTCATTCCGGAGCATCTGGTGCGGCGCTTCATCGATGCCGACCAGGATGCCGTCGTGGTCGCAGGCCGCGTGCCGGATATCGACTCCAGCCAGCTGTTGCCGGTGGTGGACAAGCTCGATGCCGAGCTCGATGCCGTTCGCAAGAAACATCCCGGCTATGAAGTCGCGGTCACCGGTCTGGCGGCCATTGCCGCGCGCAATTCGGCCGGCATGATCGAAAAGCTCAACCGCGGCCTCACCGTCGAATTCGCGCTGGTCGCGATCTTCATCGGGCTGGCGTTCCGCTCCTGGGTCGTGATGTTCGCCTGCATCCTGCCGGGCATCTTCCCGGTGGTGATGTCGGGGACGGTGCTGTGGGCGATGGGCGAGGGGCTGCAATTCGCCAGCGTCGTGGCGCTGACGGTTTCGTTCGGCCTCGGCCTGAGCGCGACCATCCACTTCCTCAACCGCCTCAGGCTGGAGAGCAAGCCCGGCGTCGGCTCGGCGCTCGCGGTGGAGCGCGCGACCGTGCTGGTCGGCCCGGCGTTGATCCTGACCACGCTGGTGCTGGCGTGCGGCCTCGTGGTCACTGTGTTCTCAGACCTGCCTTCGCTTCGGCTGTTCGGTTGGCTCAGTGCCTTCTCGATGGTGGCGGCGCTCGTCGCCGACCTCTTCATCCTGCGCCCGACGGCGATGTGGCTGATCAACCTGCACGCCAGGCTTCAGGGCCCGGACAAGCCCGCGATCTGAGCGGGGCGGCTTAAGCCGCCTCGTTTCTCACGCCTCGACGTGGACGATCCCGTGGGGATTGAATTTGAAGTCGTCCTCGGCGTAGTCCGATTGGCGTGAGAGGCTGAGCCTGCGATCAGCGAGCGTCGCATCGATGCCGCGCTCGCTCATTGCGCCGGCGATCTCGTCGATCAGACGCGCCGCATCGCGGTCGCTGCCGCGGGATTTTGCGACATAGATCTCCGGAAGTCCGACGAGATGAAAGCCGACGCTTTCGTGGTAGGCCGCGCCGTCGACCGGACGCTTG
This sequence comes from Bradyrhizobium sp. Kon10, assembly GCF_055807395.1. Classification (NCBI taxonomy): domain Bacteria; kingdom Pseudomonadati; phylum Pseudomonadota; class Alphaproteobacteria; order Hyphomicrobiales; family Nitrobacteraceae; genus Bradyrhizobium; species Bradyrhizobium sp. Kon10. Next base: position 99,944 of record NZ_JBVVOZ010000019.1, on the reverse strand, counting down.
GCAAAGGCGAGGCGGCAGGTCCGACTCATGGCGGCCGTCACGGCGAGGCCGTGGTTCGTCGTCGCCGCTGCCTTGCATTCGCCGGCGAGTTGGATCCATCGCTTCAATCCGTGGGCAACGCCGGCGCTTTCGCCTTTCACGGCGGTGGCGCCGGCCTCGATCATCTCTTCGACGATGCGCAGGGCCGCCGCCGAATAGGCGACCGCCTTGTGCTGCTCCATCGGCGGGCTCAGCACGTAGAGCACAGCCTTGTGGTTGGCGACGGCGGCTTCGTCGGCGGCGGACCACGCATTGGGAAACACGCGATCCCAGCAGACCGCGAACGATCGCTCCATGTGCGGATCGGGTTGGGCTTGCGAATAAGTGCGGTCGATCTCGAAGCCGAAATCGGCGATCGTCCTTGCGACCGCCTTTGACGGTTGCAGCAGGCCTTCATCCTTGCCGAGGAAGCAGAGTACGTGGCGCGGCTTCACCGACGAAGGCTGCATGTCGGCTTCTCGTTGCGAATGTTGATCGTTGGCCCAGGCGCGATTGGCCGCGAACAGCCCGAATCCCCAAAGCAGATGTCTTCGAATCTGGTCCATGTCAGCAAAAAGCCCCCGGCTCGCGAGAACCGGGGGCCATGATCCCTTCCGGTCGGGAACGGCCTCAGCTCTTCGTCATGGTGATGTTGACGCCGCGGATCTCGCCCTTGGAGGAGATCTGCACCGTCTGCTTGGTGCCGTTGGTGCGCAGCGTCAGGTTGGCGGCAAAGCCGTTGGCCTCGACGAACACGTCGATCTGGCCGCCGCCGGCGGTGCCCTGGAGATTGCCGAAGATGTTGCGACTGGCCTCGCTCCAATTGCCGGAGATGCGGTCGCCCTGGCTGGTCACGTCGCTGGTGAGGTCGAACTTGTAGCTGTCGGACGCGCAGTGCAGGGCCTGCTTCAGGTTAAGGCCGGTGCCGCCGACCTTGTAGTCGGCCTTGCAGCGGATGTGCTCGGTGGAGCCGTCGGACAGCGCCACCGTGCCGGTGCCGGTCCACGCACCGTCGAAACCGGCAAACGGTCCGGACGACTGGGCCTGGCTTGCCGCCACCGAGAACAGCAGCGTAGCCCCAATGCCGGCCGCCTTGATCGCCTGTCCGGATCGCCCAAAAAATATCATCATGAATATCCCGTTTTGGAACGACGTCCGCCTAATGTCAGGACGTCTCGCCACATCGAAAGTTTAGTGTTCCGAGCCTGAGTCAGGTTCAAAGCCTCGCCGTCCACGATGTCGGGCACGCAAAGCGCTCTCGCGACCGTCAGCCCCCGGATTTCCTCGTGTTTCCGCGTATTTCTGGCGGAAACGGCGGGTCGGACAGATGCAGCTCTGCAACAGCTGCCGAGTAAAACGCGAGGTGCCGGGATTATGTCGTCGTATCAACCGCTTACATCTGCCAAATGAAGCTCGGGGGAAGCCCTGATTTGGTAGAGGTGGTGCCAATTTGGCCGCATTTACCAGCGCTTGTGCCACCTCCGGTGCCGCTGTTTCCGCGGCAACTTGCCATCAGAACAATCCGATCCCGTCGTCCGCCTTGTGCTGTCCCGGATCGGTGCGATTCTGCCGTCAGAATGAAGGAATACAATGCGTAAGCTTCTCGTCGCTCTCACCCTGCTGTCGGCATCCCTTTCTACGGCTGCATTCGCCCAGCAGGGGCGTGGCACGGATTCTGAGCAGAAGGCCTGCACGCGCGATGTGCAGAAGTTCTGCCGTCCGGTCATCGACCAGGGCGATTTCACCGTCCTGGCCTGCCTCAAGGAGAACCGGGCCAAGATCTCGCAGGCCTGCGACCAGGTCCTGAAGAACCACAACCAGTAAGCTCGGCCGCTGGCCGACAAAAGCGGGTCCGGGGTCACCTTTTCAGGCCCGGATCCGCCAGGGGCAGCTATCGTGCGACAGGATTGGTTTTGCGGCCGTATTCCCCTATATGGGGGCCGCGGCGGGCACTGCCGACGCGAGCCCGTGCGGGCCAAAAAAGCCTTCCTGTCCAAACGATTGTTGACCAGCCCTCGATGACCTCTGCGAGCGAATTGCGATCCGGCAAGGGTGAGCGCGACGAGAATTTTCCCGTCGCGTCCTGGATCATTCATCCGCGTCATCGCGCGCTGATCCTGGCCTATTACAATTTCGTCCGCACCGCCGACGATATCGCCGACCACGCGACCTTGCCGCCCGATGAGAAGCTCGCTTACCTCGACCTGTTCGAGGCGGAACTGCTCGGCAAGGGCGACACCCAGGCCGAAGCGGTCACCTTGCGGCGTGCGCTCGCCGAGCGCGGCATGGCGCCGCGCCATGCGCTGGACGTGCTGGTCGCGTTCCGCATGGACGTGACCAAGCTGCGCTACGAGACCTGGGAAGAGGTGATCCACTATTGCCGCTATTCGGCGATGCCGGTCGGCCGCTTCATGCTCGACGTCCATGGCGAGAGCACCTCGACCTGGGCCGCCTCGGATGCGCTTTGCGCGGGCCTCCAGATCAACAACCACCTCCAGGATTGCGGCAAGGATTTTCGCGAGCTCAATCGCGTCTATCTGCCGCGTGACGCGCTGGCCGCGAGCGGCGCCTCGGTCGAGCAGCTCGGGCTCGCCTCCTCGCCGCCGGCGATGCTGGCCTGTCTTCAGGCGCTCGCCGCGCGCAACGAAGCCCTGCTCGAGCAGGGCAAGTCGTTGAGCGCGGAGATCCGGGATGTCCGTCTCGGCATCGATGTCGCGGTGATCCAGGCCTATGCCGATCGGATCGTGCGCCTGTTGAAGGTGCGCGATCCCCTGCGCGAGCGGGTGCATCTCAACAAGTTCGAGCTGCTCACCTTCAGCGTCGCCGGGATGATCGGCGAGCTTGGCCGCCGCGCCATCGGCCGCAAAGCCATCTCCAGACCGGGGACTGCGCATGACGCTTGAGGCGACCACGCCCGGCGCCAATTATGGCTCGACCGCATCCGGCAGCTCCTTCTATGCCGCGATGCGCATCCTGCCGCGCGCCCAGCGCGAGGCGATGTTCCAGATCTACAGCTTCTGCCGCCAGGTCGACGACATCGCCGATTCCGACGGCCCGCGCGACGAGCGGCTCGCCGCGCTCCAGGTGTGGCGCAACGACATCGATGCGCTCTATCAGGGCCATCCGCCGGAGCGCCTGAAGGACTATGTCGCGTCGGTGAAGACGTTCGGGTTGAAGCGCGAGGACTTCCTCGCGATCGTCGACGGCATGGAAATGGACGTGCCGCAGGACATCCGCGCGCCCGACATGGCGACACTGGATCTTTATTGCGATCGTGTCGCGAGCGCGGTGGGGCGGCTGTCGGTGCGGGTGTTCGGTCTGCCCGAGGAGGACGGCATCCTGCTTGCCCATCATCTCGGCCGCGCGCTGCAGCTCACCAACATCCTGCGCGACATCGACGAGGACGCCGGCCTCGGCCGGCTCTACCTGCCGCGCGAGGCGCTGCTGCATGCCGGAATCACCTCGAACGATCCGAACCGCGTGATCGCCGAGCGCGCGCTGCCGAAGGTGTGCCTGCCGCTGGCGCAGCGCGCGAAAGCGCATTTCGAGCAGTCGGACGAGATCATGAAACGCAACAGGCGCCGCGCGGTGCGTGCGCCGCGGATCATGTCGAAATACTATCACGCCATTCTGGACCTCCTGATCGCGCGCGGCTTCAGCGCGCCGCGCGAGCCGGTGCGTGTGTCCAAGGTCACACGCTTCGTGATCCTGTTCCGCTACGCTTTCATCTGATGCAAAACACAGCTCACATCATCGGCGCCGGAATTTCCGGCCTCTCCGCCGCCGTGCGGCTCGCCAATGCCGGCTTCAAAGTCGCCGTGCACGAGGCGACGCAGCAGGCCGGCGGCCGCTGCCGTTCCTATTTCGACGGCGCCACCAATCTGACCATCGACAACGGCAATCATTTGCTGCTGTCGGGCAACAGCCACGCGCGCGCCTATGCGCGCTCGATCGGCACCGAGGCGGGCCTGGTCGGGCCGGAGCGTGCGCAGTTTCCGTTCGTCGACATCAAGACCGGGCAGCGCTGGCAGATCGATCTCGGCGATGGCCGGCTGCCGACCTGGGTGCTCGACGAGAGCCGTCGCGTCCCCGACACCGGCCTGACGGACTACCTCAAGCTGGCGCCGCTGATCTGGGCGCGGGAACAGACGCTGGTCGGCAAGTCGATTCCCTGCGAAGGCACGCTGTATCACCGCTTGGTGCAGCCGCTGCTGCTCGCAGCGCTCAACGTCGATCCGCCCGAGGGTTCGGCCGGGCTTGCCGGTGCGATCGTGCGCGAGACGCTGCTGGCGGGCGGCCAGGCCTGTCGTCCGCTGATCGCGCGCGACGGCCTCAGCGCCGTGCTGATCGAGCCCGCGGTGAAATTCCTCGCCGAGCGCGGCCACTCCGTGCTGCTCGGCCATGAGCTGCGCTCCTTTGTCAGCAATGATGGCAAGGTCGGCGCGCTGAATTTCGGCGGCGACGACGTGATCCAGCTCGGTGCAGGCGATATGGTCGTGATGGCGGTGCCGCCGCGCGCGGCTGCGAGCCTGTTGCCGGGCCTGAAGACGCCGACCGAATTCCGCGCCATCGTCAACGCGCATTTCCGCATTGAGCCGCCGCCGGGCTCGGCGCCGATCCTGGGTGTGATCGGCGGGACCGTCGAATGGCTGTTCGCGTTTCCGAACCGGCTGTCGGTGACCATCAGCAATGGCGATCGCCTGGTCGACATGCCGCGCGAGGAGCTCGCGCAGGCGATCTGGAACGACGTCTGCACGGTAGGCGGCGTCTCGGGCGAGCTGCCCCCGTGGCAGATCGTGCGCGAGCGCCGCGCCACGTTTGCCGCTACGCCCGCGCAGAATGCCCTGCGTCCGGGGCCGGTCACCACGCTGAAAAACCTGTTTCTCGCCGGCGATTGGACTGCTACGGGATTGCCTGCAACGATCGAGGGATCGGTCCGGTCCGGTGATCGCGCCGCCGATCTGGTTTTGGCCGCGAAAGGATCCTGACAAGCGGCCCCGACGGGCATTTGTGCCGGTCAATTGCAATCAACTATCGGAGTAATCGAGCGAGATGGATTCCGTGAACGCGACTGCCCGCGAAGCTTTGGAATCGAGCATTGCGTCAGCCACGCAAGGCGTCCTCGGCTTTCAGCTATCCGACGGCCATTGGGTGTTCGAGCTCGAGGCCGACTGCACCATTCCGGCCGAATACGTCCTGCTGCGCCACTATCTGGCCGAGCCGGTCGATGCCGTGCTCGAAGCCAAGATCGCCAATTATCTCCGCCGCGTTCAGGGCGCGCACGGCGGCTGGCCGCTGGTGCATGACGGCGCGTTCGACATGAGCGCCAGCGTGAAGGCCTATTTCGCGCTCAAGATGATCGGCGACTCCGTCGACGCGCCGCACATGGTGCGCGCGCGCGAGGCGATCCACGCCCACGGCGGCGCCATCAACAGCAACGTCTTCACGCGTTTCCTGCTCGCAAGCTTCGGCGTCACCACCTGGCGCGCGGTGCCGGTGCTGCCGATCGAGATCGTGCTGCTGCCGTTCTGGTCGCCGTTCCATCTCAACAAGATCTCTTACTGGGCGCGCACCACCATGGTGCCGCTGATGGTGATCGCCGCGCTGAAGCCGCTGGCGAAGAATCCGAAGGGCGTCGGCATCGACGAGCTGTTCCTGCAGGATCCGCGCTCGATTGGCATGACCGCGAAGGCGCCGCACCAGAGCATGGCGTGGTTCCTGCTGTTCCGCGCGCTCGACGGCATCCTGCGGGTGATCGAGCCGATGTTTCCGAACAGCCTGCGGAAGCGCGCCATCGATGCTGCGCTCGCCTTCATCGAGCCGCGGCTCAACGGCGATGACGGCATGGGCGCGATTTATCCGCCGATGGCCAACATCGTCATGATGTACGACGCGCTCGGCAAGGACGAGAATTATCCGCCGCGCGCGGTGACGCGGCGAGGCATCGACAAGCTTCTGGTGATCGGCGAGGAGGAGGCCTATTGCCAGCCCTGCGTCTCGCCGGTGTGGGATACGACGCTGACGGCGCATGCGCTGATCGAGGCCGGCAACGCGCAGGCCGTGCCGGCCGCCAAGCGCGGCCTCGACTGGCTGATCCCGAAGCAGGAGCTCGAGGTCAAGGGCGACTGGGCCGTGAAACGGCCCGACGTGCGCCCGGGCGGCTGGGCCTTCCAGTACAACAACGCCTATTATCCCGATCTCGACGACACCGCGGTGGTGGTGATGTCGATGGACCGCATGCGCCGGGAGCACGGCGCGACCAACTATGATCTGGCGATCGAGCGGGCCCGGGAATGGATCGAGGGCATGCAGAGCGACGACGGCGGCTGGGCTGCCTTCGACGTCAACAACCTCGAATATTACCTGAACAACATTCCGTTCTCCGACCATGGCGCGCTGCTCGATCCGCCGACCGAGGACGTCACCGCCCGCTGCGTCTCGATGCTCGCGCAGCTTGGCGAGACCGCGCAGACCAGCAAGCACGTCGCCGACGGGGTCGCCTATTTGCGCAAGACCCAGCACAAGGAGGGCTCCTGGTACGGCCGCTGGGGCATGAACTTCATCTATGGAACTTGGTCGGTGCTCTGCGCCCTGAATATGGCCGGGGTTCCCCACACCGATCCGATGATGCGCAGGGCGGCGGCCTGGCTCGCCTCGATCCAGAACAAGGACGGCGGCTGGGGCGAGGACGCCGTCAGCTACCGGCTGGACTACAAGGGCTGGGAGGCGGCGCCCTCGACCGCCTCGCAAACGGCATGGGCCTTGCTTGCCTTGATGGCCGCAGGCGAGGTTGATCACCCGGCCGTCGCCCGCGGCGTGGAGTACCTGATTGCAACACAGAACGAAAAAGGCCTGTGGGACGAGCAGCGCTACACCGCGACAGGCTTCCCCCGGGTGTTCTATCTGCGGTATCACGGTTACCCGAAGTTCTTTCCGCTGTGGGCGTTGGCGCGGTATCGGAACTTGCGGGACACCAACAGCAGGGTGGTAGGGGTCGGAATGTGACTTTGGGGACGGGGGACTATTTGACCGTGGGCAATGCCATTGACCCGCGGCCGGTATTGATCGTGACCGGACTGGTTCAGGAGGCCCGCATCGCGGCCGGGCCCGGAATGGCGGTGATCTGCTCGTCCAGCAGCCCGACCCAGTTGCGGGCGCTTCTGACCGTGGTGGATCCCGAGACGATTCGCGGCGTCATCTCGTTCGGCGTGGCCGGCGGGCTCGACCCGACGCTGCGCTCCGGCGACGTCGTGGTGGCGACCGAAGTGCTCGCGGGCGATGCCCGCTGGGCCGCCGGCCTGTCGCTCGGCGACGACCTCATCGACAAGCTGACCTCCGGCCGCCGCCGCGTGGTGCGCGGCAGCCTCGCCGGCGCCGAAGAGGTGGTCACGGGCAGCACCGGCAAGGCGGCGCTGCATTCGGAGACCGGAGCCTCGGCCGTCGACATGGAGAGCCACATCGCGGCCGCCTACGCCAGTGAAGCCGGCTTGCCGTTCGCCGCGGTCCGCGTCATCAGCGACCCCGCCCATCGCGCGCTGCCCGCGCTCGCCCGTTCCGCGATCAAGCCGAACGGCCAGATCGACCTCGCCGCCGTCCTGCGCGGCATCGTGCGCAATCCGACGGCGCTACATGGACTGGTCTCGACCGGCCTCGACTTCAACCGCGCGCTGCGCTCCTTGCGCGGCTGCCGCGACTTTTTGATCGGGACGGAGCTTGGGGACAGCGAAGCGCTGGTGGCGGAGACGGTTTGAGGCGGGGACGGAGAGCTGACCAACAAAAGGCCCGGTCGCGATTGCGGTCGGGCCTTTTCTTTTGATCTGCACGGTCGTCATGGCCACCGAATGAGCTTGAGTTTAAGCTCAAAGCTATCGATCTTACCTTCGTCTTACGTCAGGAAGGTCAGGCCATGGCCGGCGCGGAAAAGCTCACCACCATTGTTTCCACCAAGGGACAGGTCATCCTGCCGAGCGCTATTCGCCAGCGGCGCGAATGGAGGACGGGAACGCGGCTTACCGTAGAGGACACTCCGGAGGGCGTATTGTTGAAGCCGGCGCCGGCCTTTGCCAAGACGCGGCCGGAGGACGTGTTCGGCGTCTTGGCACACCGCGGCAAGCCGAAAACGCTGGAAGAGATGGATGCCAGCGTTCTTGCCGAGGCCAGGCGGCGGCATGATCGCGATTGATACCGACTTAATCGTCCGCTATCTGACCGCGGACCACGCGACGCAATCCGCAACTGCCCGTGCCTTGATCGACAGTGCGTGTAGCTCGGATGGAGCCCAGCCGTAGGGCGGATTAGCGTTAGCGTAATCCGCCACTTCACTCCGCGAACATCAACGGGTCTCACGACGAGTAACGGCTTCCGTCTTTGCTATCGGCTCGGGCCGACAAATCCCGTGATCCGCGCACAACCGTCTCTTATCGCTCGCCAAAGTCGCCGTCAGATCCGCAATCGCCAGCCCAATCCAGCGGAAACATCCCGGCGCGAACGTCGCGATGAAATGACGAGTGCGCCCAATCGCAGACGCGATTGACCAGACCGTGCTTCACCGGGTTGATGTAGCAATACTCGACGTGACGGGCATAGTCGGCGTCGTCGCGGATCAGGTGTTCCCAGAAGCGCCGCTGCCAGATGCCGCGTTCGTGGCGTTCGATCCTGACGGAGCTGAGGCGCTCATGTTTTGGCAGCGCACGTGCGAAGCGGCTCTTGATGAGCCGCCAGCGAGTCGAGAAATCCGCATCGCCCGGCGGCAGCGTCCAGATCGCGTGCAGGTGATCCGGCAGCACCACAAACGCATCGATCGTGAAGGGACGACCTTGCCGCGTGCGGCCGACCGCATCACGCAGGTCGTCGATATGGTCGACGAGCAGTGTTTGCCGGCGTTCCAGCAGATTGACGGTAAAGAACCAGGAGCCGCCGGGAACGAATGCGCGACGATAGTTGGGCATGGTAGGTACAATAGCGTAGGCGACGGCGCAGTTGTAGTTTGTCGTGGCGGATTACGCTGACCCTAATCCGCCCTACGAGCTACAAGCGTGGCCGGCTAAATATTTCGGCCAAGGAAAGGCCGACGCTTAGGTGTCGAGGAAGTCCCACTCATCGCCCAGGACCCAATTCAGCGCGGACAGCTTTCCGTTCACCATGCCCCAATCGAACGTATCCCAGCCAAGGTTTTTCTTTCCATGTTTGCGCTCAATGCGGCGGGCGGCCTTGCGCGCGGTCGCAAATATGGTCGCTTGGCCCTTCGTGAGCTTGTCCTCACCGCTTGCGAGCTTTTCTAACCAAATCTGGTGACGGTTCCACCAGACCTTCTCCCAAAAATCCTCGCGCGCGGCTAACAGGTCTTTGTCATTTCGCCGCAGGATCATGTGCCACGGTTCGCCATCTGGATCCTCGTCATTCGGCAGCTCTTCAACCTTGTCGCCGTTCTTGAGATAAATAATCGGGTGTCCATTGGGACCAACTTCGCCCGGCTTCACGGGATCGCTGGTTTGAGCCTTGGTCCGGGTAGGTCCCATCATTTGCTCTCGGAATTTTGCGAAATCCTCTGGCGCAATGTTCTCCTGCTTGTGCAGCTTGAACAATTCAGTCAAGCGCTTTGCCTGGTCGAGCCTGTCTCGCTTCGGGCGGGTTGTTTTCAGCTCGCGCACCTGATCGGTGAGGTGACGCATGAGTTGGTCGCGCAATGCTTGGAGCGTGGGAAACTCTCCCGTCAGAGCACTCTTAAGGGTCTGCTTTTTGAATCCTTTCAACTTGGCGTGCTGCTTGGCATCGATCTTGGTCGGATCGATCGGCCGGCGTGAGAAATAGAGCAACGCTGGTTTTGATGTGGCAACGAACTGGTCGATCTCTTCCAGAGTGCCTGACTCTGCGACCCCAGTGTTGGTGCCCAGCCGAGTCCAAAACATCCCAAGCAGGATGTCGCACTTCGACACGAGCTGGTCGTTGATTGCCTGTTGCGGGCGGACACCAACCTGCGGCCGGGCATGTGTCTCCCACCGGATCGGCAGCAAAACCACACTCTTGGCAGCGGCGTGCTGAGCATTCCATTCGTTTATGACCGCGGTCGCAGCATCCCGCTCCTCCGAGAGGTCGGACGGCGACGCAATGAGAACACGGAAGGTCTGGGCAGTGAACGGCATGGCACGCCTGCGGAATCGGTCAAAACGGTAGCCTAGGAGGGTTCCCAAAGACCGCAAAGCAGAAAGCTACATTTGCAGGCTTCGACTCCATCACGCACAAGGCGGCATTCCCGACTGCGGTGGACGACGGCGATATTTTGGTCATGGCGATCTGTGCTCCGATACGAAAAAACCCGCGGCGGATTGCTCCGCGCGGGTGTTACGAACTTTCAATGTTGCCGTTCTGCCAGTGTTTTGCCCGACGTGTCAAAGGCGCACGCGCGCATCCGCTTCGCGTCGCCCGCCGAGGCGCGTTAGTCCAATGATTTCAGTGTCCCGGCTACTGTGCATGGGGTTGTTTTTCACCTTTTGCGGCAGGAGCGAATCGAGGGAGCGAGCGCGGCCCGCGCACTCCCTCTATTCTCCGCCAGGGGCTTGAGCTGAACAAAAGAACAGGCCCGGTCGCGATGGCGACCGGGCCTGTTTCGTTGGTAGCTGCGTGCGCGCTTACGCGGCAGTCGAAGCCTTCGGCGCGGCCTTCGCCTGCGCAGCCAGCGCCTCGTCCTTGCGGATCTCCGACAGGTGCTTCTGCACTTCCGCCGAGAAGATGTACTGCGCTGGACGCTGCTTGCTCATGTCGATCTCGGGTGCCATCGGGCCCGTGGTGCGGATGCCGCGCAGCGACACCCACATCGCCTTCAGCGGGTTGTTCAGCGCAGCGGTCGCCGCCGTCGGCTCGTAGCCGCAATGCGCCATGCAGTCGGCGCACTTCTCGTACTTGCCGGTGCCGTAGGTCTCCCAGTCGGTGGTGTCCATCAGCTCCTTGAAGGTTTTTGCGTAGCCTTCACCGAGCAGGTAGCAGGGCTTCTGCCAGCCGAAGATGTTGCGCGCGGGCATGCCCCACGGCGTGCACTCGTATTCCTGGTTGCCGGCGAGGAAGTCGAGGAACAGGCCGGAATGCATGAAATTCCACTTCTTGCCCTTGCCCATCGCAAAGACGTCGCGGAACAGCTTCTTGGTCTTGGTGCGGTTGAGGAAGTGCTCCTGGTCCGGCGCACGCTCATAGGCATAGCCCGGCGACATCGAGACGCCGACACCGAGCTCGACGGTGAGGTCGAGGAACTTTGCGATCTCCTCGGCCGGATGGCCATCGAAGATGGTGGCGTTGACGTTGACGGTGAAGCCGCGCGCCTTGGCCGCCTTGATCGCGGAGACGGCGCGGTCGAACACGCCCTTCTGCGACACGGCCTTGTCGTGATGCTCCTTCAGGCCGTCGAGATGGACGGAGAAGAACAGGTAGGGCGAGGGCTCGAACAGGTCGAGCTTCTTCTCGAGCAGCAGCGCGTTGGTGCAGAGCGAGACGAACTTCTTGCGCGCCACCAGGCCGCGCACGATCTCGCCGATCTCCTTGTGGATCAGCGGCTCGCCGCCGGGGATCGCCACCATCGGGGCGCCGCACTCGTCAGCCGCGTCCCAGCACTCCTGCGCGGTCATGCGGCGGTTGAGGATCGCATCGGGATAATCGATCTTGCCGCAGCCGACGCAGGCGAGGTTGCAGCGGAACAGGGGCTCCAGCATCAGCACGAGAGGATAGCGTTTGCGGCCAAGCAGTTTCTGCTTGAGCAAATAACCGCCGATACGCAGTTCCTTGAAGAAGGGGATAGCCATTACACGTTTCTTTCTGGGCTTTGAAATTCGGATAGGTCAGCTCGCAGCCAGTTCGGCCGGAAGCCGGAATTCGATGTTTTCCTCGCGGCCGGGGAGCACCGAAACCGTCACCGGTCCGATCCGCCGCAGCGCTTCGATCACGTCATCCACCAGCACCTCGGGCGCCGAGGCGCCGGCCGTAAGGCCGACGGTCCTGGCACCTTTCAACCACTCCGGATTGAGCTCGCGGCCATCGGCGATCAGATAACTCGCGACGCCGGCCTCGGTGCCGATTTCGCGGAGCCTGTTCGAGTTCGAGCTATTGGCAGCGCCCACCACCAAGATCACGTCGACCAGCTTGCTCAGGTCCCTTACCGCAGATTGGCGGTTCTGTGTCGCATAGCAGATATCCCGGATGTCGGGGCCTTGACTATCTGTAAATCTGGCCTGAAGGGCCCCGATGACGTCCCGGGTGTCGTCGACCGACAGCGTGGTCTGGGTGATGTAGGCCACTGGCGTATCTACCGGCAATGTCAGGGCGTTAACCTCCTCGACGCTCTGGACCAGCAGCACGGGGCCGGGAACCTGGCCCATGGTGCCCTCGACCTCGGGGTGGCCGGCATGGCCGATCAGGACCAGGGTACGGCCCTTGGTGATGTAGCGCTTCCCCTGATTGTGAACCTTCGTGACCAGCGGGCAGGTGGCATTGAGCACCGGAAGGTCGCGGGCGGCGGCCTCTTCCTCGACGCGACGGGCCACGCCATGGGCGCTGAAAACGGTCACGGCCTTCGGCGGAACCTCGGACAGCTCCTCGACGAAGATCGCGCCCTTGTTCTTGAGGCTCTCGACCACGTACTTGTTGTGCACGATCTCGTGGCGCACGTAGACCGGCGGGCCATACTTCTCCAGGGCCCGTTCCACGATCTCGATCGCACGCACCACGCCCGCGCAAAAGCCGCGCGGCTGCGCTAGATAAACTTCCATCGGACGTCCATCAGGCAAGTTGCACCAATCCCGCTCAATTGTGCCCGGCGGCACCTAGATACTGCCCGCACTGCAATATCCGCACCATTGCTCTCGCGACCGCGGTAACGGCCCACCGAGGCTCCCGCGCATGCTGGGCCTTTGTGTCAAAAAATCGGCAATAAGGGAAGGTGGGGAACCCTGGGTTCCCGGCAACGCTCATCCCAATGGGACCGCCGCGGTACTATAATGCAGCGATTGGCGTCGGCAAGATTGCACCTTTTGTGCTCACCGCTTCGCCACTTTACCGCCTCAACTCCCCGGCTATACCGGCCGCCCCGGATGATTTTGCCATCGTCTCCCGGCGTTGACGTCGAACCTTGTTCCCGCCGGAACCACTCAAAACAGCAATAGGTTTCGCCCCGGAACTCCGATACACAGCGGGCGTTTTCGGCAAGCTGTTAACACCAGAAAGAAAAGACGTGCTGCAAAGCGTAGTCGTAGTCATCGTCAGGGCCTGTACCCGGTTTGCCTCCCTCGTCGTCGTTCTCGGGCTCCTGCTGGCAGTCGGGGCGGGCTATTACACATCCCGGCACTTCGCCATCAACACCGACATCAATTCGCTGATTGCCCAAAATCTGGACTGGCGCCAGCGCGACCAGCAGTTTGATCGGGCCTTCGACCGCGACGCGACGATTCTCGCGGTGGTCGAGGCAAAGACGCCCGAGATGACGACTGCGGCTGCGGACGCGCTCTATGCCAAGCTGAAGGGCGACAAGACCAACTTCCAGTCGATCCAGCAGCTTGGTACTGGCGAGTTCTTCGAGAAGAACGGCCTGTTGTTCCTGCCGACCGAGGAAGTCGCCAAGATCACCAACCAGTTCGAATCCGCGGCCCCCCTGATCGAGATTATGGCCGGCGATCCCTCGATCCGCGGCCTGACCGGCGCGCTGGAGACCGGGCTTGCCGGCGTCAAGCGCGGCCAGGTCAAGCTCGACAACACCGAGCGGCCGTTCAACCAGATCGCCCAGACCGTCGAGACCGTGCTCAACAAGGGCAACGCGAGCTTCTCCTGGCGCGAGCTCGTCAGCGACCAGCCGCTGCCGGATTCGGACAAGCGCGCCTTCATCGAGTTCAAGCCGATCCTCGACTACAACGCGCTGGAGCCCGGCAAGGCCGCCACCGACGCGATCCGCAAGGCCGCCGCCGATCTGGATTTCGCGACCGAATACCAGGCGCGGGTGCGGCTGACCGGCCCTGTCCCGATCGCCAACGAGGAATACGCCACCGTCCAGGAAGGCGCCATCGTCAACGGCATCGGCACTGTGCTGGTCGTGCTGGTCATTCTGTGGCTGGCGCTGCATTCGGCGAAGATCATCTTCGCGGTGTTCGTCAATCTCTTCGTCGGCCTTGCGCTCACGACCGCGGCCGGCCTGATGATGGTGGGCTCGTTCAACCTGCTGTCGATCGCGTTCGCCGTGTTGTTCGTGGGACTGGGCGTCGATTTCGGCATCCAGTACAGCGTCCGCTACCGGTCGGAGCGCTACAAGCACGACGATCTCTCGGGCGCGCTTGTGCTTGCCGCGAAGCGCTCCGCGGTGCCGCTGTCGCTTGCTGCGATGGCGACCGCCGCCGGCTTCCTCTGCTTCCTGCCGACCGACTACAAGGGCATCTCCGAACTCGGCCAGATCGCCGGCGTTGGCATGCTGGTGGCGTTCTTCTCGAGCATCACCGTACTTCCGGCGATGTTGAAGCTGCTGAACCCGCCCGGCGAGATGGAGCCCGTCGGCTATGCCTTCCTGGCGCCGCTCGATCGCTTCCTGGAGAAGCACCGCGTGCTGGTCGTGGGCGGCACGCTGCTGCTGGCGCTTGCCGGCCTGCCGCTGCTCTACTTCTTGAAGTTCGACTTCAACCCGATGAACCTGCGCAACCCGAAGGCGGAATCGATCGCGACCTTCCTCGATCTGCGCAAGGATCCCAACACCGGCGCCAACGCCATCAACGTGATGACCACGTCCGAGGAGCAGGCGAAGCAGGTCGAGGCCAGGCTGGAGAAGGTGCCGGAAGTGCTGCGGGTGATGTCGCTCGACAGCTTCGTGCCGGAGGACCAGCAACCAAAGCTGAAGCTGATTGCGCAGGGCGCCAAGGTGCTGAACCCCGCGCTCAACCCGGATCAGATCGACGCGGCGCCATCCGACCAGGAAAACGTCGAGGCGCTGAAATCCTCGGTCGACAATCTGCGCAGGACCGCCGGTGATGGCAAGGGCCCGGGCGCAGTCGCCTCGCGCCGGCTCGCCGACGCACTCGAGAAGCTCGCCAATGCCGACGAGACCACGCGCAACAAGGCGCAGGACGTCTTCGTCACACCGATGAAGATCGTGTTCGATCAGCTCCGGAAGGCGATGCAGGCCGAGCCGGTCACTTTGAAGTCATTGCCGCCTGATCTCGTGAACGCCTGGAAGAGCAAGGACGGCATCATCCGCGTCGAGGCGCAGCCCAAGGGTGATCCCAACGACAACGATACGCTGCGCAAGTTCGCCGCAGCGGTACTTGCCGCCGAGCCGACTGCGATCGGCGGACCGGTCTCGATCCTGAAGTCCGGCGACACCGTGGTGAACGCGTTCATTCACGCCGGCATCTACGCGCTGCTGGTGATCGGCCTGTTGCTGTGGGCCACGTTGCGGCGGATCACCGACGTGCTGATGACGCTGGTACCGCTTCTGGTTGCGGGCGCGGTGACGCTCGAGATTTGCGTGCTGATCGGCCTGCCGCTGAACTTCGCCAACATCGTCGCCTTCCCGCTGCTGCTCGGCGTTGGCGTCGCCTTCAAGATCTATTATGTCGTGGCCTGGCGCTCCGGCAGGACAAACCTGCTTCAGACCAGCCTGACGCGCGCGATCTTTTTCAGCGCAATGACGACGGCGACCGCCTTCGGCAGCCTTTGGCTGTCGAGCCATCCCGGCACGTCCAGCATGGGCAAGCTGCTGGCGCTGTCGCTGGTGACGACGCTCGCCGCTGTGCTGCTGTTCCAGCCGGCTCTAATGGGCAAACCCCGCAATCTCAGGGAGTAGGCAGATGTCGCCGACGGGGTCGGCGGCAGTCTTCTGACCGGGCTTGGCCGCGGCAGCGGTTTTCTGAGCTCCGGTCGCCGGAGCTGCGGACCCGGTCGGGGCGGCCTTGGACGCCGTGCCGGTGGTTTTTGGCGCACCCTTGGCCATGGCATTGGCAGGGCTCGAGGGGATCGGCGGCCCGACTCGGGTCCAGGTCTCCCCGCCGCACAGGAAGCCCATCACGCAGCCCTTGATCTCGAGCTGGTCGGTTCCAGCCGGAGTGATGGTCGCGCTGTAGAGCTGCCCGTCCTTCGCGTTGTAGACTTGTCCTTCCCATTGATCGACGCCGGGCTTCTTCTTCATGTCGATCAGGGTGGCCATGCCCAGCGTCGGCCTGTT
Organism: Bradyrhizobium sp. Kon10; assembly: GCF_055807395.1. NCBI lineage: Bacteria > Pseudomonadati > Pseudomonadota > Alphaproteobacteria > Hyphomicrobiales > Nitrobacteraceae > Bradyrhizobium > Bradyrhizobium sp. Kon10. The sequence goes on along the minus strand of NZ_JBVVOZ010000019.1, from coordinate 83,746 downwards.
CTTTTTTGACACATCCGGGTTGTTCTCGTCTCGGCCGCCGGGCTGCTTTTCCCAGGAAACGGCGCCCCACATGCTGCCGCCGCACTGCGCGACGCGAATGTTCGCGACGCCATCGGCGACCCGCCAGTCGCCGGTCGGATCGGCGGCGAGCGCGGGAGTGAGGCAGGTGTAACCACCAGCCAGTATAATTCCGGTGTAAATGGCCAAACGCATGAGTGTTCCTTGGCAGTGCAACATGGTCTAAAGCTGTGCTTGCGAAGATGGTCCGAAAAAGGGCAAAAGGCCGCACAGATCCTTTTCTGTTTACTGACCGTTTTCAGTTGACGAAGCGGCCCTCAACCGAAGTATGTAGCGGATGAACAGTCCAAATCCAGACATGTCTCAGCTATTCGCGGACCGCCAGGCCCAGCGTAGCTCCCTGCATAATCGTTATCTGAACGAGCAGTTCGTCCGGGTTCTCAAGACCATCGGCTACGATGTCGGCTTCCAGAAGGGGCAGGGGCAGTACCTTTTCGATCGCGACGGCGCGCGCTATCTCGACCTTTTGTCCGGTTTTGGCGTGTTCGCGATCGGGCGCAATCATCCGGTGATGCGCGACGCCCTGAAAAGCGTGCTCGATGCCGATCTGCCCAACCTGGTCCAGTTCGACGTCTCGGTGCTCGCCGGCGTGCTCGCCGAGCGGCTTTTGAAATATGTTCCCTATCTCGACAAGGTGTTCTTCGCCAATTCCGGCGCCGAATGCGTCGAGGCGGCAATCAAGTTCGCGCGCGGCGCGACTGGCCGCCCGGGTATCGTCTATTGCGCCCACGGCTATCATGGCCTGACCTATGGCGCGCTGTCGCTGACGGGCGATTCGAACTTCCGCACCGGCTTCGAGCCGCTGCTGCCGGGGTGCACCTCGGTCCCGTTCAACGATCTCGCCGCGCTCGAAAAAGCGCTGGCCTCGCGCGAGGTCGCAGCCTTCGTCGTCGAACCGATTCAGGGCAAGGGCGTCAACATGCCCTCCGACGAGTTCCTGCCGGGGGCGGCTGCGCTCTGCAAGAAGTACGGCACGCTGTTCGTTGCTGACGAGATCCAGACCGGCATGGGCCGCACCGGCCGCTTCCTCGCGGTCGAGCACTGGAACGTCGAGCCCGACATGGTGCTGCTGTCGAAGTCGCTGTCGGGCGGCCACGTGCCGGTCGGCGCCGTGCTGACGCGCAAGAGCATCTTCGACAAAATTTTCAACCAGATGGACCGCGCGGTGGTGCACGGTTCGACGTTCTCCAAGAACGATCTCGCGATGGCCGCGGGCATTGCCACGCTTGATGTCATGGAATCCGAGAAGCTGATCGAGTCCGCCGCGAAGCGCGGCGCCGAGCTTCGACTCGCGCTGACGCGCATGGTGCCCGGCTACGAACTGTTGAAGGAAGTGCGCGGCAAGGGCCTGATGATCGGCATCGAGTTCGGCCCGCCGAAATCGCTGCGTCTGCGGGCCTCCTGGAACGTGCTGGAGGCCGCCAACAAGGGCCTGTTCTGCCAGCTGATCACCGTGCCGCTATTCAAGGACCACAAGGTCCTGACCCAGGTGGCAGGCCATGGCAGCCACACCATCAAGCTGTTGCCGCCGCTCACCATCACCGAAGAAGACTGCAACTGGATCGAGCGCGCCTTCGACGACGTCATCGCCGGCAGCCACAAGGTCCCGGGCGCGATCTGGTCGCTCGGCAAGACGCTGGTGGACAACGCGGTGCGGCGGTCGGCGTAATCACTTGCTGAGACGCTTCGGCAATCGTCGCTTCGCTCCTCGCAATGACGGTGTGGGGTTAGCGTCTACCCCTCCGTATTCGCCTTCATCGCCGCCTCGAACTTGTCGACGAACTCGGCGAGCTCGTCGCCGCCGATGTCGCTGACGGCCCAGAAATTCAGGCCGCGCTCGCCCCAGCGGCGGCAGTTGAAGCCCTGCATGGTCTGCGTCTTCGGCGGCCGATGCTCGGTGCTCGCGGTCTGCGACACGAACAGATTGATGATGTGCTGCCGGCGCCGGTAGACCACCGCACCGATCGCGCGTGCATCGACATAGTCGAGCCGGCCGCCGACCAGCGTGAAGCCTTGCGCGGTGAGATCGATCACGGGCGGGGCGACGTCGAGCTTGCCGTTGAACCACGGTTTCACGGTGTGCTGATCGGTCGAGACCACGTCGATGAGGTGGCCCGCCTGAAGCGAGCGCAGATGGGCGGAGACGACTTCCGAGAGGATGCGTTGCTGGTCGTCCTGGCGCAGCACGACAGCAACGACGCCGGAGGCGGCGAGCGCGGAGACCGCAGACCCCATCGCGAAGCCGCGCAGCACGGAGCGGCGGCTGGGCTGGCGCTGTGGTTGCGGCAGCGACGCCTCGATGCGGGCGCGCAGGCCCACCGGTGCCGTATAGCGCAGCTTGGAATCGGCAAGCATACGCTGCATTTCGCGTTGTGCAGCGAATTCGGCCGTGCAGGACGCGCAGCTTGCAATGTGTGCCTCGACCTCGCGCGCGTGTCCGGCATCGAGCTCGTTGTCGAGCAGGGCGTGAAGCAGGATCTTTGCTTCGTCGCAGGTCATTTCGAGTGCTCCTCTTCCGCCGTCCAGGCTGCGCGCAGCATCGCGCGCGCGCGTGCGAGGCGGGACATCACGGTGCCGACGGGGGCGCCGACGGCCTCGGCTATTTCACGGTAGGACAGGTTGTTGATCTCCCGCAGCACGAAGGTTTCCCTGAACGGTTCGGCGAGCGCGTCGATCAGCTTGCGAATGGCCCCGGCGTCGCGGCTGCGCAGCACTTCGGTTTCCGGGCTCGCCTCGGTCTCCTGCCAGATCGGGGTCTGGTCGGCCGTGCCGGGCGTGTCCTCGATTCCGGCGTGCGAATGCGCGCGTCTTGCATATTCGGCGTTACAGACATTGCGCAGGATCGCGAACAGCCACGGCTTCATCGCGGGGCCGCGATAGCTGTCAAAGTGCTTCAGTGCGCGCAAATAGCACTCCTGCACCGCATCCTCGGCATCGGAGGCGTCGCGCAGCAGATAGCGTGCGAGCGTGTAAACGTCGTCGAGATAGGGCAACGCCGCCTCGCGGAAGCGCTGTGCCTTCTGAAAATCGTCGCTGACGGGCATCGCCTCTCGCTTTGCCTCTTGCTGCGTTTCGTACTGGGTCTCTTCCTTCGCAGCGTCTTTGGATTGGAGCGAAGCCGCGCGAGCCCGGCCGGGGTGGGACCACCGGCCGGGCAGAATAGAGATGCCTTGGTTCGAGACGTTACTCAACCTTGATCATCCCCGTCATGTGCGGGTGCAGCGAACAAAAATACTTGTAGTCGCCCGCATTGGTGAAGGTGAACGAGAACTTGTCGTCGGTATCCAGGGTCTTGGACCTGAACTTGCCGGCCGATACCACGGTATGGGGAATGTCGTCCCGGTTGGTCCAGGTCACCGTCGTGCCGACCTTGATCTTGAGCTCGGCCGGCTGGAAGACGAAATTGTCGATATGGATTTCCATATTGTCGTCGGCACGGGCATTTGTGACGGGCAGCAGGATAGCCGCGGCCAAAGCGAGGCCGAAGTCGACGGCGAAGTCGCGGCGATTGAGTCTCTTCATTGTCAGCTTCCGTTCGAACTTGGATCAACCCTGGAGCGGCGTGTCGATGATGGCGAGCCGCTGCTCGTTCTGCTTGAAGTTGACGCTGGCGACCCCGAGCATCGATCGGAGCTTGGCGTCCTCGACCTTCATTGGTCCGGGCGAGGGCGCGGCGCCCGGCGCCGGTTGCGGGAAGGCGGTGGAGCGCGCGGTGTGGAAGGTGACGTTTCCCTCGACCTTCTGCATCACCTGGTGAATGTGGCCGTTCAGCACGGTGACCGAGCCAAAGCCCTTGACGTATTCGAGCGCGCGGCCGCCGTCCTCGGTGCCCCAGCCCCATTCCGGATAGACGGTCCAGAGCGGGATGTGCGCAAACAATACGACAGGCGTGGATTTCGACTTGCCGCGGAGATCGTCCTCGAGCCAGGCAAGCTGCTCAGCGCCGAGATTGCCGAGACCGCCGGCCTTGAGGTCGACGACGTTGACCAGGCCGATGAAGTGCACACCGCCGGCGTCGAAGGAGTACCAGCCCGCACCCTTGGTGCCGCGGCCGTAGCGCTCGCGATAGAACTTCACCTCTTCGTCGAGGAAATCATGCTCGCCGGGGACGTAGTGCACGTCCAGCTTGGACTGCGAGATGATGCGGTCGGCATTGTCGAACTCGGCGGCCTTGGACAGATGGGTGATGTCGCCGGTATGGATCATGAACGACGGCTTGGCCGGCATTGCATTGATCTTGTTGACGGCCTCCTCAAGCGTGCCCAGCGCGTTGGGGTTAGCCGGCTTGTCGAAGCCGACATGGCTGTCGCTGATCTGGAGGAAGGTCATGCCGGGCGCGGCCGCGGTGGCGGCTTGCGCAGAATCGATGATGCCGAGCGAGCGCGGCACGCCGCCCGTGACGGTCCAGAGCACCCCGGTGCCGGCCCAGGTCATGCATTCGAGCACCTTGCGGCGGCTGACGCCGTCTTCGCCGTGATCGTGTCCGCTCATCGCGCATTTCCTCCGGCCCGGAATTGGGCGTCGGGGAAGTGACCGGGGGAGCAGCGGGTTTATTCCCGGATGCGATGACGATTTCGTGAGCCGGCTGGATGCGCAGCCTGTATGGAGCGTAGCGGAATATGGGATCTATCGTGCGTCCTCTCCCGGATTTCGCCACGCCCGCCCGGGCTACGCATTCATTTCGCATCCTCCAAGATCATCGCCGCGCCCTTCTCGGCGATCATCGCGGTCGGCGTGTTGGTGTTACCTGAGGTGATGGTCGGCATGATCGAGGCGTCGACGATGCGCAGACTGCTCAAGCCGTAGAAGCGCAGGCGCTCGTCAACCACGGCCATCGGATCATTCGGCGCGCCCATCTTCGCAGTGCCGACGGGATGGAAGATGGTGGTGCCGATATCACCGGCGGCTTTGGCGAGCGAGGCATCGTCGTCGCCGACGGAGGGGCCGGGCAGATATTCGCTCGGCCTGTACTTGGCCAGCGCCTTCTGTTGCATCAACCGCCGCGTGGTGCGGATGGCGTCGGCGCCGACCTGGCGGTCGTCGTCGGTCGACAGATAGTTCGGCGCGATGATCGGCTTTTCGTCAGGTGTCGCCGAGCGCAGCCGCACGGTGCCGCGCGAGGTCGGCTGAAGGTTGCAGGCGCTGACGGTGATGGCGGGGAAGCGGTGCAGGGGATCGCCGAACTTGTCGAGCGACAGCGGCTGCACGTGAAACTGGATGTTGGCGCGCGCGCGCGTCGCATCGGAGCGCGTGAAGATGCCGAGCTGCGAGGGCGCCATCGTCAAGGGTCCGCGGCGGCGGAAGGCGTAATCGAGGCCCATCAGGCCACGGCGGACCAGATTGTAATAGGTCTCGTTCAGCGTGCGCACGCCCTCGACCTTGTAGATCGCACGCTGCTGGAGATGGTCCTGCAGATTGCGGCCGACGCCGGGCTTGTCCATCACGACGTCGATGCCGAGCGGCGACAGCCAGTCGGTAGGACCGATGCCCGAGCGATGCAGCACCTGGACCGAGCCGATCGAGCCCGCCGAGAGAACCACCTCGCGCCTCGCGCGGGCTTCGATGATCTCGCCGTTCTGGATGAACCGCACGCCCAGGGCGCGGCCCTGCTCGACAACGAGACGGTCGACCAGCACGTGCTTCTCGAGCCGCAGATTGGGGCGGTTCAGTGCGGGCTTGAGGAAGCCGCGCGCCGACGACCAGCGCCGGCCGCGCTTCTGGTTGACGTGGAAATAGCTCGTGCCTTCGTTGTCGCCGGTGTTGAAATCCGGGATGCGCTTGATGCCCATCTCCTCGGCGGCGTCGCCGACGGCATCGAGAACGTCCCACGACAGTCGCGGCGCCTCGATGCGCCAACCGCCGCCGGCACCGTGATGCTCGCTCGCGCCGAGGAAGTGGTCTTCGAGCCGCTTGAACAACGGCAGCACGTCGTCATAGCCCCAGCCGGTCATCCCAAGCTGGCGCCAATGATCGTAATCGGCGGCCTGTCCGCGCATCGAGATCATGGCGTTGATCGCCGAACAGCCGCCGATCACCTTGCCGCGGGGATAAGCGAGCGCGCGACCGTTCAGGCCCGGCTCGGGCTCGGTCTTGAACATCCAATCCGAGCGCGGGTTGCCGATCGCAAAGAGATAGCCGACGGGGATATGGAACCAGATCCAGTTGTCGTCACCGCCGGCCTCCAGGATCAGCACGCGATTGCCGGGATCGGCCGAGAGCCGGTTGGCGACGATGCAACCCGCCGTGCCGGCTCCGACGACAATGTAATCATACTCACCTTCGAGCCGTCTTGGCATTTTGCGTCACCCGGATGGTCACCTCACGTGCTGTCCTAATAGGCAGAGGCGGCGGACCGGGACAAGCCCGGCCATGTCTGGAGGGCAGGGCCAGGTCCGGCCTGTGGGAGTTGGGTGGACTGCCGCTTGCATGCTAGACGGTCCTCTGTTCCCAACAAAAGCTTGAGATCCCTCCATGCCCATCGTGAACCGCGTCGCCGACCTTCAACCCGACATCCAGGCTTGGCGGCGCGACATCCACCAGCACCCCGAGCTGCTGTACGACGTCCACCGCACCGCAGCATTCGTCGCGGATCGCCTCCGCGAATTCGGCTGCGACGAGGTCGTGACCGGGGTCGGCCAGACCGGCGTGGTCGGCGTGATCAAGGGCAACAAGCCGGCCGGCGAGGGGCTCAAGGTGATCGGTCTGCGCGCCGACATGGACGCGCTGCCTGTCGAGGAACAGACCAACCTGCCTTACGCCTCCAAGATTCCGGGCAAGATGCATGCCTGCGGCCATGACGGACACACCGCGATGCTGCTGGGCGCCGCGCGCTACCTTGCCGAGACCCGCAACTTCGCCGGCGATGCGATCGTGATCTTCCAGCCGGCCGAGGAAGGTGGCGCCGGCGGTGCGGCCATGGTCAGGGACGGCATGATGGAGCGCTTCGGCATCGAGCAGGTCTACGGCATGCACAACGGGCCCGGAATTCCGGTCGGCTCGTTCGCGATCCGGCCGGGTCCGATCATGGCGGCGACAGACGAGGTCGACATCATGATCGAGGGCCTCGGTGGCCACGCCGCGCGCCCGCACAAATGCGTGGATTCCGTGCTGGTCGGCGCGCAGCTCATCACGGCATTGCAGTCGATCGTCGCGCGCAGCATCGATCCGCTCGAATCGGCCGTGATCTCGATCTGCGAATTCCATGCTGGCAACGCCCGCAACGTCATTCCGCAAACTGCTACGCTGAGGGGGACCATCCGCACGCTGTCTCCGGAGGTGCGCAAGCTCGTCGAGAAGCGCGTGCGCGAGGTGGTGGCGGGCGTGGCGCAGATCACCGGCGCGAAGATCGATCTGCAGTACAAGAACAATTATCCGGTGGTGGTCAACCACGCTGCGGAGACCGATGTCGCGACGCGCATTGCGAAGCAGGTCGCGGGCGACGCCAACGTCCTTGAGATGCCGCCGCTGATGGGCGGCGAGGATTTTGCGTACATGCTGGAAGCACGCCCCGGCGCTTTCATCTTCTGCGGTAACGGCGACAGCGCCGGCCTGCATCACCCCGCCTACAACTTCGACGACGAGGCCATCGTCTTCGGCACGTCCTACTGGGTCAAGCTGGTCGAGGAGCAGCTCGCTGCGTGAGCTAATCCCACTTTCCATCCCTTGGTCATGCCGGGGCTTGCCCAGGGCATTTCTTGATCCATCATTTCCAGGGACCGCGTAAAGCATCGAACGCCAATGTGCAGCATCTGGAATCTCAGGATTCCGGATGTGGCGCTCGCGCCGTGCCGAAACGACGGTGCAAATTCAGTGACACTTATTCAAAATTGACACTGTCAAGATTTGGCTTGACGAGCCCCGCGTTCGGCCCCTAGGTATCTTTACGATGTAAAGATTTGTTCGGTTTGACCCGCTCTTGCCTGCTCCACAGGGCCTGCCAACTAGGATCCCAAGAACTACCATGCCCATCGTGAATCGTGTCGTCGACATTCAACCCGACATCCAGACCTGGCGGCGGGACATCCACCAACATCCCGAGCTGCTGTACGAAGTTCACCGTACGGCAGCATTCGTGGCGGATCGCCTGCGCGAATTCGGCTGCGACGCGGTCGTGACCGGCATCGGCCGGACCGGCGTCGTCGGCCTGATCAAGGGCGTGCAGCCCACGAGCGGCGATCTCAAGGTGATCGGTCTGCGTGCCGACATGGACGCGCTGCCGATCGAGGAGCAGACCAACCTGCCTTACGCCTCGGTCAATCCGGGTATGATGCACGCCTGCGGCCATGACGGCCACACCGCGATGCTGCTGGGTGCAGCCCGTTACCTCGCCGAGACCCGCAACTTCGCCGGCGATGCGGTCGTGATCTTTCAGCCGGCCGAGGAGGGCGGTGCCGGCGGCGCGGCCATGGTCAAGGATGGGCTGATGGAGCGTTTCGCTATCGATCAGGTCTACGGCATGCACAACGGCCCCGGCATTCCGATCGGCTCGTTCGCGATCCGGCAGGGCCCGATCATGGCGGCAACCGATGCGGTCGACATCAAGATCGAGGGCCTCGGCGGCCACGCGGCGCGTCCGCACAAATGCGTTGATTCCGTTCTGGTCGGTGCGCAGTTGATCACCGCGCTGCAGTCGATCGTCGCGCGGAGCGTGGATCCGCTGGACTCTGCCGTGATCTCGATCTGCGAATTCCACGCCGGCAATACCCGCAACGTCATTCCACAAACGGCGGAGTTGAAAGGCACGATTCGCGCGCTGACGGCGGAAGCGCGCAAGCTCGCGGAGAAGCGCGTGCGCGAAGTCGTGGCCGGCGTGGCCCAGATCACCGGCGCCAAGATCGACCTGTCCTACAAGAACAGTTATCCCGTGACCAACAACCACGCGGCGCAGACCGAGGTGGCGCGGCGGATCGCCAAGCAGATCGCCGGCGACGGCAATGTGTACGAGATGCCGCCGCAAATGGCCGGCGAGGACTTCGCCTATATGCTGGAAGCGCGGCCCGGCGCCCTCATCTTCTGCGGTAACGGCGACAGCGCCAGCCTGCATCACCCCGCCTACAATTTCGACGACGAGGCGATCGTCTTCGGCACATCCTACTGGGTCAAGCTGGTCGAGGAGCAGCTGGCCGCCTCGTGAGGCCACGATGTCGTAACACGGAAGAAAAGGGCTCGCGCGTGGCGCGGGCCCTTTGACGTCAGTGAGCCAGCGATCTCTCAGAAGACGTGAGAGAAGAAATAATAGAGCGAGCCCGAGATGATCATCGCGGCCGGCAGCGTCAGCACCCAGGCCATTGCGATGTTGCGGATCGTGGACCATTGCAGGCCCGAGCCATTGGCGGCCATCGTGCCGGCGATGCCTGAAGACAGCACGTGGGTGGTCGAGACCGGCAGGCCGTAAATGTCGGCGGCGGCGATGGTGGCAGCCGCTGTGATCTCGGCGCAGGCACCTTGGGCGTAGGTCAGGTGCGTCTTGCCGATCTTCTCGCCGACCGTGACCACGATGCGCTTCCAGCCGACCATGGTGCCCAGCCCAAGCGCGATGGCGACCACGATCTTCACCCAGCCGGGGATGAACTTCGTGGCGCTGTCGAGCGAGCCCTTGTAGGCGTTGAGCACGGCGACGTCGTCGGCGTTAAGCTCGGCTTCCTTGTCCTTCATCAGGAATCGGAGCGCTTCCGAGGCGAGGTACATGTCGTTGCGCGTGTTGCCGACGAGTTCGGCCGGCACCTTAGCGAGCGAGCCGTAGGTGGTCACCTGCTTGGCGATGTCGCGCACCAGCACGGCAAGCGAGGGGAAGGTACCGCCGTTGACTTCGCGGGTCGCGACGTAGCTGGTCACCGCGGGGCGCGGATTGCCGAGCACGCTGTAACCGGCAGCCTTGCCCTCGATGATCTTGCCGGCCGAGTCCGAGTTCTTGACGAAGTGCTCGATCTCGCTCGCGGGCATGGCGCGGTTGAGCGCATAGGCGGTCGGCACGGTGCCGATCAGGATCAGCATGATCAGGCCCATGCCCTTCTGGCCGTCGTTGGAGCCGTGGAAGAAGCTCACCAGCGTGCAGGTGAGGATCAGGATGCCGCGGATCCACCACGGCGGCGGCTGGTCGCCCTTCGGCTCGCCGAACAGAGCGGGCGTGGCGCGCAGCAGCACGCTTCGCAGGATGTAGAGCAGGACCGCGGCGAGCGCGAAGCCGAACAACGGCGACAGCAGCAGCGCCTTGCCGATATTGGTGGCCTGGGACCAGTCGACACCCGAGGTGCCGCTGCGGCCGTGCAGGACCGCATTCATGATGCCAACGCCCATGATCGAGCCGATCAGCGTGTGCGAGCTCGAGGCCGGCAGGCCGAAATACCAGGTACCGACATTCCAGATGATCGCGGCGATCAGCAGCGCGAACACCATGGCGAAACCAGCGCTGGAGCCGACCTGAAGGATCAATTCCACTGGCAGCAGCGAGACGATCCCGAACGCGACGGCACCCGACGAGAGCAGCACGCCGAAAAGGTTGAACATGCCGGACCAGATCACGGCGATGTTGGCGGGCAGGGAGCGCGTGTAGATCACGGTGGCGACCGCATTGGCGGTGTCGTGGAAGCCGTTCACGAACTCGAAGCCGAGCGCGATCAGCAGCGCGATGAAGAGCATGAGGAAGGGAGCGATGCTCTTGATTTGCGTGCCGGTCGCATCGACGTCGGTCCAGATGCTGTAGGCAACGAAGAGCAGTGCGGTGGCGATGACCCCCATATAGATGATGCCGGTCAGCGGGTGGAATCCGCCTTCAAGGTCCGGGCCCTCACGCAAGGCCGGCTCGATCGAGCCGGGTAAAGCAACGTCACTCATCGGAATTCTCCTGTCCCAATGCGCCGACTTTGCGCGCGCCATGTGACAGGCAGTTGAAATGGGCCGGCATGCAGTTGAAATGGCGGGACTACTCCACCGCTTGTTGCCGGGGATGACAGCCCGTGTCAGGCGGCGTGGGCGGATTTCCGCTGCAAGGCGGCGGCGATCTTCAGATCGTCGACAAAACGCCGATATTCCAGCGCCTTGGCCTCGGGATCGGGCAGCCGCAACAGGTAGGACGGATGAACCGTCACCAGCGCCTTGCGGCCGTCGGGAAGGTCGATCAGCCGGCCGCGGTTTTTGCCGATCGGGGTGATCTTGCCGAACACGCTTTGCGCGGCGGTCGCACCCATCGCGACGATGAGATCGGGCTGGATGACGGAGACCTCCCGCTCATACCATTGCCGGCACGCCCGGATCTCCGGCGTGTTCGGCTTTTGATGCAGGCGAATTTTTCCGCGCGGCACGAATTTGAAGTGTTTCACCGCGTTGGTGACATAGACCTTCTTGCGGTTCACGCCGGCCTCCTCCAGCGCGCGGTCGAGCATCTGGCCGGCGGGGCCGACGAAGGGATGGCCGGCGAGGTCTTCCTTGTCGCCGGGCTGTTCCCCGACCAGCATGATGTTGGCGGACTTCGGGCCTTCGCCGAACACGGTCTGGGTCGCGTCCTTGTAGAGATGGCAGGCGCGGCAGTGGGCGGCTTCCTCGCGGAGCGCTTCGAGATCGTCGGCGGCGGTCTTGCGTTTCATCGGAGTCTCCGGCCGCGGGTTCATCCTTCCGCCGGTCCAGCGTTCGGCATCGGCAAGCAGAGGTTCAAGTATCGAAGCTTCCGACAGGTTCCTCCGGTACTTCTGCGGCGCTTCGGGCGTGATCGGGTGGTCATGCCGAAAGTGGCGGCGCCAGGTTTCCTCCAACCGGTTTGGAGCCGGCATCTCCTTCTGGCTGATCCCAGGCGTGAACGAGATCGCGTGGCCGTCCCAATGGGCGCAAATGTCGGGCGTGAGGATGGACCAGGGCATGTCGGCATAACGGCGCGCGAAAAACGGCGCGGCGAATGCCACGATGTGATGTTCCGGCTCGAACCAGGCGGCATAATGCGCCTTCTGCTCGCGTCCGATCTCGCGGAAACGGACGAGATCGCGCATCCGCTGTACATCGCGCTGCACGGCGCCTGCCATCACGGTTGCTTCTGCCACGTCGGGATCGGTCATTGTTGCCAGCAGGTCGTGATCGGCTTTCAGCCGCCAGAGCAGGCGATAGAGCAGCGCAAAACGTGCGCTGTCCCGATGCAGGATCGCGACGCGGGCAAGCTCGACAAAATTGGCCGGAACGTTGAACGTGCCTTCGGTCTCGACGGGCGGAAGGCTTGGCGCTTCGGACAGGCCAGGGGGCACCAGGTCTTTCGCCTGGCCCTGCACGCTCCACGTCACTTCCATCGGCGTGATGTGATGTAGCGCAAGCGCGCGTGCCGCCTTGCGCCAGCCGTCAAAGTCAGTCTCGCTGTCGAGGGCAATCAGGTACATGACACTTGAATCCTCTTGATTCCGCTCATGAATCTACAGGCGCGCCAATTCGATTGACTCTCATGCGCCCGTTAGCTTTATATTAGAACATATCATGAACAAATGAGCCAGCTGCTGGTTCTCTTTTTGAGAGCCACCGGCAATCACCTCTGAAGGAGCGGCGAGCATGAGCGGCGCACGTAGCAGCGCGCTTGCGACCTTGCGCGGCCAGATCGAGCGCATCGAGACGGCGGAGGTCGTGCATCATCGCGATCGCGTCGCGCTCGGCCACGACGGGGCCGACACCGCACTGATGGGCGGGCTCGCGCGCGCGACAATCCACGAGGTGTTTTGCGAGGGCCGCCAGGGCGCCGCCGCGACGGGTTTTGTGAGCGGGCTTGCGGGTCGCGTGACGGCGCGCAAACCGCTTTTGTGGGTGCGGCAGGATTTTTCGGAAACTGAAACCGGCGCGCTGTCGATGAGCGGGCTTGCCGAGCTCGGTCTCGATCCGCGCCGCGTGGTGCTGGTGCGTGCGGCTGACGTGGAGAGTGCGTTACGCACCTCGGCCGACGCGCTTGCCTGCGATGCGCTGGGGGCGGTCGTGCTCGAGCTCTGGGGTGAGACCAGACAGTTCGATCTCGTGGCGAGCCGCAAGCTGACGCTGGCCGCGCAAGCTTCCGGCGTCACCGGCCTGCTGCTGCGGATGGCCGCGCAGCCGCTGCCTTCGACTGCGGAGACGCGATGGATGCTGCGCGCGGCGCATTCGCCGCCGGGGACGACATGGAGTGCCTGGGGCGCGCCGCGCTTCGATGCCGAGCTCTTGCGCAATCGTCATGGCCCGTGCGGCCGCTGGATCATGGAATGGAAGTGTGATGAGTGCCAGTTCTCTGAACCATCGTCGTATCCTCAGTCTGTGGCTGCCGCGCCTGCCTATCGACAGGATCAAGCGGTTCTTGCCGAGCAGCGGCGCGCAGGGTGAACCAAACATCGTTGTCATCAAGGACAACAATGCGCTGGTGATCCACGCGCTCGACGACGCGGCATCGCGTTTGGGGCTGCATGTCGGCCAGCCCCTGGCCAATGCCCGGGCGATGTGCCCGGACTTGAAAGTGTTCGACGCCGACGTCGTGGCCGATGCGAAGACGCTCAGCGACATCGCCGACTGGTGCGATCGCTTCACCCCGCTGGTGGCGCTCGATCCGCCGCACGGGCTGTTCCTGGACATCACCGGTTGCGCGCATCTGTTCGGTGGCGAAGCTGCGCTGTTGCAGACGCTGGTTCGAGCGCTGGCTCGTCAGGATTTTGCCGTCAGCGCGGCGATCGCCGGAACCTCGGTCTGTGCGCGCACGCTGACGCGCCAGGCTTCAGGCGCCATCGTCGCCGATGGCGGGGAGGCGGAAGCGGTCAACCGGCTTCCGGTGTCCGCGCTTGGCGCGGGTGAGGCCATCACCACCGGCCTGCGCCGTGCCGGCTTGAAAACCATCGGCGATGTTGCCTCTCGCGCGCCGCACGAGATCACGGCGCGGTTCGGCGCCCGGTTTTCCACACTGCTTGCGCATGCGCTGGGACAGGGCGATGCCCCGATCAGCCCGCGCAAACCGCTGCCTGATTATATCGTGGAAAAACGTTTTGCCGAGCCGATTGCGACCGACACCATGATCGCGATGACGCTGTCGCGCCTGGCGGACACGCTTGTTACGTCCATGGAGAAGCAGGGCAAGGGCGCGCGGAGGTTGGAGGCCGCGTTCTTCCGCACCGACGGCGTGGTGCGCGCGATCATGGTCGAGACCGGACGGCCGGTCACCCAAAGCAAGGTCGTCGATCGGCTGTTCCGCGAGCGTCTCGACGCGCTCGCCGACCCCCTCGATCCCGGCTTCGGCTTCGACATGGTGCGGTTGTCGGCGAGCCGCACCGAAATCGTGGTGCAGGAGCAGCGCGATCTCGATGCTCACGTCCACGACAATGACGAGCTGGCGGCACTGGTCGACCGCATTGCCGCGCGCATCGGCGGAAAGCGCGTTGTCGTGCACCTGCCGCAGAACACCCATATTCCGGAGTATGCCGTGCTGGCCGCGCCGGCGCAGCATCATCTTGCCGCCGCCATGCAGGCCGAATGGCCGTCGCGCACCGCGAGCGAGCCGCCGCTGCGGCCCTTGCGGCTGTTTGAAAAACCGGAGCAGGTTACGGTGCCGTTCGCGACCGTGCCCGACGGCCCGCCGCATCAATTCACCTGGCGGCGCGCGCAGCATGCCGTGGTGCGGGTGGAAGGGCCCGAGCGTATCGCCATGGAATGGTGGCGGCAGGACGGCAGGCAACTGACGCGGGATTATTTCCGCATCGAGAATGCCGAAGGCCTGCGCTTCTGGATGTTTCGCGATGGTCTCTACGACGAGCTGATTGACGACGAGGGCAAGTCCATTCCCGCCAAATGGTATGTGCACGGTCTCTTCGCATGACGACATCAGCCTATGCCGAGATCGGCATCACCACCAACTTCTCGTTCCTGCGCGGCGGATCGGACCCGCGCGCCTATGTGCATCAGGCTAGCATTTTGGGCATCCCCGCGATCGGGATTGCCGATCACAACACGCTGGCCGGTGTCGTGCGCGCCTACAACGAGCTCGACAACACCGAGGTGTTGCACAAGCCAAAACTCCTGATCGGCGCGCGCATCGTCTTCATCGACGGCACACCCGACATTTTCGTCTATCCGCGCGATCGCGCCGCATACGGCCGGTTGTGCCAGCTCCTCACCAAAGGCAAGCGCGGCGACGAGATCACGCGGATTGAGAAGGGTGAATGCCATCTCACTCTCGCCGATCTCCTTGCGTTTGCCGAAGGCCAGCTCCTGGTCCTGACGCTGCCGCATCGCTTTGACCAAGCGCAAGCGCTGGATATTCTCGCAAAACTCAGGGCAAGCCGCGCCGAGGGCGTGTGGCTGGCGGCGAGCCTGATCTATCGCGGCGACGACCGGCGCCGCCTGGCGCAGCTCGATGATCTCGCGACGATAGCAAAGGTGCCCCTGCTCGCGACCAACGAGGTGCTCTATCACCATCCGGCCCGCCGTCACCTGCAGGACGTGCTGACCTGCATCCGGGAAAAGACCACGATCGAGGCGGTCGGGAGAAGGCTCGAAGCCAATGCCGAACGGTTTTTGAAACCTCCCAGAGAAATGGCGCGGTTGTTCCGCGATTTTCCCGAGGCGATCGCGGAGACCATGCGCTTTGCCGATCGCATTGAGTTCTCGCTCGACCAGCTCAAATACCAGTATCCGGATGAGCCGGTGCCGCCCGGCAAGACCGCGCAGGGCCATCTGGAAGATCTGACCTGGGCCGGCGTGCAGACCTATTTCAACGGCAACATCGACGACAAGCTTCGCGCGACTCTCAAGAAAGAGCTCGCCTTGATCGCCGAGCTGAAATACGCGCACTACTTCCTCACCGTGCACGACATCGTGCGTTACGCGCGCAGCCAGAATATCTTGTGCCAGGGGCGCGGATCGGCGGCGAATTCGGCCGTCTGCTACGTGCTCGGCATCACTTCGGTCGACCCGACCAAGGTCGATCTGCTGTTCGAGCGCTTCATCTCCAAGGAGCGGCTGGAGCCGCCGGATATCGACGTCGATTTCGAGCATTCGCGGCGCGAGGAGGTGATGCAATATGTCTATCGCTGCTACGGCCGCCACCGCGCTGCGATCATCGCCACCGTCATCCATTACCGCCCGCGCAGCGCCATTCGCGACGTCGGCAAGGCACTCGGACTGACCGAGGACGTCACCGCCGCGCTCGCCGACACCGTCTGGGGCAGCTGGGGCAAGGGCCTCAACGACATGCAGGTCAAGCAGGCCGGGCTCGATCCCCAGAATCCCATGATCAACCTTGCGGTCGAGCTTGCGACCGAACTGATCGAATTCCCGCGCCATCTCTCCCAGCATGTCGGCGGCTATGTGCTCACGCAAGACCGGCTCGACACCTATGTGCCGATCGGCAATGCCGCGATGGATGATCGCACCTTCATCGAATGGGACAAGGACGACGTCGACGCGCTCAACATGATGAAGGTCGACGTGCTGGCGCTCGGCATGCTGACCTGCATCCGCAAATGCTTTGATCTGATCGATCAGCACAAGGGTGAGCGCTGGGTTTTGGCGAGCGTCCCGCAGGACGATCCCAAGGTCTACGACATGCTGTGCCTCGGGGAATCGCTTGGTGTGTTTCAGGTCGAGAGCCGCGCGCAGATGAACATGCTGCCGCGTCTGAAGCCGCGGGAGTTCTATGATCTCGTGATCGAGGTCGCGATCGTGCGCCCCGGTCCGATCCAGGGCGACATGGTCCATCCTTACCTTCGCCGGCGAAACGGCCTGGAAAAAGTAAGCTATCCATCCCCGTCGCCGCAGCATGGCGACAAGGACGAGCTTTACAAGGTGCTGCACAAAACCCTCGGCGTGCCCCTGTTCCAGGAACAGGCGATGCGTATCGCGATCGAGGCCGCGAAATTCACTTCCGAGGAAGCCAACGGCCTGCGCCGCTCGATGGCGACGTTCCGCAATGTCGGCACCATCGGCACATACGAGGACAAGCTGATCGGCAACATGGTCGCGCGGGGCTACGATCCCGAATTCGCCAAAGGTTGTTTCGAACAGATCAAGGGTTTTGGCAGCTACGGCTTCCCGGAAAGCCATGCCGCCAGCTTCGCGCAGCTCGTCTACATCTCGTCCTGGCTGAAGCACTACCATCCCGACGCGTTCTGCTGCGGCCTGCTGAACTCGCAGCCGATGGGCTTCTATGCGCCGGCACAGATCGTCAGCGACGCGCGCAAGAACGGCGTCGAGGTGCGCGACATCGACGTGTCCTACAGCTTTGCGCAGAACACGCTGGAAGAGGGGAGCGGCAAATACTGCGCCGTGCGACTGGGCTTTCGCCAGATCGACGGCTTCCACTGGCGCGACGAGGATGAGGAGAGATTAAAAATTATCCAGTCGTCATTCCGGGCCATGCGTAGCGCGAGCCCGGAATCCATTAGGCCGCATACGCCTGGGGGAGGAATGGATTCCGGGCTCGCGCCAAATGGCGCGCCCCGGAATGACGGCGGAGAGTTGGACTGGGCCGACCGCATCGTCGCCGCCCGCAATCGCCGGAGCTTCACCTCACTCGAAGACTTCGCCCGCGACACCGGCCTGCCCAAGCGCGCGTTGATCCTGCTGGCGGACGCCGACGCCTTCCGCTCGCTCGGGCTCGACCGCCGCGAGGCGCTGTGGCAGGTGCGGCGCCTGCCCGACGACGTGCCGCTGCCGTTGTTCGAGGCGGCCACTGCGCGCGAGCAGCCGGACGAGCACGCAAAGCCATTGCCGGTAATGCCGCGCGCCGAGCAGGTGGTCGCGGATTATCAGACCATCCGGCTCTCGCTGAAGGGCCACCCGATGGAATTTCTGCGCGAGATGTTTTCGCGCGAACGAATCGTCGCCTGCAAGGATATCAATCATGAGAACGATCGGCACCGCGTCCGCTGCGCCGGCGTGGTGCTGGTGCGGCAGCGGCCGGGCAGTGCCAGCGGCGTGGTGTTCATGACGCTGGAGGACGAAACCGGCATCGCCAATGTCGTGGTGTGGCCGAAGATCATGGAGCAGTACCGCAAGGAGGTGATGGGCGCGCGCCTCGTCCTGGTCGAAGGCTATATCCAGAGCAGCCCCGAAAAGGTGACGCATCTGATCGCCCAGCGCATGGTCGACCGTTCGCACGATCTGATCGGCCTTGCCAACGACGCCCTCAGCCGCAAGCACCCGGTGCCATCAGGCGCCGCCCTGATCGAGCCGCTCAACGACGACCGTCGCGCCCATCCCGACGCCCCCGCGCAAAAAATCCGCCACCCCCGCAACGTCCGCGTCCTGCCGCCGTCGCGGGATTTTCATTGAAGGCCGTTGTTGTGTCCGCGCCGTCATTGCGAGGAGCTCTTGCGACGAAGCAATCCAGCTGCCTTCGCAGAAACAGTCTGGATTGCCTCGCTGCGCTCGCAATGACGAGCTTGTTGCAATGACTGGGCGCCACACTCTCGCCGGAGCGGGCTTCGAGAACGTAGCCCTCTAAAAATTCACCCGGTTTGAGATCGCGCCATCCACGACGAGATTGGAGCCCGTGGTGAACGACGACACCGGACTTGCCAGAAACACCGCGGCACTTGCGATTTCCTGTGGCGTGGCCATGCGACCCGTCGGATTTCGGCTGATCGCATCCTCGTAGCGCTTGGGCATGTTCTGTTCGATCGTGTTCCAGACGCCGCCCTTGAAATAGACCGTGCCGGGCGAGACCACGTTGACGCGGATCTTCTTCTTCGCATATTGCCGCGCCAGTCCCTTGGCCATGTGGATCAGCGCCGCCTTGATCGGGCCATAGGAGCTCGCCAGATCGGCCTGCGCCGCCGAAATCGAGGAGATGATGACGAAGGCCGCGTCACCGCTCGTCTCACCGCTGGCTTCGAGGAACGGCCGTGCGGCGTCGAACGCATGTACGGCGCCGAGCAGGTCAAGCCGGAAATTCTGCTCCCACGATGCAGCATCGTGGCCTTGCGCCATGGCGCCGGCGTTGGAAAACAGCATATCGATGCCGCCAAGCTCTTTCGCTGCAGCCTCGATCCAGGACTTCAGCGCCGCGCCGTCAGTGACGTCGACCGGGCTGCCGGCCGCGCGAATGCCGCCGGCCTTCAACTCCGCGACGGTCGCGGCAACCTGATCCACATTGCGTGCGCACAGCGCGACGTTGGTGCCTTCACCGGCGAGCGTTGCCGCAATCGCCCGACCGATGCCGCGCGTGCCGCCGAGCACGACAGCGTTCTTTCCTTTGAGACCGAGATCCATGGTTGGCTCCTTTTTGTTGGTCGGAGGAAGTGTAGCCGCTCCAGGAGATACGCAGAAGCCTTACTCCGGCGCAGCGCCGACCGGCGGGCCGCCGGGTGGGCGGTGCAGGAAGGTCAGCGACGCATAGGCGCCGACCCAGGAGCCGATCGCCGCGAAAGCGACATAGAAGGCGTTTTCGGTGTAGCTGATCACGGCATAGGAGGAGAGCAGATACCAGATCGCGCTCCAGCTCGCCGCCGGCACGCGCTTGCGCGCGACCACGGCCGAGGTGAACATCACATAGACCGCGTCGGTGGCCGCCGTTGCGATGAGCACGGCGCCTGCGGTGAGGGGATCGATGGCGGCCATGACATTCCCTTTTGTGCTAGTGGATAGGCGCGAGAAGCTACAGCATGATCCGGACGCTTGCGCAGCGTTTTTTCCTCGCGACAAATGCGGAACGCGTTTGCGCGGAGATCATGCTCAAACAATAACCCGAAACGGAGAGAAGCGGACATGCAAAGCCCAACCGGCGTTCTCAACGATCTCTGGAGCTCGGTTGGCGGCGATGCGGCCGCACTCGAGCGCGTGCGGCTGACCGGCGAAGAGCCGCAGATTCCATCCTCGTTTCGCGTCGCTGTCGCCGGACAAACGACGATCGCGGCCGCCGGCCTTGCCGCCGCCGAGATATGGAAGCTGCGAGGCGGCGAGGCACAGGACGTTCATGTGGATATGCGCCACGCCGTCGTCGAATGCCGCTCCGAACGATATCTTCGCCTCGACGACAAGCCGCCGCCCCCGGCCTGGGACGCCATTGCCGGCGTCTACAGGACCGGCGACAACCGTTTCGTCCGCTGCCACACCAATTTCAAGCATCATCGCGACGCCGTCTGCAAGGTGCTGGCTTGCGAGCCCGAGCGCGAGAAGGTGCAGGCCGCATTGATGCAATGGAAGGGCGAGGACTTCGAGACCGCGGCCTATGCCGCCGGCGGGGTCGTTGCCCTGATGCGCAGCTATGACGAATGGTCGGCGCTGCCGCAGGCGCGCGCGTTGGCGGAGCTGCCGCTGATAGCGATCGAGAAGATCGGCGATGCCCCGCCAAAGCCGTGGCCGAAAGGCGATCGTCCGCTGGCCGGTCTGCGCGTGCTCGATCTCTCCCGCGTCATCGCGGGCCCCGTCGCCGGCCGCACCCTCGCGGCGCATGGCGCCGATGTGCTGCTGATCTCCGGACCCGAGCTGCCGGCCATTCCCTGGCTCACCATCGACACCGGCCGCGGCAAGCTCACCACCTTCATCGAGCTCAAGAGCGAGCCGGGACGGACGCAATTGCGCGAGCTGTTAGAGGGCGCCGATATATTCTCGCAAGGCTATCGTCCGCGCGCGCTCGCAGCCCTCGGCTTTTCGCCGGAGGACGCAGCCAGCATCAATCCCGGCATCGTCTATGTGACGCTGTCGGCTTACGGCCACGCCGGCCCCTGGGCCGAGCGGCGCGGCTTCGATTCGCTGGTGCAGACCACGACCGGCTTCAACCACGCCGAGGGACAGGCCGCCGGCATCGACGCGCCGAAGGAATTGCCGGCGCAGATGCTCGACCACGCCACCGGATATCTGATGGGATTTGGCGCGATGATGGCCAAGGCGCGGCAGGCTCGCGAAGGCGGCAGCTGGCACGTACGCGTGTCGCTGGCACAGACCGGGCGCTGGCTGTGGAATCTCGGCCGGCTCGCGCACGGCCTGAACACCCCGGATATTGCGGGCGAGACCGTACATGCACCGTTCATGGAAACGGTGTCATCTGGCTTTGGCACGCTGACGGCGGTGCGCCATTCTGCCGTGCTGTCGGCAACGCCGGCACGATGGAGCCGTCCGGCGATGCCGCTCGGCAGCCATCCGCCGCAATGGCCGTCACGAAGCTGACGTGAAGCTGACGCGTTGCAGAATTTTAACGCAAACCGAAAGACGCTCCCCGTTTTTTAGGTTGTTTGAAATCTCAATTCGGCACTATTAGCGCGACCGATGAGGCAGTCGTTTGCCGAGATCGTCGCAGACTTGACCGGGCCCCATGGTAGTTAAAAATACCAAGCGATTTCAGTTGTTTACAAAACAACGGATGATCACATCCGTAGTTTTACTGGCGCTTGCCGGGGCCGGCGCCTACGGCTTCCTCTCTGCCGGCGCGAAGGACAAGAGCCACTCCGAAGTCTCCAGCCAGTCGCGCCGGAATGCGCAGAATTTCACGCCCACACCGTCGGAATGGGCGACGCTGACCATCGAGCCGGTCAAGAGCAAAGCCTTCAGGGCCGAATATGTCACCGAAGGCAAGGTCGCGGTCGACGAGGACCGCTCGACGCCGGTGTTCTCGCCCTATGCGGGCCGGGTGACCAAGCTGCTCGCCAAGCCGGGCGAGAGCCTGACGCAAGGTCAGCCGCTGTTCACGATCGAGGCCGCCGACACCGTGCAGGCCCAGAACGATTTCATCGCGGCGATGACGTCGCAGAACAAGGCGAAGTCGGCGGTCGATCTTGCCGACATCCAGTTCAAGCGCGCCAAGGACCTCTATGAGGGCCACGCCGTCCCGCTGAAAGACTATCAGCAGGCGGAGGCGACCCAGGTCCAGGCGCAGAACGACATGCGCTCCTCGGTGACGGCGCTGGAAGCCGCGCGCAACAAGCTGCGCATCCTCGGCTTCACCGACGAGACCATCAAGACGTTCCAGGACAAGGGCGTCATCAACCCGGAGATCACGATCTATTCGCCGATCGTCGGCACGGTCGTGCAGCGCAAGATCGGCCCCGGCCAGTACGTCAATTCCGGCGCCAGCGATCCGGTGTTCGTGATCGGCGATCTCTCCACGGTCTGGCTCACCGCCTTCGTGCGCGAGAGCGACGCCGCTTCCGTCAGCGTCGGGCAGGAGATCAGCGTCAATGTCATGGCACTGCCGGGCCGCCCGCTGACCGCCAAGATCAATTACGTCGCCACCGCGATCGATCCCAACACCCGCCGCCTCCTGGTTCGCGCCACCATCGACAACAAGGACGGCCTGCTCAAGCCGGAAATGTTCGCAAATGTCACGATCTATTCGGCCGGCGATCGCGCGGCACCTGCGGTGCCGAAGCAGGCGCTGATCTATGAAGGAGACCAGGTCCGCATCTGGGTCGCGCGCGAGGACAAATCGGTCGAGCTGCGCCAGATCAAGATCGGCCTCGTCAATGGCAACCTCGTCGAGGTGACCAGCAATCTGAAACCCGGCGAGCAGGTCGTCACCAAAGGCAGCCTGTTCATCGACCGCGCGGCGTCCGGTAGCTGATCGACGACCCAAGAAACTGCGAAGACCCGAATGGATCGTCTCGTCGCCCTTGCCGTCAGCCGGCGCTACCTGATGCTCGGCCTATTCGTCGCCGTGCTCATCGGTGGCCTGATTGCGTTCAACCAGCTCAACATCGAGGCCTATCCGGATCCGACCCCGCCGATGGTCGACATCGTGACGCAGAGCCCCGGCCTCTCGGCGGAAGAGATCGAGCGCTATATCACAATTCCGATCGAGACCCAGGTCGCAGGCCTGAAGAACCTCACGACCATCCGCACGATCTCGCTCTACGGCCTCTCCGACGTCAAGCTCCAGTTCTCCTTCGCCTACACTTATGACGAGGCATTGCAGCAGGTCTTGAACCGCCTGGCGCAGCTCGCGCCGCTGCCGGGCAACGTGCAGCCGCAGATCTCGCCGCTGAGCCCGATTGGCGAAATCTTCCGCTATCGCCTGATCGGCCCGCCGAACTACAGCGTGCTCGACCTCAAAACCATCCAGGACTGGATCCTCCAGCGCCGCTTCCGCTCCGTGCCCGGCGTGATCGACGTCACCGGATGGGGCGGCAAGAGCAAGACCTACGAGCTCCAGGTCGACTTCAACAAGCTGGTCGCCAACGGCCTGACGCTGCCGCAATTGTTGCAAGCGGTCAGCAATTCCAACGTCAATGTCGGCGGCAACACCGTCAATATCGGCCAGCAATCCGCCGTGGTGCGCGGCGTCGGCCTGATCCGCTCGATCGACGACCTCGCCAACACCATGGTGGCGCAGTCCGGTGGCAATCCGGTGCTGGTGAAGGATGTCGCGACCGTCACCGTCGGCCAGAAGCCGCGGCTCGGCATCGCCGGCCTCGACGATGCCGACGATATCGTGCAGGGCATCGTGCTGATGCGCCGCGGCGAGCAGAGCACGCCGACCATCAATCGCGTCGAGCAGCTCGTCGCTGACATCAACAACTCGTCCATCCTGCCGCCAGGCGTGCGCATCGAACGCATCTATGACCGCAAGGACCTGATCGACCTCACCACCCACACCGTGCTGCATAACATGGTCGTCGGCATTCTGCTGATCGTGCTGTTGCAGTGGATTTTCCTCGGTGACCTCCGCAGTGCGCTGATCGTCGGCGCCACGATTCCGTTCGCGCTTTTCTTCGCCGTGATCATCCTGGTGCTGCGCGGGGAATCGGCCAACCTGCTGTCGGTCGGCGCCATCGATTTCGGCTTGATCGTGGACGCCACCGTCATCATGGTGGAAGCCATCTTCCGCCGCCTGACCCAGACCACGCCGCCGGCGGAATCCGAGCAGATGTCGCCCGACACGCTGTTCGGCATGAAGAGCCATGCCATCCTTAGCGCCGCGGCCGACGTGTCGCGCTCGATCTTCTTTGCCGCCGCGATCATCATCGCGGCGTTCCTGCCGCTGTTCACGCTGTCCGGAGTCGAGGGCAATATTTTCGGACCGATGGCGCGCACCTATGCTTACGCGCTCGCCGGCGGCCTGCTTGCGACCTTCACCGTCACCCCGGCGCTGTCCGCGATCATCCTGCCCGCGCATGTCGAGGAGACCGAGACCAGGGTGATGCTGATCCTGCACCGGATCTACATGCCGGTGCTGAATTGGGCGGT
Organism: Bradyrhizobium sp. Kon10; assembly: GCF_055807395.1. Lineage (NCBI taxonomy): Bacteria > Pseudomonadati > Pseudomonadota > Alphaproteobacteria > Hyphomicrobiales > Nitrobacteraceae > Bradyrhizobium > Bradyrhizobium sp. Kon10. The sequence continues at coordinate 59,575 of NZ_JBVVOZ010000019.1, read as the reverse complement.
CGCCAACCGCAACATCATGCTCGGCGGCGCGGTCGGCCTCGTCCTGATGACGGTTGCGCTCAGCCGGCTGCTCGGTCTCGAATTCCTGCCCAAGCTGGAAGAGGGCAATCTCTGGATCCGCGCGACGCTGCCGCCGACCATCTCGCTCCAGGAAGGCAACACCTACGTCAACGAGATGCGCAAGGTGATCCGCGCCCGGCCCGAGGTCGAATCCGTGGTGTCGCAGCATGGCCGTCCCGACGACGGCACCGACGCGGCCGGCTTCTTCAACGCCGAGTTCTTCGCGCCGCTGAAGCCCGCGAGTGAGTGGCCCGGCACGCGTGACAAGGAAGAGCTGACCGCGCAGTTGCTCAAGCAGCTCGACGACCGCTTCCCCGGCGTCGAATTCAACTTCTCGCAATATCTCCAGGACAACGTTTCCGAAGCCGTCTCCGGCGTGAAGGGCGAGAACTCGATCAAGCTGTTCGGCAGCGATCTCCAGGCGCTTACCGACACCGCCAACAAGATCAAGTCGGTGCTGGCGACCGTGCAAGGCATCACCGATCTTGCGGTGTTCACCTCGCTTGGGCAGCCGACGGTCCAGATCGACATCGACCGCGCCAAGGCCGCGCGCTACGGGCTCGCGCCCGGCGACATCAACGCGACGATCAAGGTCGCGATCGGCGGCGACACCGCCGGCGATCTCTACGAGCCCGGCTCCGACCGCCATTTCCCGATCATCGTCCGGCTCGCGCCGGAATACCGCAGGAGCGCCGAGGCGATCCAGAACTTGCGGATCGGCGCGCCCGGACCGAACGGAACCGTCACGCAGATTCCGTTGAGCGAGGTCGCCACCATCAGCCTCGTCTCGGGTGCCGCCTACATCTATCGCGAGCAGCAGGAGCGCTATTTGCCGATCAAGTTCTCGGTGCGCGAGCGCGACCTCGGCAGCGCCATCCGCGAGGCGCAGCAGAAGATCGCCGAGCAGGTGCAGTTGCCGCCCGGCTCGCACATGGAATGGGTCGGTGAGTTCGGCAATCTCCAGGACGCGATCCGCCGCCTCTCGATCGTGGTGCCGATCTCGCTGGCGCTGATCGGCATTCTGCTCTGGTTCAATTTCGGCTCGATGACCGACACACTGCTCGCCATGAGCGTCATTCCAATGGCGATCTTCGGCGGCGTGCTCGGGCTGTTGATCACCGGCACCGCGTTCAGCGTTTCGGCGGCGATCGGCTTCATCGCGCTGTTCGGCATCGCCGTGATGGACGGCATCATCATCCTGTCGCAGTTCAATCAGTTGATCGACGAGGGCATGGATCGCGTGAGCGCGGTGATACGCACCGGCGAATTGCAGCTCCGCCCGGTGCTGATGACCTGCGTCGTCGCAGGCGTCGGCCTGCTGCCGGCCGCGCTGTCGGGAGGGATCGGCTCGCAGGTGCAGAAGCCGCTCGCGGTCGTGGTCGTCACCGGCATGATGCTGGCGCCGGTCGTGATCCTGGTGACGCTGCCGGTGCTGATCTCGTTCTTCTCGCGCCGCGCGCGATAAGACCGTCAGAACCCGTAGAGCCGCGCCGGATTGTCGACCAGGATTTTCTTGCGCATGTCCGCATCCGGCGCCCACACCGGAAGCTGGTTGAGCAGGCGGCCGTCGTCGATCGGATAGAACGGCGCGATGTCGGTGGCTTTCCGTCCCTCGACATGGCTTGAATCCGGATGCGGCCAGTCGGTGCCCCAGACGATGCGGTCCGGGTTCGCCGCGATCAGCGCCCGCGCATAGGGCACCATGTCCTGATAGTCCGGGGCGAGCTTGGACGAGCGATAGGCGCCGGAAATCTTGACATAGGCCTTGCCGGATTTGACCAGTTCGATCAGGTCCGCGAAGCCCGGCTGCTCGAGCCCGAGCGAGGCTTCGAGACCGCCAAAGTGATCGAACACCGCCGGCACCGGGGCGGCCAGCACGAGGTCCTTGATCGCGGTGATCATCGGCAGCGTGGTGTAGAGCTGGACGTGGCAGCCGCGCGCCTTCATGCGCGCGACCGCTGCGCTGAAGCGAGCACGTCCGACATCGGGATCGCTGATGCCGCCGGTCGCGAGATTGATCCGGATGCCGCGAAAACCTTCCTGCTGCATCGTATCGAGCTGGGCTTCGGTGGTCTTGTCGTCGATCACGGCCACCCCGCGCGCGCTCGTGCCGCGGGCCTTCATGCCGAACAGGGTGGAGGAATTGTCGGTGCCATAGACGCTCGGCGTCACGATGACCACGCGCTCGATATGCAGCGCCTTGTGCAGCGCGGCCATCTCCTCGGGAGAGGCGGGCCCGGGCGTGTAAACGCGCCCTGCGAAGAACGGGAATCTCTCGGGATCGCCGTGGATATGGGTGTGGCAGTCGCAGGCATAGGCCGGAACGTCGAAATTGACCGGCGTCGCGGGCTGCGACGCGCGGGCGTTGGCTCTGTTGGTCATGGCTACTCCGGCGGCAAGGGAGGCAAGCAGAACGCCGCGCCGATTGAGCATGGTTTCTCTCCCTGCTTTTGTTTTGGAAGCGGGCAGCGCGAGAGTATCACATCAGCCGGACAGCTGCTGTGCGTCACTGCATAGCTGCTCGACAAGCTCCGCAAGCGGGCGTGAGCCGTCGACGCGCACGACCGGGCAGGGCAGGCCCGCGAGCCACGCTTCATGTTTTGCGAAACTGCGGCCTTCGCGATCGCCGGCTTCGTAGTGCGAGGCCCATTCGATGAACGACTCAGTCTCATGATGTCGCCAGCCGCCCGGCGCGACGGCATCGGCGCCGAAATGCGTGGCCTCGCGGGCGCGCAGACGCCTCAACCGGATTTCACGCGGCGTGGTCACGTAGATGACGAGATCGAACAACGGGATGAGCTCGTCACCCCAGCCGGTCACGGTCCCGCTCAGCACCCAGTCGGGGCGCGGCAGGAAGATCTCGCGCATGAGACGCAGCCGATCTGCGGCTGGGCGTGTGGTCTGATAGGGCGGCGCGGTCGGCAGCCAGAAATAATCGTCGCTGTCGTGATGCGGCAGCGCAAGTCGGCCGGCGAGCGCACGACCGAGCGACGTCACGCCGGAGCCTGACGCGCCCATCAGATGAATGCGGCGACTTTTCATGTCGTATCCAGAGACTGCCTGATCCGGTTTGGCGCTGACAGCGATCACGACGTTGCACGCGCCGAGCTCCCTCACGCGGCGCGGCGGCGCTTTGAGATCCGTCCGCTGGTCGCGGGTTGGGCTGACAATGTCAGGCCCAACGCTCCGAGAATGCGCATCACCGTGCCGAACTCGGGATTGCCGGTTTCCCCGAGTGCTTTGTACAAGCTTTCGCGGTTCAAGCCGGCTTTCTTTGCGATCGCGCTCATGCCGCGCGCACGTGCGACGAGCCCAAGCGCGTCACGCACGAAATCTGCGTCGCCGGTTTCTAGCGCGGCCGCGATATAGGCGGCCTGACGCTCTTCGGTGTTGAGATAGTCGGCGGCGTCGAAGCGCGTCGTCTTGGATGCCGCTTTGACTGTCGTTTTTGTTGCCCTTGGCATCACAATGTCTCCGCTAGTTGCTGGGCTAGCTTGATGTCTTGTCGCTGCGTGCGCTTGTCGCCGCCACTTAGCAGGATCACAACCTGCGCTCCACGCTGCACATAGTAGATCCGGTAGCCCGGGCCGTAGTCGATGCGCATTTCCCGGACGTTCCGGCCAACGCTTTTGCTGTCGCCAGGATTGCCCATCTCCATGCGGCGAATGCGGACAGTGATCCGGGCAGCAGCACTCGCGTCCTTGAGGCGGTTCAGCCACTCCGAAAACTGCTCGGTTTGCCTCACCTCGATCATGAGGCGACAACTGTAGTCCATGGGCTACAGAATGTCAAAGAACTCCAAACCGGCGCAAGCGGCCGGCGGGCGGTGCAGCGAGCTTGGAGGCGGTGCTTCGCGGACGACTACTGCCCAGACGGCGTGCGCAGGCCGTGCCAGGCGTCGCGGACCTGATGGTAGTGCACCTCTGGCAGATAGTCCGGCGTGTTCAGGCTGAGCGTCTTGACGTCGAGATGGCCGACTGCGCTGAGCAGCGTGTAGGAGGCGATGACGCGGTCGCGGCTGGCGCCGATCAGGCGGGCCTTGGCCTGGATCAGATCGGCCTGCGAGTTCAGCACGTCGACCGTCGTGCGTTGTCCGCCGGCGGCTTCGCGCTGTACGCCCTGGAGCGCGACCGTCGCCGCCTTCACCTCGGACTCCGAGGCCGAAACCGCGATCTTGGCGCCTTCATTGGCCACCCATGCGCTGATGGCCGCCGTGCGCGCCTGGTTGCGCACCTGGTCGAGTACGAGCCGGCTCTGCGCCGTGACTTCCTTGGCCTGGCGGGTTTGCGAGGCGGCCTGGCCGCCGTCATAGATCGGAACGGTGACGTTGGCGACGATCGAGGCCTGGTCTTCGGCGAAGGTGCCGAGCGTCGGGTCGTTGTTGCGGCTCTTGCTGGCGCTGCCCTGGACGCTGGCGCTCGGCAGCAGCGCGCCTTCGGCAACGCGGATGTTGGTGGAGGCGACGTCGACGTCGAAGCCCGCGGCCATCACGGCCGGGTGTTCGCGGATCGCCATGGTCATCGCATCCTCGCGGCTGCGCGGCAGGTAGCGGTCCACCACCTCGGCGGCCCGAAGCGCCGAGGGTGCATTGCCGATCACCTGGGCGTAGGTCGCCTGGCTCACCGCAAGCGCGACTTCGGCGGCGTTGAGATCGGCAAGGCCCCGACTGAGGCGCGCTTCGGCCTGGGCGGTATCGGTCGGCGTGACGTCGCCGGCATTGAGGCGGCGCTGGGTGACGGACAGCGTCTCGCGCAGGAAGGCGACGTTGGAGCGCTGGGCCTCGACCAGGGACTGGTTGGCGAGCACGTTGGTGTAAGCGGTGACCGCATCGAGCAGCACACCCTGACCGACATTGCGCAGCGCCTCGCGGCCCGACTGCACCTGGAGTTCCGCAGCCCGCACGCTGTTGGCGGTCCTGAAACCGTTGAACAGCGTCTGCGTCACGGTGACGCCGATGACCCACGGCTTCAGATTCGCAGTCTGGATGGTGTTATCCGGCAGCAAATTGCGCACCGCTTGCAGTCCGGCGCTGAGGCTCGCCACGATCTGCGGCCGGTAGCCGGCCAGTGCCTGCGGTACGTTCTCGTCGGTAGCGCGCTGCCGCGCACGCTCGGCATTGAGCTGTGGATTGGTTTGGTAGGCCTTGGCCAGAGCTTCGGGCAGGGCCTCCGCCCAAGCCGCGGTGGGCAGTGCGCAGCAAAACGCCAGCGTCGTCCATGCCGCGAGGACAGGACCCACGCCCGATCGACGTCGCGTCGTCACGCGACCAGCTCTGGCGGTACGCCCAATCATGTAATCCCGCAAAATCCCGGCTGTCCGCCCCCGCCGACGGCGCCTCTTACCTGTTTAACCAGCGCCGGTCCCGCAGGCAAACTGCCGCGGGCGAAACCCCCATGAAATCCGTGCTTGTTGCAGGTGCGTCACACACCAACCCCTTCCCAAATGCGCTATAGAATCGCGCAGTCCCATTCTGTCAGGTGCCTGTCATGCGGTCCGGACCCCACGGATGATGCCGAAACTCTTCTCCGACCCCGATGCGCTTGCGGAGGAGATCATTCGCGACGTCGGCCGCGATCTGGTGGTCGGTCTCCCACTTGGCCTTGGCAAGGCCAATCATGTCGTCAACGCCCTCTTTGCGCGGGCCTGCGCCGATCCTGACATCAAGCTGACACTGCTCTCGGCGCTGACATTGGAAAAGCCGAGACCCACTGGCCTGATTGAGCATCGCTTCATCACGCCCGTGATCGAGCGGCTGTTCGGCTTGTATCCCGATCTAGCCTACGCCAGTGCGCTGCGCGAGGGCCGGCTGCCATCCAACATCAACGTCGTCGAATTTTTCTTTCTAGCGGGACGCTGGCTGCACGTGCCGGTCGCGCAGCAGAACTATATCTCGGCCAATTATACCCACGCGGCCGGTTACCTGCTGGCGCGCGGCCTCAACGTGGTGACGCAACTGGTGGCGAAACGCGTCGTTGACGGTGCGCCGCGCTACAGCCTGTCCTGCAACACGGACACGACGCTGGACGTATTGCGCGAGCGGCGCGCCGGACGTGCGTCGTTCAAGCTCATAGCACAGGTGAATTCCGAGCTACCGTTCATGCCGGGCGCGGGCGATCTTCCGGCCGACGAGTTCAGCGCGGTGCTGGAGAGTGCGGCGACGGACTTCCCCCTGTTCGCGCCACCGTCGGAGCCGATCTCCGACGCCAAATACGCCATCGGCCTGAACGCGGCATCGCTGGTCCGCGACGGCGGCACGCTCCAGATCGGCATCGGGCAGATCGGCGACGCACTGGCGCAGGGCCTGATCCTGCGCCATCGCGACAGCGGAGCTTTTCATGACGTCATAACCCGGCTGTCACCGGCGCGACCGGCTGTGGCGCAGGAAGCCGGCAGCTTCGAGACCGGCCTCTATGGCGTCAGCGAGATGCTGACAGAGGCGTTCATCGGCCTGATCGACGCCGGTATTCTCAGACGCGCCGTCGACGGTGTGGTGCTGCACGGCGCCTTCTTTCTCGGTCCAAGATCCTTCTATCGCGCGTTGCGCGAGATGCCGCCGGACCAGATCGCGCGGATCCAGATGATGCCGGTGTCGTTCACCAACGAGCTCTATGGCGAGGAGGAGCAAAAGCGCCTTGCCCGGGTCGATGCTCGCTTCATCAACAACACGATGATGGCGACGCTGCTGGGCGCGGCTGTCTCCGATGGCCTCGACGACGGGCAGGTGGTGAGCGGCGTCGGCGGGCAGTACAATTTTGTGGCGCAGGCTTTCGCGCTTAAGGGGGCGCGATCGGTCCTGACGCTCGAGGCGACGCGGCAAGCCGGCCGAGAGCTGAAATCCAACATCCTCTGGCGCTACGGGCACGAGACCATCCCGCGGCATCTGCGTGATGTCCTGGTCACCGAGTATGGCGTTGCCGATCTCAGGGGACAGTCGGATGCCGACGTGATCGCGAGCATGCTGACGATTGCGGATTCACGCTTCCAGGACGAGTTGGCGCGGGTCGCGAAGGACGCTGGCAAATTGCCGCGCGGCTATGAGATCCCGTCCGCTCACCGCGACAACCATCCCGAGCGAATCGCGGCTGCGCTCAAGCCTGCGCGCGACGCCGGGCTGCTGCCGCGGTTTCCGTTCGGCTGCGATTTCACCGAGGTCGAGCAACGCCTCATCCCGGCGCTGGAGATTCTGCAAGGCGCACAACGATCGCCGCGGGCGCTCGCAGGCTTGCTGTGGCAGGGGCTGATACGAACGCCCGACACTGCCGACGCGGCCTGCCTCGCACGACTCGGCCTCGATCAGCCCAAGACCTGGAGCGAGCGCTTCTATCGCGCGTTGGTCAGCGCGGCCCTCGCGCAGAGCCGCAGCTAAGTGTCGTCCCGGCCGAGTGCGCAATTGCGCACTCGGCCGGGACGACCGAAGAGAACCCTACCGGTTCTTGTTCACCGGCTTGCGCTTCTCGATGAAGGCGGCCATGCCCTCGGAGCGGTCTTCGAGCGCGAAGGTCGCGTGAAACAGGTTGCGCTCGACGCTCATGCCCTCGGCGAGGGTGGTTTCGAAAGCGCGGTTGACCGCCTCCTTGGCCATTGCGGCCGCGGGCTGCGACATCGCGGCGATTTTCTCGGCCGCCGCCATCACCTCGTCCATCAGCTTGTCGGCCGGCACGATGCGGCTGACCAGGCCGCTTCGCTCGGCTTCGGCTGCATCCATCATGCGGCCGGTGAGGCAGAGATCCATCGCCTTGGACTTGCCGATCGCGCGGGTCAGGCGCTGGGTGCCGCCGATGCCGGGGATGGTGCCGAGCGTGATCTCGGGCTGACCGAATTTGGCGGTGTCGGCAGCGATGATGAAATCGCACATCATCGCGAGCTCGCAGCCGCCGCCGAGCGCATAGCCCGCGACCGCGGCAATGGTCGGCTTGCGGCAGCGCGCGACCCGGTCGCCGCCGATCGCGGCAAAATCCTCGGAAAACATGTCGATAAAGCCTTTCGGCTGCATCTCCTTGATATCAGCGCCGGCCGCGAAGGCCTTCTCGCTGCCGGTCACGACGATGCAGCCGATGGCGTCATCGGCCTCGAGATCGTCGACGGCGGCCGCGATCTCGCGGAAAACCCCGAAGGAGAGCGCGTTGAGCAGCTTCGGCCGGTTCAGCTTGATGATGCCGACCGCGCCTTTGCTCTCGACGATGATGTGTTCGAACGTGCTCATGCTCCACCCACGCTTTTGATTGAGCGGGCAATTTGCCCGCTGGCGCGGTGGGCTTCAAGGGGGCCGGGGCGCCGGAGATATGCGCGCCCCGGGACCTGTCAGGCCATGAACATGCGCGCGGCAGAGGCCAACGTCAGCAGCGTGCCGACGCCGATGAAGATCTTGCCGATCAGGGAGCTCTGGTCCCAGGCCGAGTTCGGCTGGCTGCTCGCCATCACCGGCGCCGGACGCGGCTGTGCGTCGGTTGCGGCGATCACCGCTTTCTGCGCGGACGGGTTGTCCTGTTGCAGGGCGCGATCGATATCGTTGAGCTGGTCGGGCGGGACGACTTGGTTCTCGGCGCCCGGGGCGGCGGCGGTATTATCGGCGGCTGCCTGGACATTGTCGTTGGCGCGGCCCGTCATCGCGGAGGCTGCGGCCGAAGTCGGCGTGTCGGCGGTGGCGAGCTGCGCATTGGCGTTGGCCACGTCCGGCGGCATCTGGCTCGAGATCGGGACGTCATTGCCGGCCTTGGCCTCGTCGGTCTGCGGTGCGGCGTCCTTCTTGTCCGCTTTGTCGTCGGAGGATTTCTGCGCCGTCTTGGTGCCGGTGTGGCGGTGAGACGTGTGGCGCCGCTGGCTCGACTTGTCCGCTTCGGCCTGCTTGCTCGTGCTGTCCGGTTTCGAGCTTGCGCTCGAGCTCGGCGCGGCCTGTGCGGCGCCTCCGAGCAGCAGGAATAGTCCGGCCAGAACAATCGATGCCGCGCGCCCGCTGGCTTTCATCATGTTGACGATCTCCCCAATTCACCCATCCCGAAGCGAACAGAGACCCCGGCGCATGACGACAACGGGGCAAAAAATGGGAATCTTCGGGCTAGACCGGGCAAAAACGCGGCAAACCCGATCGCCGACCGGCAGCCGGGTGCAGCGCGCACCGATCGGTGTTATGAGCCCCACTCGGGTTTTTGCGGCCGCATGGGATGCCGGGCCTGCCGTGATCACGATCTCGTGATCACGGCAGGTGCCGGCGTAACAAACTGAAAGAGCGGCCGAATTGCATGATGAGGGCGCGCGTGCGCGGACGTGAGGACGAATGGACCGGCCTGATGCGGTCGGCCATGGCAGGCGATGATGCGGCGTATCATCGCTTGTTGAAGGCGGTCACGCCGGTGCTGCGCGCCGCCGCGAGGCGGGGTCTGGCGCGGGCCGGGCAGCCTCCCGATCAAGCCGAGGATATCGTGCAGGAGATTTTGTTGGCGGTGCATCTGAAGCGGCACACCTGGGACAGCGAAGCGCCCTTCGCGCCGTGGTTGTTCGCGATCGGCCGCAACAAGCTGATCGATGCGCTCAGGCGGCGCGGCAGGCGCGTTTTCGTCAATATCGACGATTTCGCCGAAACGCTGCCGGGCGAGACTCCGCAGGAGACGGCCTCTGCGGGCGAAGTTGCAGCGCAGCTTAACGCCCTGCCGCAGCGCCAGCGCGACGTGTTGCAGTCGATCGCGGTCGACAGCAGTTCGATCAAGGATACGGCGTCGAAGTTTTCGATGAGCGAAGGTGCGGTGCGGGTCGCGCTGCATCGGGGGCTTGCGGCCCTCACGGCCAAACTACGGGACCACTAGTCATGGATACCGACCAACTCATCCGCACGCTTGCGGCCGACAACCCTCACCGCGCCCCCCGCGTCGGCGCGATGTTGACCTTGGCGCTCCTGGTGGCGGCACCCTTGTCGATCCTGATCTTCGCGACCTTCCTCGGCGTGCGGCCCGACGTCATGAGCGCCATGCACAACCCGTTCTTCGACATGAAGTTCGCCGTGACGCTGTCGCTTGCGATCCCCGCCATCATCATCAGCCTGCATCTGTCGCGGCCGGAAGCCTTGATGCGCGGCTGGGGCTGGCTCCTGCTGCTCCCCGTCGGGCTGCTTGCGGTCGCGATCGGCAGCGAGGCGATGATGGCGCCGGCCATGCCAATGACGATGCGGCTCGTGGGCAAGAACTCGCGGTGGTGCCTGTCGGCGATCCCGGCGATGTCGCTGCCGCTGCTCGCGGGCGCGCTGTTCGGCCTCCGCCACGGCGCGCCGTCGCGGCCCGCTCTCGCCGGTGCGCTCGCCGGCCTGTTGTCGGCCGGGCTCGCCGCGACCCTCTACGCCTCGCATTGCACGGACGATTCGCCGTTGTTCGTCGCCACCTGGTACACGATCGCGACCGCGATCGTGACGGCGATCGGCGCTGCGGTCGGCTCCAGGGTGTTGCGGTACTAGGCCGCCGGCGTCGCACCGTGCTGCATGCGGTGGAAGCGCAGCACCTGTTGTGCGGTCGAGCTGCGCAGGGCTTCATAGGCGTCGCGCACCGTCAGCATGTCCGTATGCGAGCCGCCGGAGAGCTTTTCACGCATCGCGATGATCGCGCGCACGCTCGACCACGACATGCCGGCGACCTTGGCGAGGATCATGACGCCCTCGGTGCGGCTCTCGATCATCATGTTCTCCGCCACCTCGACCGAGACGCCTGCGAGCGCCGCGAGCCCCGCATTGGTCTCGTCGAACTTGCCCTGTTCGGCGAACGTCGCGACCTGGAATTCGTTGAGGCGTCCGTCGTTATAAAGCGATTTCACCAGGGCGCGCGCCATCTCGGTCTGCCTGGTCATGTTGGCGGCGCGGATCCGCTGGGCCGCCTCCTGGACCGCGCTCGATACCTCCTCAGCGAGCTCCGGATGGGCGGCTTCGAGCTTCTTGCGCACGCTCGACGAGGCCTTCGCGACCAGCTTCAGATAGTGATGACGCGGCAGGTCGGGGCGCAGGCCGATGCAGGTGGCAAGGTCGTCGTCGCGCTCGGCGCGGGTGACGAGATCGATGAGGGTTCCTTCCGAGAGCTGTGCGCCCGGATTTGCAGCCGTCGATTGCACCACCTCGCCGTTGCCGCGCGTGACCAATACGTCCGTCAGCGCTTCCGAAAGCACCCGCCGCTGTGAGATCGCTTTGAGATGCGCCTGGCTCTTGCTGCGCGCGATCTCGATCAGGGTGGTCTCGTCCAGCCGCTCCGACTTCGACAGCACGGGGCCTGCGACCTCGATGAAATCGTCAAGCGCGAGCGTGCGGATAATCTGGGGCGGCGCGGCTCCGATCGATGCAAGCCGCTCGGCGAGCAGAGCCCTTGCCGAGGTCTCGATCTGCACGATCAGGCACTGAAAGACGTCGTCGAACACTTTGGTGTGCTCGTCGGAATAATCCACCGCGTTGTTGATGAAGAGATCGGTGACGCGGCGCAGCGTTTCGACCCGGCGCGCAACGGTGCCGTGCGAGAGCGCGGCCTGCAATTCGTCGAGCAGATTCTCGGTTGTCACGGCGGATCTGGATGTCATAGCCCTGTCCTGGAGCGTTCGGTCCGGCCGCAGCTTCTGGCGCGCCGACAGCAAATGGATTGATCAATTCGTGGCAATGCGGTTGCGCCCAAGCGCCTTGGCGGAATAGAGCGCGCTGTCGGCGCGCGCGAGAAACGTGTCGGCAGTATCGTTGTCGCGCAGCGTCACGACCCCGGCGGAAATGGTCACGCGCAAGCCGAGGGAGAAGGCGCTCCAGTCGAGCTCGGCGACGATGCCGCGCAGGCGTTCGAGCATGCGCGATGCGGCGTCGCCTTGAGTGCCGGGTAGCAGCAGCAAAAACTCTTCGCCGCCGTAGCGGCCGAAACGGTCGTCGGGACGGATATTGGCGAAGATGGTGATGGCGAAGGTGCGCAGCACCTCGTCGCCGACGGGATGGCCGTGAGCGTCGTTGATGCGCTTGAACCAGTCGAGGTCGATCAGCGCGATGGCGCACGGCGCCGCCGCCTGCCGGGAGTGTTCGATCTCGGCGTCGAGAAGCCGCATGATACAGCCCCGGTTGTAGGTGCCGGTCAGCTCGTCGAGCTCGGCGAGCTCCTCGATGCGCCGATAGGCTTCCTTCAGCTCGATGCTGCGCTGGTACAGGATCTTGCGCAACGTGGCGCCGAACAGGCCGAGGAAGGCGCACTGGCCGATCACCAGCGCGAAGCACAGCATCGAGGCGGTGCGCTGGAGCCTGGTCGCGACGGGCATGCCGATCGGCAGGTCGGAGGCGAGGAATACGGCCGCGAGCGCGCTGGTCGCGATCGCGCAAGTGAGCATTGCCTGGGTCGAGGTCATGCGCAGCGTGCCGAACGCGAAGATCAGGAACAGCACGCTGATGAAGGCAATCCCGATCGTCGGCACCGAGACCAGGAATATGAATTGCAGCGCCATATGCGCCGAGATCTGGAATACGGTGAGATAGTGGTCTTTGTGCCTGTCACCGACGCCAGCCTCCGACATCACGACGAAGATGCCGATGATCAGGAGGCCGCCGACCCAGAACAGCGACGGAACGTTCATGTGAACGGCACCGTCATAGGCGTAGAGCAGCAGCACAGAAGCGCCGAGCGAATAGCTCACGACCTGGCCGAGATACATCTGGCGGCGCTGCCGGATCCGGCGCGCCACCACCTGCGGCGCCGCCGCCTCGTGCATCAGAACGAGATCCGCGGCTTCAGCGGCATTCCTCTCCGGAAATGACGTCGCGGCCGTGCTCATGGTCCCGCCAATGGTGGATGTCAGCGGAAAAAATCTACGTGGCAAGCCTTTAGGTTTGGTATCCTTTCGCACCGAATCCCCCGGTGGGCGGCGCGGGTGAGGGCTTTGCGCGGCGCGGAATTTTGCGGCCAGTTAGGTATCGCGGCCGATATGGCGGACCAAACCCGGCTTCGTGCGACATAAGCTGCACAGGGCTGTGTTATGGATCGGCATCGATCGGGCCATTTGCGCCCGCCAACGAGACCCGCAGGAAAATGGCATCCGCAGGAAAGTGTTCCGTATTATGTTACCGTTCTGGAACGAGGCGGCTGGTCGCCGGGTGGGACAAGGAAAATGCGCGTATGTGGGGTAGATCACACAGATCCCCGTATGAGTGCGGTAGCTTGAAGAATTTCGCGCGTGCCGTCGAACCGTCCGCCGCGTCGCCCCGACCTACTTTGCGAGACGGCCTTTGAGCGTGACACAGGCGGCTACGGACGAGGTCCTGATCGCCAGGATCGCCCAAGGCGACCGGCTCGCCATGCAGGTGCTGTACGGGCGGCACCATGTCAGGGTGTATCGCTTCGGCCTCAGGCTCGTTCGCAACGAGCAGGCGGCGGAAGACCTCATCAGCGAGGTGTTTCTCGACGTTTGGCGCCAAGCCGGCAAGTTCGAGGGCCGATCCGCCGTTTCCACCTGGCTGCTGGCAATCACCCGATTCAAGGCCCTGTCTGCGCTTCGGCGCAGGAAGGATTTTGAGTTGGACGACGAGGCCGCCAATGCGATCGAGGATTCGTCCGACAATCCAGAAACGGCGGTGCAGAAGAAGGATACCAGTGAAGCGTTGCGGGAGTGTCTGACGGGCCTCTCGCCGGACCATCGGGAAATCATCGATCTGGTCTACTACCACGAGAAGTCCGTGGAAGAGGTGGCCGAAATCGTTGGCATACCCGAGAACACTGTGAAGACGCGCTTGTTCTATGCGCGCAAGAAATTGGCCGAACTGCTGAAGGCAGCCGGCATTGAGCGAGGCTGGCCATGATGGCATTGAGCAAGAAGATGCTGGAGCGAGAGCCCAGTGAGATCGAGATGCTGCTGCCGTGGCACGCCGCCGGTACGCTGAACGCGCGCGATGCCCGCCGCGTCGAGGAAGCGCTCGCCAGCGATCCGGAGCTTGCCAGACAGTATGCCGCCATCCGCGGCGAGTACGAAGAGACCATCCATCTGAACGAGAGCTTGGGCGCTCCCTCGGCGCGCGCGATGCAAAAACTGTTCGCGGCGATCGATGCCGAGCCTGCGCGGGCCACCGGCTCGCTGCCGCTGTCGGCCCGCATCTCCAGCTTTTTCGCGAGCCTGTCGCCGCGCACGCTGGCCTGGTCGGCGAGCCTTGGCGCCATCGCGCTCCTGCTCCAGGCGGGCATCATCGGCGCAGTGCTGATGAAGACGCAGACCGCGACGTTCCAGACCGCCTCGCTCTCGACCAGCGCGCCGATCACGCGCGAGCTTGGGGCGACCGCCGCGCCTGCGCGGGCGCTGGTGCGCTTCACGCCGGAGGCGCGCGTTGCCGACGTCACCTCGCTGCTCGACAGCTACCAGGCCTCGATCATTGGCGATGCCAAGGGCGGCATGTTCCGCCTCCAGTTCGACAGGGCGATGAGCCGGGACGAGCTCGCCACGCTGCTCGGCAAGATGCAGCGCGAGAAGTTCGTCAACCTCGCCGTAGCGGCGCCTTGAACGCGCCGCTAAACCGATGACGCGCAAGTCCGAGAATGGGGTAAGAGCCGCGGCCTATGCTTCCTCGGCCGGAGCGGCGCTCCTGCTCGCCGCCTGTCTCGGTATCGAGGTCGCGCACGCCCAGGCGATCATGCGCACGCCCACGATCAGTGTTCCCTCCCGCATTCCGACCGTCTCTCCGAGTGTCGGCGCGCGCGTCAGCCCCGGCGTAGCCGCCAGGGTCAGTCCCGGCGTAGCCACCAGGGTCGGCCCCGGCGTGGCCGCGAGGGTCGGCGGCGGCGACCACGGTCCTCACCTGATCACCACCGCCCCACGGATCTCGGCGCGAATGGCGCCCATCTCCGTGCTGCCCTACGCCCACTACTCGCCGAACCTCTATCCGACTTGCAGCGCGGCCTATCGTGGTGCCGACGGCGAATGTCTTGGGCAGGCGAACGCGGATGGCGACGGCTCCGGCAAATCGGCCGGGAAGAGCGCCGGCAGCGGACGTCGCAATACCACGGCGGTCGCCGCAAATCTGCGCAGCTTCGCCAATGAATTGGTGGCCGAGATCGACAGCGCATTGTCGCCGACGGAAGCCGACGAGCTTGCGCGCCGGCACGGCCTTGCGCGCATTGCATCCGAGAATGTCCCGCTGATCGGAGCCACGATCGGCCTGTTCCGCATCACCGACGGCCGGCCCTACGAGACGGTTCGGCGCGAATTTGCCGCCGACGGCAGCGTACGCTCGGTCCAGCAAAACTTCCGTTACGTGCTCCAGGACCAGAAGTCGACGGTGCCGACCGAGGGCGATCCCGCGCAATACGCGCTGGGAAAGCTGCGCCTGCCGCAGGCGCACACCCTGGCGCACGGCGCCAATGTCACCGTCGCGGTGATTGATTCCGGGATCGACGGCAAACATCCCGAGCTCGCCGATTCTATCGCCGACAATTTCGACGCGCTCGGCAGCACCGAGGGTCCGCACATCCACGGTACCGGCATTGCGGGCGCCATCGTCGCGCATGCCCGGCTGATGGGCAGCGCGCCCGAGGCGCGCATCATCGCCATCCGCGCCTTCGGCGGCACCACCGGCGTCGCCGAGAGCTCGTCCTATGTCATCCTGCGCTCACTGAACTACGCCGCCGAGCACGGGGCGCAGATCGTCAATATGAGCTTTGCCGGCCCCAGGGACGCCGTGATCGAGCGCGCCATCGCTGCGACCGCCGCGCGGGGCCTGGTGCTGGTCGCGGCCGCCGGCAATGCCGGCGCGAAATCGCCGCCGCTCTATCCCGCAGCCAATCCCAACGTGATCGCGGTCAGCGCGACCGACCAGCAGGACAAGCTGTTCACCGCCTCCAACCGCGGCAATTACGTTGCGCTGGCCGCGCCCGGCGTCGACATCTTCCTGCCGGCGCCGGACGGCAAATACCAGATGACCTCGGGGACCTCGTTCTCGGCGGCCTATGTCTCCGGCGTCGCTGCGCTGCTGCTTGAGCGCGACTACGCGCTGAAGCCGGAAGCGCTGCGGATGACGCTGGCGAAGACCGCGCGCGATCTCGGTTCACCCGGGCGTGACGATCTCTTCGGCGACGGCGAGGCCGATGCGTTTGCCGCCGTCATGGCCGTTCCGGCCGACAGCGCGACGCCGGTTGCGGCTGCGTCCGGTACAACAAAACGTGAAGATGTCGACAAGCGTCGCGACGAGCCCGGCATCCGCGCAATCGACCAACCCTCGTTGTCGAGTGCAGGCGATAAATCCGCGATTTCTCAGGCGGATAGGCCGGCGACGCGATAGCGCCTGCGGCAAACTTGCACGCGACGCGAAGCTCAAAAAATCCGACGCCGCGTTGAACGTTCAACCCTCTGCCAACGACCTAAATATGTGGGAGCGGTCATCCCTCCCCATCAGTCATATTAGGCGCGAGCGCCCATCCACCCCAAGCGCCCATATGGCTCGACCCGTCCGGTTGTCCCCCCGGACGGGTCTTTTCTTTTGGGGTGTCTCATTTCTTGAAGTACGTGCGAAATCAGCTTGCGGTCGAGACATCGCCGCTGGCGCATGGCCGCTCGGCCGTGCTGCCGCAGGCGCGCTATGCTTGTGCGAAGCTTGACTCCAAAACCCCTTGAAACTCCGCACGACTACGGTGATCGACGATGAAATCGGTGTCGTTGCTGGACAAGTCAAAACTTTTCCACAAAATATTCATGTCGCGTCTAAATTGATTCGTGCGCGTTGCGTCCCCGCGTCCGTATTTTTCTCCTCACGGGCTGGTTCATGACACATCGCCAAGAATTTGGTCGCGCCGCGGCTTGCGACCCTGACATTGCGGCGCGCTGGTGCGCGCTCGCCGAACAGCGGCTGGAACATCTCTCCGAGATGTTCGAGACCGGCCGTTGGCGCCGCTATCACTCGGAGCTCGCATTCCTTGAAAACATCCAGGAGGCCAAGCGCGCGGTTCAGACCTGGCGCGCACTTGCGAATGGTGGGGACGTCGCTGCGGCTGCCGCGAGCGTAACCTCCACATTCGGGTGGTCGCCAGCGACCATGCCGCGCGTGTTTCCGCGCGAGCAGGCCCAGACCGTGCAGCCGAAGTCCGTGCACATCGCGCCCGAGACCTCCGTTCCGGTCAGGCTCGAGCCGGAGCCGGACGTGCTGGCCGAAATCGTCGAGGCGCCGATAGCGCCGGTCGCCCCGACCGCTCCGATAGTGCCTGCGGCTCTGACCGCGCCGGTGGCGTCGATCGCGTCGTTCTTGCAAACCTTCACGCGGCCGGCCGATGAAACCGTCCCGGCCCCCGAGCGCACGGTCGAATTCACCTTCAGCCTCGACGGCATCGAGGCGAAGTACCCACTGCTGCGGAATACATTCTGACGCGCGGGCGGGGCGTCCCGCCTACTGCCGCACCGCATTCCCGCCGACCACCACCTGCGCGAACTTCTGCGCGCCGTCGGCTGACAGATCGGCGGTCACGGCACGCGCATGGTTCAGCCCGACCACGGCCCCACGGGGGGTTTCCGAGATCATGTTGTTGTTGACGAGCGCAGTCCCCGCGCCAGGCACGACCGAGACGCCGACGCCGGCGAGCGCCTTGCGGATCACATTGCCTGAGATCACGACGTCGCGCAGGTATTTGCCCCAGCCGGCGACGATGCCGTAGGACGGCGCGTTCTCGATCACATTGCCGGTCACCGAGCTATCCGCCTCGATGTAGATGCCGATACCGGCATCGTCATCCGGCGCGGTGCCGATCGGCCGCTTCGGGATCAGATTGCGGATGATGTTGCCCTGGACCACCGCGATGCGGCCGCCTTCGTTGAAATTGCAGACGGAGACGCCGACGGCGGCGCCATCCACGATGTTGTTGGCGATCACCGCGGCCTCGAATGAAAACTCGGAATAGAGCGCGACCTCGCGCACGTCGCTCACACTGTTGCCGGTGATGTGGATGTTGGAGGCCGAATTGCCGCGCACCGCGGAATAATCGCAATTCCGGATGCGATTGCCGCGCACGATCACATTGCCGGCGCGGAATGCGTTGATCGCATTGCCATACTGGCCGGAGCCGCCGGGGCCGGCCTTGATGTCCTCGATGCGGTTGTCGACGACCAGCGTGCCGTCATCGCCGATGGCGGTGCGCAGGATCTCGATGCCGTTGTCGTTGGTGCCTGCAATGGTATTGCGCGCGACGCTGAGGCCCCTGGCGTCGAACGAGACCACCGCCGACACCGCGATGTTGGCGAAAATGTTGCCGGAGATGTCGCCGGACACCTGCTCGAGCCAGATGCCGCTGCCGCCGGATCCCGTGATCTCGCAATCGGTGATGCGGACGTCGCGGCCTCCGAGCACATGGATCAGCCCGCGCCGCGTCGGCAGCGGAATGCCGCTCCCGTCGAAGCTGATGCCTGTGAGGCCGACCGCATCGGAGCTCTCGCTCTGGATCGCCGAGGCGCCGCCGGTGAAAATCAACTTGGTGGCACCGCGCACGCCGATCAGTTGCGCGCCGTTGGCAAGACGCAGCAATCCGCTGCGGTAGACCCCCGGCGGCAGGGCCAGCGGCATCCCCGCCCGCGCGGCCTCGTCGATGGCGCGCTGGAGCACGCGGGTCTGATCCTCGCTGCTGCCGGGCCGTACGCCATATTGGGTCGCATCGCGACCAAGCAGCGATGTCAGCGGCGCTGCGCGTGCGGCGTCGGCCGGCATGGCCAGCGCACCGGCAATGCCTGCAGTCGAAGCTCCGATGAGATGACGACGATTGAGGTTCATGACGCGTCCTTGCGCGGACGCGGGCCGTGTCCGCGATGGATTAGGTAGCGCAGCGCGGCCGGTGCGGTGAGGATTGTTCGCGGTAGGGTTAAATGTTTACCGCAAAGACGGTGCTGTAGGGTGGGAGAGCGAAAGCGTGCCCACCACTTTCACCGCAGATCGGATCGAGATGGTGGGCACGCCGCAAGTGCGCCTTTGCCACGCTAAGAGGCTTGCGCGTTCCTCGCCTTCCGCGCCAATTGCACCATCTCCATCAGCATGGCTTCGCCAGCGTCCACGAGTTCCTCCAGCGTGATCCGGGCTGCGCCCTTGCGCCGGACCGCGCCGCTTCGCGCAAGCAGCGGAATGTGAATGAACGCCGCCAGCTGCGGTCTGCCGCTCCTCACGTTCTCGATCGCGCGCCAGCTCAGATAATTGCAGAGATAGGCTCCCGCATCGCGAGAGGGGCGCGCATCGGCGCCGGTGAGGCGCGCGGCGCGCAGCAGGCGCGCGGTGTGCGGGCCGAACATCATCGCATCCGCATCGGTGGCGATGCCGCGCTTGCTCGCGCGGGTGTTGGCGGCGTCGGGCCAGAGCATGGTGACGGCATTGCGCGCGCGGGTCTCGATGCGCAGGTAGGAGGTCCGCGCCGCGAGGCCGAACATCAGCAGCGCGTCCGGCTTCTGCGCAGCCAGCACCTCCGGCAATTGCCGATCGACCGCGGCATAGGTCACCGGAAAGATGTGGCTCGCGATCTCGACGTCGTGCAATGCCGGGCGGCGCAGCCGTGCCAGCCGCGCGACCAGTGGCTGCGTCGGATTATGCGGCGCGCCCGGAAACGGTCCGAAGCCGGTGAGGAGAACGCGGAGTTTGTCGCTCATTGCAGCAACTCCATGATCTGCTCGGCAGCAAGCGCCGGTGTGAGATGGCCGTCGGCGACTTCGGCCTCGATCTTCCGGACCTTGGTCCGGACCGGGGCCTCGCTGCGCAGCCGTGAAAGCATGCGGCTCTCCAGCATCGACCACATCCATTTCACCTGCTGCTCGCGCCGGCGCGCCGCGAACTCGCCGGACGCGTTCATCGCGGTGCGGTGATCGAGGATCTTTTGCCAGAGCTTTGTGATGCCGTCGCCCGTCAGCGCCGAATAGGTCTCGACCGGCGGATGCCAGTGCTCGGAGCGCGGCGTCAGGATATGCAGCGCCCCGCGATAATCGGCGGCGGTGATGTTGGCGCGCTTGAGATTGTCGCCGTCGGCCTTGTTGATCGCAATCATGTCGGCGAGCTCGACCAGGCCCTTCTTGATGCCTTGCAGCTCGTCGCCGCCACCCGGCAGCATCAGCGCCAGGAAGAAATCGGTCATGTCGCTGACCGCTGTTTCGGATTGGCCGATGCCGACAGTCTCGACCAGCACGACGTCGAAACCGGCGGCCTCGCACAGCAGCATCGCCTCGCGCGTCTTCGCGGCGACACCGCCAAGCGTACCGGAGGCCGGCGAGGGGCGGATGAAGGCCTCGTCGGATGCCGAGAGCCGCGCCATCCGCGTCTTGTCGCCGAGGATCGAGCCGCCGCTGCGCGCCGAGGACGGATCGACGGCGAGCACGGCGACCTTGTGACCGCGTTCAATGAGATACATGCCGAGCGCGTCGATGGTGGTGGATTTGCCGACGCCGGGTGAGCCGGTAATGCCGACGCGAACCGCCCTGCCGGTCTCGGGCAACAGCATCTGCACCAGTTCGCGCGCGAGCGCCTGGTGATCGCCGCGCCGGCTTTCGACCAGCGTAATGGCCCGCGCCAGCGCCGCGCGGCTGCCGCCACGGAGGTCGCGGGCGAGGGATTTGACGTCCAGGGAAGCCTTCTTCTCAACCATGCCCTGCTTTACAACGGCCGAGGGAAGCAGGCGAGGGCCCTCAGCTCAAAGCCTGTTGCCGCAGGTCGCGCGCCCAAGGATGAGCCGTCAAATCAGGCCTTCCGATTCAAGCCGCCTAGTTCAAGCCCTCTGATTCAAGCCTTGGCAAAACCGGCAGCCTTCATGGCCTGCCCCATCTGAGCATCGGCCTGGTCCATGAAGGTTGCGAACTGGCTGGCATCGCGCCAAACGGTGCCGAAGCCGCGGCTGGTCATGAACTCTTTGAAGGCGTGGGAGTCGTACACCTTTTTCAAGGCCGCGCTCAGCCGGGTGGCGACCGCCGGGGCCAGGCCTCTCGGCGCGCCGATGCCGCGCCACGAGCTGGTGGAATAGTCGACGCCGAGCGCCTCTTTCAGCGTCGGGACGTCCGGGAAGATTGGATTACGTTGGGGCGCCATGATCGCGAGGCTCCGCGCCTGACCGGCCTCGATCGTGGCCCGCGCCTCCGGCACCGAGCAGGTGGTGAGATCGAGGCTGCCGGCGGCGAGATCCTGCATGGCCGGTGCTGCGCCATTCGACGCCGACCACGAGACCTGGTTCGCCGGCAATCCCATCGCGCGCATCCAGCCCACGAGCGCGAGATGCCAGATGCCGCCTTGCCCCGTGCCCGATGCCTTGAACTTTCCCGGGGGCGCCGCCCTGATGGCGTCCATCAGCTCCCGCAGCGTCTTGTATGGCGAGGAGGTGGAAACCTGGATGCCAGGCGGGTCTTCGTTCATCAGCGCCAGCGCCGTGAAGTTCCGCGGCGTCAGATGGGTCAGGGCCTGCCAATGCAGCATCGAGATTTCGACGGTCAGCATGCCGATCGTGTAGCCGTCGGGCGGCGCGGTCGCGATCTCGGCATGACCAACGACGCCGGAGCCGCCGGTGCGGTTGACCACGTTGAAGGGCTGGCCGAGTTCCTGTTCCAGGAGCGTTGCGACGATGTGCGCGGTCGCATCTGTTCCGCCGCCGGCGCCCCAAGGCACGATCAAGCTCACCGGCCGCGCCGGATAGACTTGCGCGCTCGCTGGGTTGAGAAGAGCTGAAGCGGCCATGGCCACAGTAGAGGCCGCAAAGCTGCGGCGCGTGATTCCTGACATGGATGTTCCCGGCGGCGCCCTCGGGAATCGGGCTCTTGCTGATGTGACATTCTATGCGGCTTTGCGCCGGTGTCGCAAGCAGCAGCACCACGGCGCTGTGCGCAAACGGTCTGCTTCGAGCCTACGGCAATCACTGCGCTTCCTTCGCGTCGCCCTTGGGCCGCGCACCGGCGAAGATGCGTGCGCCTTCCGCCGTGACAAAGGGCTTCAACGCTTCCCACGGCACGAAAGCGACATATTCGCCCTCGGCGTAGGGCCCGACCGCATAGGGTGGATAGTGGAAGGTGAGGCCGGAACTCTTGCCCGCTTCGGTTGAAGGCGCGAGCGTCACCGCGCCAATCTTGAGCAGGCTCGGCTCGACGCCCTTGAACCATTCGTCGGTCGCGGTCTCGCTGGTCTGGCGCTTCTTCTTCTCGACCCTGAGCGAGGCGATCACGGCCTTCACCATCGCCTTCATGGTCGAACCATTATCTGCGGTCTCGGTGAAGAACGGGCGGATCGAGATACGCTTGTTCTCGGCCTTGTCCCACAGGATCGTGTTCACGTCGGAATTGGGATGGGCGCCGTGGGTGTCCATGTAGTCGTCGCGCAGGATGCTGACATAGCGGTCGGCAACGACGGAGCGGGTCGAATATTTGCGCTCGAAATCCCAACGGCCATTCTCGAAGAACTGCGGATCCTGCCTGCGCGTGGCGGCGGCGTCGGCCGCGTTCTTGTCCAGCCATTTTTTGCCGTCGGCGAGGCAATCCGCCGCCAGCGCCGCGTCCGCCTTGATCTTGTCGTCGAGGAACACGCGGGCCTCGATGTTTTTGTTCTTGATGGCCGCGTCGGGCTTTGGATCGGCGGCGAGCGAAGGAAACGCTATTCCGATCGCGGTGACCGCCGAGAGGATCGCAATCGTACGCAGAAGTCCCGCGCGCGCCGTTGCACGATGGTATCTCACATCAATCTCCAATGAATGTCGGAAGGCGGCGGAATTACTCTGCCGCCTCGCTATGCCCGAGCCGGGCATTCAGCTTGCGGATCAGCTCTTCGGCCGCGTCCGCGATCACCGTGCCCGGCGGGAAAATCGCTTCGGCGCCGGCCGCATAGAGTGCGTTGTAATCCTGCGGCGGCACCACGCCACCGACGATGATCATGATGTCGTCGCGGCCCTGCTTCTTCAGCGCGGCTTTCAATTCCGGCACGGCAGTGAGGTGCGCGGCTGCGAGCGAGGACACGCCGAGGATGTGCACGTCGTTCTCGACCGCTTGTCGCGCGGCCTCGTCGGCGGTGGCAAACAGCGGCCCGATGTCGACGTCGAAGCCGATATCGGCGAACGCCGAGGCAATCACCTTCTGGCCGCGGTCGTGGCCGTCCTGGCCGATTTTTGCGACCAGGATGCGCGGGCGGCGGCCTTCCGCCTCCTCGAAGGCATCGATCAGCGCCTGAACCTTCTCGACCCGGTTGCCCATGGTGGACGCCTCCCGCTTGTAGACGCCGGTGATGGATTTGATCTCGGCGCGGTGCCGGCCGAACACCTTTTCCAGCGCGTCCGAGATTTCGCCGACGGTCGCCTTCGCCCGCGCCGCGTCGATCGCGAGCGCGAGCAGATTGCCGTTGCCTTCCCCGGCCGAGCGCGTCAGCGCCGCGAGCGCGGCATCGACGTCCTTCTGGTTGCGCTCGGACTTCAGCCGCATCAGCTTGTCGATCTGCAGGCGGCGCACATTGGTGTTGTCGACCTTGAGGATGTCGATCGGGGCTTCGTCGGTCGGCTTGTACTTGTTGACGCCGATCACAGCCTGCTTGCCGGTATCGATGCGGGCCTGCGTCTTGGCGGAGGCCTCCTCGATGCGCAGCTTCGGCACGCCGGCCTCGATGGCTTTCGCCATTCCGCCGAGTTCCTCGACCTCCTGGATGTGGCCCCACGCCTTTGCAGCGAGATCGCGGGTCAGCCGCTCGACGTAATACGAGCCGCCCCAGGGGTCGATGATGCGAGTGGTGCCGCTCTCTTGCTGCAGGAACAGCTGCGTGTTGCGGGCAATGCGCGCCGAGAAGTCGGTCGGCAACGCCAGCGCTTCGTCGAGTGCGTTGGTGTGCAGCGATTGCGTATGGCCCTGCGTCGCTGCCATCGCCTCCACCGTCGTGCGCATCACGTTGTTGAACACATCCTGCGCGGTCAGCGACCAGCCCGAGGTCTGGCAATGCGTGCGCAGCGACAGCGAGCGCGGGTCTTTTGGGTTGAACGGCTTCAAGAGCTTCGCCCACAGCAGCCGCGCGGCCCGCATCTTGGCGACTTCCATGAAGAAGTTCATGCCGATCGCCCAAAAGAACGACAGCCGCGGTGCGAAGCGGTCGACGTCGAGCCCGGCGGCAAGGCCGGCGCGCAGATATTCGACGCCGTCGGCGAGCGTGTAGGCGAGCTCGAGGTCCTGCGTCGCGCCGGCCTCCTGCATGTGATAGCCGGAGATCGAGATCGAATTGTACTTCGGCATCTTTTGCGAGGTATAGGCAAAGATATCCGAGATGATCCGCATCGACGGCGCGGGCGGATAGATATAGGTGTTGCGCACCATGAACTCTTTCAGGATGTCGTTCTGAATGGTGCCTGAGAGTTTTTCCGGCGGCACGCCCTGTTCGCCCGCGGCCGCGACGAACAGCGCGAGGATCGGCAGCACCGCGCCGTTCATGGTCATGGACACGCTCATCTGGTCGAGTGGAATCCCCGCAAACAGCGTGCGCATGTCGTAGATGGAATCGATGGCAACGCCGGCCATGCCGACGTCGCCGCCGACGCGCGGATGGTCGCTGTCATAGCCGCGATGGGTGGCGAGATCGAAGGCGACCGAGAGCCCCTTCTGTCCGGCCGCGAGGTTGCGGCGGTAGAACGCGTTGGAATCCTCCGCCGTGGAGAAGCCGGCATATTGCCGGACGGTCCAGGGCTGGTTGACATACATGGTCGGGTAGGGGCCACGCAGGTAAGGCGCGATGCCCGGATAGGTCTCGAGGAAATCGAGCCCGGCAAGATCGGCCTCGCCATACGCAGGCTTCACCAGAATGCCCTCTGGCGTGAGCCACGGCTCGGCGCTGCCGGCTGGCCCGGCGCTGGCGATGCGCTCGAAGGCGACATCTGCGAAATTGGGAATGCGGCTCATTCCTTGGAATCCTCAAACCTGCGATTGCGCTCGACTAGTCTCTGCACATTTTCCTTGTAGACGGGATCATCCATGCGGCTCTTCGTCATCGCACCAGTCCCGAGCCAGAGCAGCCGCGCGAGTCTGACATCCCACTCGATCAACGCATGCAACAACCTTCCGAGCGCCCGCAGCATGTTATAGCCTATCATAGTCGCAGCCTCGACGCGTTGGGCCTCAATCATGATCCGGATGCTGATGGCTGACGATCGTCGCCATCTTCTCCGGTCCGTAATTCTGCTGCGTGGTCTGGCTCGGCAGGTTCGAGATTCCGACCACCCAGCCGAGGCGGGATTCGGTTCCGTATTGCCGCGTCGGCACCAGCCGGTCAGGCCTGTCGAAGGCGCCGGTCATGATCTCGATCCGCTCGCCGTCGATGCGGCCGAAGCTGAGCGGCGTGCCGCAGGCCGCGCAATAGCCGCGCTCCGCGATCGAAGAGGATCGGAACAACGACGGCTGCCCTTTGGTCCAGGCGAAATCCGTCCGGTTGATGTCGGCGAAGGAGGCGAACGGCGAGCCGGTCGCCTTCTGGCACATCCGGCAGTGACAGATCGAAACTTTGTTCGGTGTTGCCGTCAGCACAAAGCGCACAGCGCCGCATTGGCAGCCGCCGGTGAGAACGGGTTTTGCGGTTTCCGTCATGGCTGCTCCATCCGTCGATAGGCGTCCTGCAAGGTTGCAAGCGCATCAACGCCGGCAAAGACAAAGCCCGTGACGCCGGCGGCCCGCAGCGCCGCTTCGGCCTCGCCCGGGCGGCCCGCCAGATAGATATGCCGCGCGCCGGCGGATTGCAGGGCCTTCGCAGCAGCTTCGGCGTGTTCCGTATAGACCTTGTCGCTGGAACAAAGGCAGGCGAACTCGGCACCGGAGGCCTTGAAGGCGGCCGCGAGCTTGGCGGGATCGACAAAACCCTCGCCGTCCACGGCCTGGATGCCGCCGGTCTCGAACAAGCTCTTTGCAAAGGTCGCGCGCGCCGTGAAATCGGCCGGCGTGCCCAAGTTGGCCAGAAACACTTTTGGCCTGGCGCCGCGCGCCTTCAAAGCCGCGTCGGATTTGTCGCGCAAGGCCTCGAACGGTTGGGCCAGCCGGATCGGCGGAAGCGCATCGAATTTGTATTTTGGCTCGCCGTAAGCCGCCAGCGCGATCGGCGTCGCCATCAGCACCGCCGTCTCGCGCTCGTTCAGGTTTGGAAACTCGCTGGCGCCGGTCAGCACTTCGCGGCGCTTTGCTATGTTGGCGTCACGCGCTCTCCGCGTGGCCGCGACCTTGCTCTGGAACAGGCCCTGCTGAAGTGCAGCGAAAGCGCCGCCGGCTGTCTCGCTCTCCTGGAACAGCGCCCAGGCCGCGTCGCACAGCTGCGCGGTCAGCGTCTCGATGCCGCCCGCGCCTGCCGCGGGATCGCTGACCTTAGCGAGGTTGCTCTCTTCCAGAAGCACGGCTTGCGTGTTGCGCGCCACGCGCCGCGCGAACGGATCGGGAAGCCCGAGCGCCAGCGTATGCGGCAGCACGGTGATGGCATCGGCCCCGGCGAGCCCCGCCGCAAAGGTCGCCATGGTCGCGCGCAGCATGTTCACATAGGGGTCGCGCTGCGTTAGCATGCGCCAGGCGGTATCGGCGGCGATGAACAGCGGTTTTGGTGTCAGTCCGCACGCCGTCTCGATGCGCGCCCAGAGCAGCCGCAGTGCGCGGAATTTCGCCATGGTCAGGAACTGATCGGCGTCCGCAGACAGCCGCGCATAGACCATGCCTTGCGCCTGCTCGAGCGGAATCCCGACAGCTTCGATGGCGCGCAAATAGGCCACGCCGCAGGCGAGCACGAAAGCCAGCTCCTGCACTTCCGATCCGCCGGCATCATGAATCACGCGCCCGTCGCTTGCCGCGAACGGTCTCCTGAAGCCGAGCGCGGCGAGCCCCTTGATGGCGCCGCTGACCGCGGGAGCGATCTCCTCCCAGCTATAGGGGCTGTGGCCCCACACCGCGCAGGCCCCGAGCGGATCGAGCCCGAAGCGGATGTCGCAGGCAGAGGGATCGAGACCGTTGCTCTTCACATATTCCGCGATATGGATCGCGGCCATCCGCGATTGCGGGCCGACCTGGAGCTCGATGCCGATTCCCGCATCGAGATGAATGTCCCTCAACGCCTTTGCGACCGCATCGGCCGTCGGTTCCAGGCCAAAGCCGTGGCTGCCATTGCCGCCAGCGAACACCAGCGCGAGCCCCGTGGCGCCGTTCTCCAGATCCTGCAGAGCCTGGGCGTTTGCAGCGACCGCATCAGGATGGTCGATCCGCTGCATGATCTGCCATGGCGCGGCCGCGGGCCGTCCTGCCACCGGCGCGACGCCTTTGGCGCGCGAATAGAGCGGCTCAATCTTGAGGCCGTCATAGGTCTTGCCGACCAGCTTCTCGAACGGCGCGCCCTTCAGCACGCCGTCGACCAGCTTGCGCCAGTCTTCGAGCGTTGCCTTGGGAAAATCGGCCGCCAACGGCAGGTCGTCAGTCACGGAGGTCATGCGGCGAAAGGCTCCCGAACGGCTTGTTGTTCGGCGGCGAAATTGCCACGGCCGGCCGTCCCTGCAAACGGTTGTTTTTGGTTAGCCGGTATTGGGAAGCCGCTCAATCCCTTGCGTCGAGACGCTGGCGAGCCCGTCGCCAACCCGAATGCCGCCAATCACGCGGTCCGGTGCGATCTCGGCGAGCGGCACCAGCACGAAGGGACGCTCAAACAGGCGCGGATGCGGCAAGGTCAGGTCAGGCTTCCGCAAGCCGACATCGTCATAGGCGATCATGTCGAGATCGAGCGTGCGCGGTCCCCAGCGCCGCTCTTTGTCGCGCGTGCGGCCGAATTTCTGCTCGACCTTCTGCATCACGAACAACAGCGCGTGCGGATCGAGGCTGGTCTCGATCTCGATGCAGGCGTTGATGAAGGGATCCTGGTCCTCGTCGCCCCAGGGCGGCGTCCTGTAATCCGATGAGCGCGCGATCAGCGAAGCCTGCGCCATGCCGCAGATATGGGAGACTGCCTTGCCAAACGTCGCGCGGACATCGCCGACATTGCCGCCCAGCGCAATGAGGACGCTCGCCATGTCAGGGATGCCGCGAGCGCGTCAGCACGATGCCGACATCGTCGAAGATCGCCGCGATCGGCGCATGCGGCTTGTGCACGGTGACCTTCACCGCGCGGATGCGCGGGAAGTGCGACAGGATGGCGTCCGCGACCGCGCCGGCCGCGCGCTCCAGCAGCTTGTAGTTGGTGTTCTTGAACGCCGCCGTGGTGGTCGCCACGACGTCGGCGTAGGAGACCGTGTCGGCAAGCCGGTCGCTGCGCGAAGGCTCCGACAGCTCCGTGTAGAGTTCGAGATCGATGACAAAACGCTGGCCGACTTCGGTCTCGTGCTCCATCACGCCATGGCGGGCATGGATCGACAGGCCGGTCACGAAGATCGTATCGGTCATTGCTGGCTCTCGATTGCGTTGGCGACCCGCAGCGCCTGCAAGGTCTCGGCGACGTCATGGGTCCGGATGATTTTTGCACCGCGCTGCGCGGCGATGAGGTGCGCGGCGATCGAGCCGGCCAGCCGTTCTCTCGGCTCTGACGGCGACACCGACGCGATGAAGCGCTTGCGCGAGGCGCCGACCAGCATCGGCAGGCCGAAGATCTCGAATTCGCGCAGCCGCGCCAGCGCAATCATGCTCTGCTCGGCGGTCTTGCCGAAGCCGATGCCGGGATCGAGCACGATTTTCTCCCGCGCGATGCCGGCCTGTGCCGCGATATCGAGCGAGCGCTGAAAGAATGCTTTCATGTCC
Source organism: Bradyrhizobium sp. Kon10 (assembly GCF_055807395.1). Classification (NCBI taxonomy): domain Bacteria; kingdom Pseudomonadati; phylum Pseudomonadota; class Alphaproteobacteria; order Hyphomicrobiales; family Nitrobacteraceae; genus Bradyrhizobium; species Bradyrhizobium sp. Kon10. Next base: position 30,853 of record NZ_JBVVOZ010000019.1, on the reverse strand, counting down.
GCGATGATGTCGACGGCAGGATCGGCGCTGTCACGGTTGTGCATGACGATGACTGGGACGCCTTTATCAGCCACCAGCGGCGCCATTGCGGCGTCGCGTTGCAGTCCCCAGACGTCGTTGGCGATCGCCGCGCCCTGGTCGAGTGCGAACGCCACCACCTCGGCCTTCATGCTGTCGATCGACACCGGCACGCCGAGCGCGACAATCTCGGCCAGCACCGGTTTCAGCCGGGCGAGCTCGTCCGCCGCCGTGACCGGCCGGGCGCCCTTGTAGGGCCGGGTGGACTCGGCGCCGATATCGATGATGTCGACGCCGGCAGCGATCATCGCCTGCGCCCGCACCAGCGCCTGATCGGGCGCGATGAACTCGCCGCCGTCCGAGAACGAATCCGGGGTGACGTTGAGCACCCCCATCACCGCCGGAATCGGCCGGCCCAGGAGCGTCCGCAGCACGTCAGGCCCGGCCGAGCCGGCCGGCGGGACGGATGGGGAGGGCGAGGCGTTCATGCGGCAGGCTTTGCGCGGTCGGGGAGGGGGAGTCAAGACGGGATGCGGCTGCGGATCTTGTCTTCATAGCCTGGATGGAGCGCAGCGAAATCCGGGACCGGCATCGCCCGGCTCTCGAACAACCCCGGATTGCGCTGCGCTCCATCCGGGCTACGGACTTTATCGCGGTCACCCTGTCAGGATGATGGAGAAAGTGAGGGCTTAATACGTAATCTTCGGCGCGAGCTTCTTCGCCTTGGCGATGATGTCGCCGACCGATTTTTCCGAGGGCAGGATGCGGACGAGTTTCCTCTTCTCGTTCGCCTCCCGCATGCTCTGGGCGAGCCGCGCGGGATTGCGATAGGAAAGTTCGCGCACGGTCGTGACGCCGGCGGCACGGACCAGGCCGACCTTGGCCCTGCCCATGCCGGGAATGCGCATGTAGTCGGAGACGTTGGCCCATTCCAGCAGTTGCTGCTCGCTGATGCCGGTCTTGGCCGACAGCGTCTTGCGGCCCTTGGCGGTGCTCGCGGCTTCCAGCAGTGCGCTGGTGGTGCGAATACCCTGGGCCTTCAGCTTGTTTGCGGCAAAGGCCGGCAGGCCCTCAATCTCGGAGATGGGATATGTCATGATACTCAGTATGAAGTGCGAAAGCCTCAGGCGAACTGGCTGAGGCCCGGCGTCCCCGCGATGATCTTGCCCATCTGATCCGCTCCGATTTTGTCTCGGCCGAACCGGAAAAGTTCACGGGCAATGGTTTGAATGTCGGACATGCCAAGTCCCAGGCCCATCAGGCGCGTGCCGACGGCCATCAGTCCGCCGCCCATCAGCCGCGACAGTCCGCCGCCGCTCCTGGAGGCCTCGATGGCAGCATCTGCACCGGGGATATGGTCGATCAGAGCCTGGACGCTGTCGGAAGGACCTTCGCTGCGGAGGAAACCCAGGATAATGCCGACGGTCTTTTCAGCGACAGCACTATCTATGCTGGCGTTTGTCGCCAGCCGCCCGATCAGCTCGTCCATATGGCCGCCCCTCAGCCGGTTCACATGCCGGAGTATTGTTTTCGACAAACGATCTTGAGCCGGTGCGATGTGAAATACAAGCGATGAACGCACGCGGTGTCCGATTCATCTTCAATCGCGCGAAAAGTGTTGCAGCGATGCAAGAGCGGAGAAGGAAACGAATGAAAATTTGCCGCGGTGCGAATGTATCGCTGCGACTTTTGGCGGATAGTCTCGCGTCCGTGCTCCGAGAATGTGACATGTCCGGGGCGTCTTGAACGGTTTCAATCGGCGCACGACATGCGTTAAACTACGGAACTGGTTCGCTTGAATTTCAATACGCGAAACAAGCAGAAAAATAGATAGAGACAGTGATGACGCCACAGGACAACACGCTCGGCGATACCGACGACAAGATCTTCGTCGGCAAGGGAGACGAGCAGGCCTGGCTGACGCTGGCGCTCGCCAATCGCCACGGCCTCGTCACCGGTGCAACCGGAACCGGCAAGACGGTGTCGTTGCAAGTGATGGCGGAAGGATTCGCCCGCGCCGGTGTCCCGGTGTTCGCTGCCGACATCAAGGGCGATCTCTCCGGCATCTCGCAGGTTGGGGAGGCCAAGGATTTCATTGTCAAGCGTGCAAGCGAGATGGCGCTGAAATTCCAGCCCGACCAGTTCTCGACGGTGTTTTGGGACGTGTTCGGCGAGCAGGGTCATCCGGTGCGGGCCACCGTCACCGAGATGGGGCCGCTGCTGCTCGCGCGTATGCTCGATTTGAACGACGTGCAGGAAGGCGTGCTCAACGTCGCCTTCCGCGTCGCCGACGACAACGGTCTTGCCCTGATCGACATGAAGGATCTGCGGGCGTTGCTCGATGCCATCGTGCCCGACAGTGGCAAGAAGGGGCCGGACGCGGCAGAAGATCCGCTGGCATCGATCCGGAAAGCTGCCCAGGGTTTTGGCAACGTCACCAAGGCCACCGTCGGCACCATTCAGCGCCAGCTCCTGGTGCTGGAGAACCAGGGCGGCACAAAGTTCTTCGGCGAGCCCGCGTTGACGCTGAAGGACTTCATGAAGACCGACCGCGACGGCCGCGGCATGGTCAACATCCTCGTCGCCGACAAGCTGATGCAGAGCCCGCGGCTTTACGCCACCTTCCTGCTCTGGATGCTGTCAGAATTGTTCGAGGAGCTGCCCGAGGTCGGCGATCCGGCAAAGCCAAAACTGGTGTTCTTCTTCGACGAGGCGCATCTGCTGTTCAACGATGCGCCGAAAGCGCTGATGGACAAGATCGAGCAGGTGGTCCGCCTGATCCGCTCCAAGGGCGTCGGCGTCTATTTCGTCACCCAAAACCCGATCGACGTGCCCGACCGCGTGCTCGGCCAGATGGGCAACCGGGTGCAGCATGCGCTGCGCGCCTTCACCCCGCGCGATCAGAAGGCTGTCGCCGCCGCGGCCCAGACCTTCCGGCCCAACCCGAAGCTGGATACCGCCAAGGTGATCATGGAGCTCGGCAAGGGCGAGGCGCTGGTGTCCTTCCTCGAAGGCAACGGCACGCCGGCGATGGTCGAGCGGGTGATGATCCGCCCGCCATCGGCCCGCATCGGGCCGATCACGCCGGAGGAGCGCAAGGCGATCATGGATGCGAGCCCGGTCAAGGGCAAATACGACACCGCGATTGATTCCGAGTCCGCCTACGAGATTATCCAGAAGCGCATCGCCGGCACGGCGGCGCCGGCCGACGGCGCCGCGGGCGGGAGCGGTGGCGGCATCCTCGGCCAGATCGGCTCGATCGTCGGCACCATCTTCGGCACCAACACCGGACGCAATCGGCTGACGACCGGCCAGCGCATCGCGCGCGACGTCACGCGCACGGTCACCGGCAAGGTGGTCGGCGGCGTCGTGGCCGATCTCGGTAAATCGGTCGGTGGCCAGCTTGGCGGCTCGGTCGGCCGCGCGCTGGTCCGCGGCGCGCTCGGTGGACTGCTGCGAAGGTAGGCAGAATGACGCGTTTGGGGCCATCCATCCCCGACCTCGCTCCGCTTCTGTCTGCGGAGCTTCAGCGAAGGCAGATGCGCAGGAGCTGGAGTTCGCGGCAGCTACAAAATCGGGTGAAGGGGGCTCTCCAAGCCTCCGCCGGTCTGCTAGGTGCTAGGTTCCCCAGACTGGACCGCATGTGACCTTGCCCAACTCCTCACCCAACCCCGGCGCGCTCAGACCCCTCTCGCTGCGCGCGCCGCTCGATCTCCTCTTCCTGCTCTGCTGCGTCATCCTCATGGCCGATGTCCTCGGTCCCGAGATCTTCGGCCACGGCAAGTCCAAGGATTACGGTCTGTGGTACTGGGCCGGGCAGCAGGTCTTGCAGGGCAGGCCGCTCTATCCCAGCGATGTCGGCGAATATTTCGAGTTCATCTATCCGCCGCTGCCGGCGATTCTGCTCGCGATCCCGAGCTGGTTCGGCAAGATCCCGCTCTACGTCGTGCTGTCGATCCTGAATATGGTGGCGTGGTGGTACACGGGGATCCTATCCAATGCGATGACCGGATCGGACCGCAGACCGGGCCCCTGGCTGGAAGCGCTGCCGGCCCTCGTGACCGTGACCTTCGTGTTCGACATGTTCGACCTCGGCCAGCCGAACCTCGTGCTGCTTGCGATGATGCTCTCCGGCTTCTGGAGTTTGCAGCGTCGGTGGTCCTGGCTCGCAGGCTTCATGTTTGCGCTCGCCACCGCCATCAAGGTGTTTCCCATCGCGGTGCTGCCCTATCTGGTGTGGCGGCGGCAGTGGGCAGCCGTCCTCAGCGTGGCCGCCTTCATCGGCATCCTTCTCTACGTCGTACCCGCGCCCATTCGCGGCTTCGAGCGCAACGCGGCCGAGCTGAAGACCTGGTACCAGGGCATGATCGGATCGAGCTCGGAGAAGGGCTTCGGACAGCGCGACGAGCAGAACTGGTCATGGGTCAACCAGTCCGTCATCGCCGTGACGCACCGGCTGGTCCGGCCGTTGAACTACAATCAGGACGATCCCAACAAGCCGCCGCGCACGATGAATGTCATCGACGTCGACTACAAGACGGCGAACTGGATCGTGCTCGCGGTGTCGGCCTTGCTCGGGCTTGGCTTCGTCGCGGTGATGCCGCAGCAAGCGCGGCGAACGGCGCGATCTGACGCCGAGGAGCTCGGCATTCTGTTCTGCCTGATGACGGTGGCCTCGCCGTTGGCGCGGCAATACTACTTCATGTGGCTGTTCTTCCCGCTGACGGTGCTGACGCATCGCGCCGCCTTCGACGAACGGGCCAAGGTCCGGTTGGGAACCTGGCTTGCCCTCGGCGCCGCCGGCATTCTCATGCTGCTGTCGCTGCCGCCGTTTCCCAACGTCATCCAGGCCTGGGGCAATAATCTCATGGCCACGGCGGTCCTCGCAGGTAGCCTCGCCTGGCACATCCGGCATCCGCCGGTTGCGGCTGGCTCCGACGCCGCGGCGAAGCTAAAACTCAAGGCGTCTTGAAACTCAAGCCATCCTGGAACTTAAAGCCCTCTTGAGACCAACAGTCAGGGAATACGACCATGGCCAATGCTCAGCTTCAATCCGTGCTCGACCATATCGACAAGGAGTTCGATAACAGCCTGGAGCGTCTGTTCTCGTTGTTGCGGATCAAGTCGATTTCCGCCGATCCCGCTTTCGCTGCCGACTGCAAGGCGGCCGCCGAGCACCTCGCCAAGGACATCGCGAGCCTCGGCGTCGCGACCGAGGTGAGGCCGACCGCCGGCCATCCTGCCGTCGTCGGAAAGAGCAAGACGGGCGGACGACCGCACGTGCTGTTCTACGGCCACTACGACGTGCAGCCGGTTGATCCGCTCGATCTCTGGCATCGCCCGCCGTTCGAGCCTGTCGTCACCGATCACGCCGACGGCCGCAAGATCATCGTCGCGCGTGGCGCCGAGGACGACAAGGGCCAGGTGATGACCTTCGTCGAGGCCTGCCGTGCCTGGAAGGCGGTGACGGGCTCGCTGCCGATCGACGTCACCTTCCTGATCGAAGGCGAGGAGGAAGTCGGCTCAAAGAATTTCGTGCCGTTCGTCGAAGCCAACAAGGACGAGTTCAAGGCCGACTACGTGCTGGTCTGCGACACCGGCATGTGGGACCGCGACACGCCGGCGATCACGACGTCGCTGCGCGGCCTCCTCTACGAAGAGGTGAAGATTACCGCCGCCAATCGCGACCTGCATTCCGGCGTGTTCGGCGGCACCGCGATGAACCCGATCCGGGTGTTGACCAAAATTCTCGGCGGGCTGTTCGACGATGACAACCACATCACCATTCCAGGGTTCTATGACGGCGTGAAGGACGCACCGCCGGAGATCCTGGCGCAGTGGAAGAAGCTCGACTTCACGCCGGAGACGTTCCTCAACCCGGTCGGGCTGTCGATTCCGGCCGGCGAGAAGGGCCGGCTCCTGGTCGAGCAGGCCTCCACGCGTCCGACCTGCGACGTCAACGGCATCTGGGGCGGCTATATCGGCGAAGGCTCAAAGACGGTGATCCCGTCGCACGCCTCGGCCAAGGTCTCATTCCGCCTGGTCCAGGGACAGGATCCCGCCAAGATCCGCAAGGCGTTTCGCGATTACGTGTCGGCGCGGATACCCGGGGACTGCAAGGTCGAGTTCGGCGACCATTCCGCCGGGCCCGCCATCGCGCTCGACTGGAACATGAAGCCGCTCGCCGCCGCCAAGACCGCGCTGACCGAGGAATGGGGCAAGGAGACCGTGCTGATGGGCTCGGGCGCCTCGATCCCGATCGTCGCCGACTTCAAGCGCGCGCTTGGCCTCGATTCGCTGCTGGTCGGCTTCGGGCTCGACGACGACAACATCCATTCGCCGAACGAGAAGTACGATCTCAAGAGCTTCCAGAAGGGCATTCGCTCCTGGGCCCGCATCTTGGCGGCATTGGCCGAGGTGAAGTAGAGGCACTCTGCTGCAGGGTGGGCAAAGGCGCGCTCTTCACGCGCCGTGCCCACCATCCATCTGAGGCTTCTTCGCAATGACGGCAGCACCAAACAAAAACGCCGCCCGGAATTGGGCGGCGTTTCATTCCAAAACGTGCAGAGGGTGTTGAGACCTACCCTACACGAAATCCCGGAAAACTCAAGATCGGTAACCCGGCAGCTCGCGATCGAGCTTGCGCAGCAGCGGCGGCCACACCAGGTTGGTGGCGCGCAGCTCGGCGCGGTCGCGGTTGGCGAGCAGCTCGGTGTTCTTGTCGATCGCGATGTCGTCGACGGGATAGACCGGCGTGCCCAGCGCGCGCGTGCGCACCTGCATCGAGCAGGCGCGCTCGAGGTGATACATGCGCTCGAACGCGGAGGCGACCGAACGGCCGACCGTCAGCGTGCCATGGTTGCGCAGCAGCATGTGATTATGGTCGCCGAGGTCGTTCTGAAGCCGCGGCCGCTCTTCGTGATCGAGCGCAATGCCTTCATAGTCGTGATAGGCGAGGTCGTGGGTGACGAGCTGCGCGGTCTGGTTCAGCGGCAACAGGCCTTCGGCGCTGCTCGAGACCGCGGTGCCGTCGAGCGTGTGGAGATGCAGCACGCAGATCGCGTCCTCGCGCACCTCGTGGATCGCCGAGTGAATGGTAAAGCCGGCCGGGTTGATGCTGTACTCGCTCTCGCTGAGCTGGTTGCCGTGAAGATCGACCTTCACCAGGCTCGATGCCGTGATCTCGTCGAACATCAGCCCGTAGGGGTTGATGAGGAAGTGATGGTCGGGGCCGGGCACGCGCGCGGAGATGTGGGTGTCGACCAGATCATCCCAGCCATAGAGCGCGACCAGGCGATAGCAGGCGGCGAGATTGACCCGTTGCTGCCACTCGGCCTCCGTCATGTTCGACGGCACTTCCTTCAGGCGGGCTTCCGCTGGTGACATGGCAAATTTCTCCGAACCTCGTTGTCGCGGGGAGGGAGCCTAGTCTTGGGTGAGGTCGGCGGCAAGGCGGTCAAATCGCAGCAGCCAAGCGTAGCCCGCATGGAGCGAAGCGGAATGCGGGAGGCTTCACCAAAGGTCTCGGATTTCGCTTCGCTCCATGCGGGCTACAAGGAGAACAATCCTACGGCGCCGGGATCGACAGCAGGCTGGAAATGCTGCGGCCGCGGATGTCGTAGACGCGGGCGAACACCACGTCGTCGCGCTTGATCTCGACGAGCACCGGCGCGGTGAGGCCCTTGCAGTAGAATTCGCCGAGCGTCATCGCGAAATCCGCTGCATTGGAATCCCAGCCGATGGTGAAGTCGGGGCCGAGCGCGACCTGGGCCGGACGCTGCGGACCGCAGACCGCGACCTTCCATTTGCGATTGCGCGGCGGCACTTCCTGGCGCTCGATCAGCTGCTCGCGCAGTTCGTCGGAGGCCTGCTTCAGCGCGAGGCCCCAATAGTCCAGCATGAAGCGGTCGTCGGCGGCACGCACCGTGCCGGCGATATGGTTGAAGTGGGTGTATTGATACGGATGCAGCCGGATCATTTCAGCCAGCGGCAGCGCCAAGCCGAAGCAGAAGGTGGCAAGCACGACCGGTTGCCAGGCGCGATGATTGGCGCGCAGGCGTTCCATGGCCCAGGCAAACGCAACGCCGCCGAGCACCGCCATCGGCGGAATGACGAAGACGAAATGGCGGATGCCGTTGTAGAGCGCGGGCCGCTTCACCATCGCGATCGCGAGCGGCAGGGTCGCCGCCAGCGTCAGCATGAGGAGGATGGTCTTGCGGCGGGCGGGAACCTCGCGGCGCGGCAGCAGGGCGAAGGTGCCGATCACGGCGCCAGCCGTGAGCACCAGCATCACTTCGGGCAGCTGAAGCGCGAACAGCGTCGGCAGGTACGACCAGGGCATATCCGGCACGGACACGATGGCGCCGTCGAACATCTCCTTCCACGGCTTTTCGAAAAAGTGCGAGAAGTAGGTCAAAGCCTCGAACGGATTACCGGGCTGCATGATCGACCAGGGCCAGATCAGGCCCATCACGAGATAGCCGAGCAGAAGCCCGGGCAGCAGCACATAGACGACATGGGCGAAACGACGCACCGCCTCGCGGACGCCCTCGTTGCGCAGTTCCTCCAGGAACAGCGGCACGAAGCCGACCATGGCGTAGACCAGCGCGAGCCCACCGAGAATGCGCGAACCGATCGACAGCCCGGCGCCCAGGCCGACGATCAGGATCGTGCGCGGCGAGGGTTTTGGATATTCTTCCATAAGCCGGACCAAGCCCAGCATCAGGATGATCATCGCCACCGCGAAAGGCGCATCCTTCGGGTTCATGAACATGTGGCCGTAGAAGATCGGGCAGAGCGCGAGCAGCAAGAGTGAGGCGAGCCCGGCAAGCGGTCCGGCGATGCGGCGGCCGAGCCGCCATGTCACCGCAAGCCCGATCACGCCGACAATCGCGCCGAGCAGACGGCGCGTCTCGAACAGCTCGAGCGGGAGCACCTTATGCAGCAGGGCCGCGATCATATCGAAGCCGCCGCCATACATGTAAAGGTTGGCGAAGGAGAGCGCGGCGGTGTCCCTGAAGCCGGAACCGAACATGCGCAGCAGCAGGTCGGCGTATTCGGCGTGGGTGTAATCGTCCCAGCCGAGCCCGTAGTCGCGGAAGGTCAGGCCTGCGATGACGGCGACCGCAGCCAGCACCAGCATGGCGAGGTCGTCGCAAGTCCGTTCAACCGAGCGCCCGAGAGGCGTGTCGATCGACGAAGTCATGATGGATGTCATGGCTATTGGTGACCCGGAATGCCCTCTCGGCCCCGCTGGTGCGCGCGGGCCTCAACCCCGGAATCCCTATAGCGCAGTTCCACTACCAAGTAATTGGGCATTATGGCTAAATTCCTGATGCGACGCAGCAATTCCAGAACTTGGGGTCCATGACAGTTAGCGGGCGGGAGCTGAAGGGAATGTGAATAAGTCTCTGATATCCCTCTCTTAGGAACAGCGCCCGCAATTGGCCGTTGGCGAGGAACCCAGTATGACGGTATCGTGGCGTAACGGGTGTTGCGCGTGGATGCGCGGCCGGGGGTGAGTTCGATGATGTTGGCATTGCTGATCGCAGGGATCTTCGCCGTGGTGGCGGGTCTCGTTGCGGTCCTTTTTGGCTACACCATCAGGGATTTCAGCCTCGGCAGTACGCTCATAATCTCCGGCACGATCGGCGTCTGCTCCGGATTGTTACTGGCCGGCCTCTATGTCGTGGCCGCGGAACTGAAGGGAATTGCTCGGCGACTGGCCGGATCGATGGTGGCGTCCGAGGTTCGGGTGAGGCCCGTGCTGCCGCCAGGCATTGCGGCGCCCGCTGCGCCTGCAGCTGCGACTGAGCCCGCTCCGGCGATGAGGGCCGAGCCGCCGCCAACGCCCGCCGCGCCGCCCTGGCAGGGCGAAGCGCCCGCGCGCGACCGCCCGCGCCTCGAAACGCCGCAAGCACCGGAACCACCGGAACCACCGGAAACGCCTCCGCCGGCGGCTCCGGAAGCACCGCGCCGGCGCAACCTGCTGTTCGCCTCGAGCTCGCGCAAGGAGCGCGAGCGTGCCGAGGCGAAGACTGCCGAGGGGCCGCCGCCACTTCACGCCGAGCCCGCGATGCCTGCTGCGCCCGACGCACCGCCTGCGAGCTTCGACGACGCCTGGCCCAAGCCGGACCGGATGCGACCGCCCGACCCAGCCGTGGCGCGCCGCCCGCCGCCGCGCCCACCGTCGAGCTTCGAGCCCGCCGCACCTCAGCCTGCACCCGAAGCCCCGCCTGCCGAGCAGCCGCCGGTCACGGTGCTCAAATCCGGCGTGGTCGACGGCATGGCCTATTCACTCTATTCCGATGGTTCGATCGAGGCGCAGATGCCGGAGGGCCTGATGCGCTTTGCCTCGATTGACGAACTACGCGCCCATCTCGACCAGCGGTCTTGAAGACTGGCGCAATCAAGTCATACGTCACCGTTGTTGTCGCGACGCTAGTAATCGGCTCATCTTGGCCAGTCGTCGCATTTCAGCCAACGTATTGTTGACACAAAATACTTCACCGTCGCCAATGCCATGCGACGGAGCCAAATTGGAAAGAGGTCGCGCCCATGTCGGACGCCGCGGGCAAGAATTTCATCGAGCTGACGGCGAGCATCGTCTCGGCCTATCTCAGCAACAACCCGACGCCGGCCGCCGAGATTCCGAACCTGATCAGCCAGGTCCATGGCGCCTTGACGCGGGTGTCGGCGGGCCGGGTCGAGGCGCCCCTCGAGCCGGCAAAACCCGCGGTCTCGCTGAAGAAGTCGATCGCGCCAGATTATCTGGTGTGCCTGGAGGACGGCAAGCGCTTCAAGTCGCTGAAGCGCCATCTGCGCACCCAGTACAACATGACGCCCGAGCAATATCGCGAGAAATGGAGCCTGCCGGCCGACTATCCCATGGTCGCCCCGAATTATGCGGTGGCGCGCTCGCAACTGGCGAAGAAAATGGGATTGGGACAGCAGCAGCGGAAGAAGGGAAAGTAGAGCCGCTTGCTCCGCCCTCGTCCTGAGGAGCCCGCAACGTGGGCGTCTCGAAGGATGGCTGCGCGCGAGAGCGGGGCTTTCATGGTTCGAGACGCGCGTTTCGCGCTCCTCACCATGAGGGTCTTTCTCTCACGAAGCTTCCGCGAGCGCCTCTTTTGCGTCCGTCTTGATGCGTTCGACCATCGAGCGCAGGCCATTGGAGCGCTGCGGCGTCAGATGGTCGCGAAAGCCGAACTCGTCGAACACGGCGATCGCGTCGGTGGCCAGGATCTCCTGCGACGTACGGCCGGAATAGAGCGAGAGCACGATCGCGACCAGCCCGCGCACGATGTGGGCGTCGCTGTCACCAAGGTACTTCACGCGCGGTGCGTCGCCGCTGCGATCGATTTGCTTGGAGAGCCAGACCTGGCTGACGCAGCCATTCACCTTGTTCGCGGCGGAGTGTTCCGCCTCGGGCATCGGTTCAAGGGTTCGGCCGAGCTCGATGACGTACCGGTAGCGGTCGTCCCAGTCTTCGAGAAGCTCAAAATTGTCCCTAATCTGGTCAATCGTTGTCATTGATGGCCCGTGTTCCCGTTCAGGCCAATATAGGGACGCGAAGCCCTAAAATCGATAGGATTTCAGCCCTAATTCGCGATTTGCGGGCCGTGCCACTCCAGCGCGAGGTCGTCCTGGGTCAGGGTGTCGCGCGGCGCCTCGCTTGTGGCGGTGTCACCTTCACCGGCGTCGATCGAGCCGGTGTGATCGGGCGCCTTCTTCCCGTTCTTCTCGTTGGTGATCTGCTCTTTCTTGTCGTTGATGATCTGATAGATCTTCTTTGCGCCGTCCTGGGCGCGCTGTCCGATGATGGTCGCGGCCTGTCCGCCGACCTCGCAGGCCGTCGGCTGGCGCTTGCAGAATTGAGTCATGTCGGACACGGCCGCGGTCGCGGCCTGCACCGCGTCGGCAGCGCCGATCTGCGGCATCTTGTCCGATTCGGGCGTCTTGTCCCGCGGCAGGAGCACCAGCACCAGCCCGAGCCAGAATGTGATGCGAAGCAGAAAGCGCATCTTGCGACCTGTATGTTAGATCCCGCCGCGGCGATTTGCGCGAGGTGTCGGACCTAGCAACTCTCGATAAATCGCAAGTGATTGCCTTCCGCTTAATTCGCGGAAAATTGACGCAAAAAACTTGCGGAACGGAGTTCTCGTAAATTTTCGATTGACGCCAGCGCCCGTGATGTTCCGTCCCCGCGCATCCACCAATTCGAAACCATGAAAGGGAAGTCGAAACGCTGTGTTCACCATCCCCGATGATGACATTGCCAAATCGCCTAAAAATGTCCGCGATAACGCGGTGTCCGGCAGCAGGCCGGATCGCCTTAGCACTCGTTTAAGGTCGCTCTGACACGTTGGCTCAACGATAAGGAGGCGTTCCGGCACGTCTTCAACGACGAATGAGCCGAAGCGCGAGACCCGTGACAGTTTTGAGTATCATCCGCGATTGTCTCGATGCGCTGCTGCATCCCTCCGCGCGTTACGATGCGCTGACGCGAGCACGCCATCGTGCCTTCATGGCGCCGCGGCTTCTGGGAAGCCTGGCTGCGTTCGCCGCATTTCCGGTCTATCTCGCCATGCGCGGCGCGCCGAGCGCGATCGAGGTCGCCGCCTTCGCGTGGCTGATCGCGCCGATCCTGCTGTCCTGGTTCTTGTCCCGCACCGGACGTTTCGAAGGCGCGCATGTGCTGTCGTCGCTGGCGCTGGCCGGCCTGATCATGGCTGTAGCGGCGACGACCGGCGGCATCGAATCATTCGCGGCGATCTGGCTTGTCGTGGTTCCGCTGGAGGCCGCGCTGTCGGCCTCGCGCCGCGTCGCGGCGTTCGCCTCGCTGCTCGCGTTGTCCTGCGCCGGCACATTGATCCTCGTCGGCCAGCTCGGCTGGCTGCCGCCCGAAGACATCGGCGCCGCGCCTCGCGGCGTGCTGACGGCGTTCGGCGTCGCCTCGGCGACGCTCTACGCTGCGGGGCTCGCCTTCGGCGCGGAATCGCTCGCACGCACCGGCATGACGCTGCTGTCGCGCGAGGAAGAGCGCTACCGCCTGCTGGCGCGCAACATGAGCGACGTCATTTCCCGGCATCAGCGCAACGGCGCGGTACAGTTCATCTCGCCGGCGGTGGAGGCCATGCTCGGCATGCCCGTGGCGCGATTGCTCGGCCATGGCCTGTTCGATCGTGTCCATGTCGCCGATCGCCCGGCCTATCTCACTGCGCTCTCGGACGCTGCGCGCGGAGATGTGCGCAGCGTCGAGTGCCGGCTGCGGCAGGAGAGGGCCGGCTCCGAGCGGGGGCAGATTGATTTCATCTGGGTCGAGATGCGTTGCCGTCCGCTCGACCACGATCAGCTGCGCGATGCCACCGCCGATGCCGAGGTGGTGGCCGTGATGCGCGACATCACCGATCGCAAGCTTGCCGAGCAGGCGCTCGATCAGGCCCGAAGCGCGGCGGAAGCCGCCGACGCCACCAAGACGCGTTTCCTCGCCACCATGAGCCACGAGTTGCGCACGCCGCTCAACGCCATCATCGGCTTCTCCGAGATGATCGCGCAGGAGCAGGCCTTGATGCTGGGCGCGGCCCAGCGCAAGGAATATGCCGAGCTCATCAATACCTCCGGCCAGCATCTGTTGTCGGTCGTCAACGGCATCCTCGACATGTCCAAGATGGAATCGGGCAATTTCGAGATTGCATCGGAACCGTTCGCGCCGCGCGCGGCGCTGATGCACTGCTGCAATCTGCTTGCGCTGAAGGCGCGGGAGAACGGTGTCGATCTCATCACCGATGCGCCGCAGGATCTGCCCGTCATGACCGGCGATCCGCGTGCATTCAAGCAGATCGTGCTCAACCTCGTCGCCAATGCCGTCAAGTTCACCGAGCGCGGCGGCCAGGTCAACGTATCAGCGGCCGCGTCCGGATCGCAGCTCGTGCTGCGCATCAGCGACACCGGCGTCGGCATCGCGCCGGACGATCTCAAGCGTATCGGCTCGCCGTTCTTCCAGGCCGGCAAGACCTACCAGCGCCGTCACGAAGGCACCGGCCTCGGACTTTCGATCGTGAAGAGTCTCGTGGCGTTGCATCTCGGCGAAATGACGGTACAAAGCAAACTCGGCGAGGGCACCGCCGTCACGGTCAAGCTGCCGCTCGTCTACACGCCGCCGCAAGTCGCGCCGGCGGAGAGCAACATCGCGACGCTGACGCCGGTGCCGCGTCATGAAGTTCAGGACCAACCTGCTCTGGTGAAGAAAAGTGCCTAGGAAGCCTGCAAAGGATCAAGCCGCTCCGCGCCGCCGTGGCGCCAAGGCCGCGGTCGCGGATGTCGAGACCGAGCGCAATCTGGTGCTGCGCGTTCTCTTGCACAGTCCCAAGGACACGTTGGCCGGGCTTGTCGCCGTCGCGGCGATTGGCGCGATCGTCGCCAATGCGCTGTTCCTCCAGACCGGCCGACATCCGGCGCCGATGTTCGGCACCGTGATCAATCTTCCCGCGCCGTCGTCCGTGCCGCTGTCGAACCCGATGCCGCGCCCGCGGCCTGTTGGTGCCGACACGTCGCCGCTCGAGCCGAGGGCGACCGAGTTTCGCGTCGAACCGAAACCGGCCGAAAAGATGCCGGAGAAGCCTGCGGAGACAACGGCATCGACGCCGCGTGCAGGCGATCCCATGACCAATCTGGTCATCAAGGCCACGACGCCGCCCGCCGTTGCCATCGCACGTCCGCCGTCTCCGATCCCGGTACAGCAAAGCCCGGCGGCACGTCGCCTTGCCGGCGTGCAGCGCGCGCTGTCCGAATACGGCTACGGGAATTTGAAGATCACGGGCACGATGAGCGGGGAGACCCAGTCGGCGATCCAGACCTTCGAGCGCCAGCACAAAATGCAGGTCACGGGCCAGGTCTCCGAGCGCCTGCTGCGCGAACTCGGCGCCGCGATCGGCCATCCCGTCGAATAACCCTCACGCTTGTGCCAAGGCTTTGAGCTTGCAGGCTGGTGCTGAATGCATCGCTGGCCTATCGTGCGATTCATGCGATTGAAATCCAATATATGGGTCGCCGCTTACCTGCGCCGGTGTCAGGCCGAGGGCGTGTTCGGCGCCGTGCGCCGGCGCGGCGCGGAGGAGGCGGGCGCGGTGTTCGTCAAGGTCGCGCTGCTCGACGGCAACGCGATGCTGTACGTGCCGGCGCCGCAGACCGTATATGACGACGACCGGCCGGTGGATCGGTTCTTCGTGCCGCTTGCGCCGCAGCCGATGCCGGAGCCTGCCGTCGAGGAGCGACTGAGCAAGGAAATCCGCTTCGATCCGGACGCCTGGATCGTCGAGACCGAAGACCGCGCGGGGCGGCATTTCCTGGAGCTGGCGAAGACCTGACCCCCACCGTCATTGCGAGCGCAGCGAAGCAATCCAGAATCTTTCGGCGGAGGGACTCTGGATTGCTTCGTCGCAAGGGCTCCTCGCAATGACGAGGTTGCGGCGCGACGCCTGAATGTCACTGGCAGTGCAGGCGGGTGTCAGCGCTCCGAGGATCCGTCGGTGCCGGTCCGCACCGCAGGCGCGGAGCCCGGCTGCACGCCCGGCCGCGATTGGCTGGATGCGCCGCGCGCGCGCTGGCGTTCATTGTCGTGCAACGACGATTGGTACTTGGCGCGGGTGACGGCGAGTGTGGAGCCGCGCCAGGCCGCCAGCATCACCAGCGCGGAGCGGTCGCTGAGGCGGTCATAGAGCCGCGACAGCCGGTAGACCGCGTCCACGGACGTGCCGATCTCCGGCTTGAAGAACAGCAAGATGCGCTGGAAGTTGGGGCTCGGCATGTCGAGCGCGCGCGCGGCCACCGCGAGCGCCTCGCCGCCGGTATCGTCGACGATCTGCGCCGCCACGCGCGAGGGCAGGATCAGGCTGTCGCCGAGCTCGAGGGTAAAATTCTCGATGTCGCCCGCGAACGCCGCCATCTCCAGGATCTGGATCGCGCGCCGGGCGCGGACCGTCGGAATGCGCGGCGCGGCCTTGAGCGGCGTCTGCGCCAGATTGTGCAGGATCAACGCGCGCTCGGGCGCGGTTGCCTGGAAGAACATGTCGTGGACCTCGGCCGCGTCCTTTGGCTGCATCGCCATGTTCGAGGTCATGCGCTGCTCGGCGTCGGTTGGGGTGCGGGCGGGGGAGGGTTCCGGCGGCGGAGCCGGAATTTCGCGCGCCAGCGGAATCCTGCGGCCTTCCGGTGCGGCCATCAGCCCGAGCTTCTCCATGACCGGCGCGGGCGTGGCGGGATAGATCGCGAGCCGCGCCTTGACGGCTGCGCGCGTCGCATCGTCGACCTGGTCGATCAGCCGTGTGGCGAGTTCGACGAATTGCCGCTGCTCGTCCTCGTTATGGGTGCTCGCCTGGACATAAAGGTCGGTCAACACGCGCAGCAGCGTCGGACGAACATCGACACCCTCGCGGCGGGAGAGGGACATCAGCCCGTCAAATCCGGGAAACAGCGACTTGGTCATGGAGGCGTACGCAACTCGGAAAAGACTGTTGCCTCAGCCTATCAGGGCTTCCTTTAAAGGCTCGTTAAGGAAAACGAGGTGTGAAGCGGGCCGTTCAATTTCGACCGTTCTCGTGCCGCAACGGGACTTCCATCGGCGTTCCGTGCAGTTACGGTTCGCTACGCTCGTTTACACCCCGTTAACCATGAACTGATCTTAATGCTCCCCATGTTGCAGCGGCGCGTTTGATCGCGCGGCAATTGAGAGAGCTGACATGGGGACCATCATTGAATTTCCGGCCGGTCGCCGGGTGGGCTCGTCGGGGGACGTCGCACCGCGCACGGACATGGGAACGATTTTGATCCTTCCCGTCATCCGCATCGAGCGCGAGGCGGATGAAACCAGCGGCGATCACGGACCGGAAGCAGGTACCGCGCCGGGGCGCCGTCGTCGTCGACGTTAAGTTCCGGCTACTATAATGCCGGAATCCATCCGCCAGATCCGCACCGTCGTATCCGCCGTCCTGCTCGCAGCCGTAGGCGCGGCGCTCGG
Source organism: Bradyrhizobium sp. Kon10 (assembly GCF_055807395.1). Lineage (NCBI taxonomy): Bacteria > Pseudomonadati > Pseudomonadota > Alphaproteobacteria > Hyphomicrobiales > Nitrobacteraceae > Bradyrhizobium > Bradyrhizobium sp. Kon10. Next base: position 13,818 of record NZ_JBVVOZ010000019.1, on the reverse strand, counting down.
CGCTTGCAGCGGCGGGGATTTCGGCCGCACCCGCGCCGACATGCGCAGCGATGACATGCATCGCTGGCTCGGCGCCGAGGTCACTTCCAGCGTCGGTCTGAGGCCGTCCCAATTCCAGCTCACCGACGAAGAGCGTCAGCTTCGCGATCTCGCCTATCCCATCATCGAGCCGCCGCTGTCGCGGCCGGCCTGGAAAAGCGTGTTCGGCGACTACAAGGCGTTGCCGTCGCCGTGGCGGCAGAAGGTCGTGTTCGATCGCACCATGTATGGGCGCACGCTGATCGACGAGCCGCATCGCTCGCACTCCTCACGTTATGCGCAGCTGATCGAGGACGTGCGCAACGACATCACCCGGTTCGAGCCGTTCTTCGGATCCGCGATCCGCGTCATCGATCTCGACAGGAAGCGCGATGCCAGCATGGCGCGCGTCTCCGAGCTGTCGCCGAGAGAGAAGGCGGATGCGGTCGAGCGCATGCAGGAGAACTCGCTGATCATCCAGTGGGTGCAGCAATCGCTCGAGCAGCGCGTCTCGTCCTATCGATGGGCACTGGAACGGCTGGTGATCCAGGCGCCGGACGGCATGGCCGCCGATGCCGATCGCCTGATCGGCGAACTCGCAGCCCAGACCGCCAACCCGCCGGTCGCCGCGCAGCCGATGTACCAGCGCCCGGTCAGCGTCCGCGGCTGATTTGCGCGGCCGCGCGAGCGGCCGTCGCCGCCTGCCTCTGCACCGTGGACTCTCCTGCCGAAGCACGCCCGAGATCGTCAGGACGACGATCATGTCTGCACGCCGATGTGACTCCTGCTGACAGAACGCTGTCAGCAGGGCGGCGTTACCAGCCGATCGTCGTTGCCGAGAGCGACGGACCGTCCAGGAGATGAACTATGAAATTTGCTTCGATTCGGCTGATCGCTGCTGACCTCAAGTCCCTCGTCGGGTTTTACGAGAACGTCATGGGTCAAACGGCCGAATGGCTGGCGCCTGTCTTTGCCGAGATCGTCACGCCGTCGGGAACGCTCGCTTTCAGCAGCGTGGAGACGGTGGCGCTGTTCAAGGAGGGCAGCGCTGAGCCGGCGGCCAATCGCACCGCGATCATCGAGTTCCAGGTCGACGACGTCGAAACCGAGTTTGCAAGATTGAAAGATCAAGTGGAGGTCGTGCACGGGCCGAAGATGATGCCCTGGGGGAATTGCGCGGCTCAGTTCCGCGATCCCGAAGGGACGCTCGTCGGCCTCTACACCCCCGTCACCGAAGCTGCCAGGAAGCGATTCGAAGGACGATGACACGACAGGCCGGGGACGCTTTTTCGCGAACCGTTCCCGCCCGGCCATCGCAGCGCCAGAACGTTGCCCTCGCGCGATCCCGTCGATTATGGGAACTGCCGGTGAGGCGGGCGCTGATCGCGCGGTGACCACGCTCCGGATCGTGCGAACGCGCCTTGCCGATGTTGCGCGCTCAGGCCATCGCACCGGGTGCGAGAGGCCCAGCGGCGTCAAGGCACGCCGCTCTGCGGCGATACGATCCGCTGCCAGGTCTTGACGAATTGCTCGCGCTTGACTGCATCGAGATAGGTCAGCGCCGGAAGCCCTAGCGTCGGGAAATTGAGCACGCCCGGCTTCTCCGCGAGATACCGCGCTTTCATCTGCTCGCGGTCGGCTCCGAGGCCGGCAATCGAGAGGCCGAAGGCATCCGACACGACTGCCTGGCCGGCCTCGGAGAGTGCATATTCAACGAATGTCCGGGCAAGAGCCGCATGCTGTGCCTTGCGCGGGATCACGATGGTGCGGGACACGGCCACGACATAGTCCTCCGGCAGCACGATGCCGAGGTTTCGTTGTACCTCCGCCTGGCGCAGCGCATAGGAGCCCAGCACATCATAGGCGATGACGGCCTCGCCGCGGCTGACCGAATCCAGCATATCCTGCGTACAGCAATAGAGCCGCGCCTCGGTGACGCCGAGCGCGTGCGCCAGGCGCCAGAAGTTCGCCGAAAGCATCGATTCAGTCGTTGCAAACAGGTAGCCGACGCCGCTGACGTCGATGTCGTAAGTCGCGATCTTGCGACGAAAGCGCTCTGGTGCAACCTCCAGCAGCCGGATCAGATCCTGATGCGACTTCGGCACCTCGGCGCGCTCAATGGCGTCCTTGTTGTAGACAATGACGGCCGGTTCAAGCGTGAACCCGAAGATCTCATCGCGCCAAATGGCCCAGTCCGGCAGCCCGCGGGCTGCGATCGAGGCCTTCTGGACGTGTCCGTCATTGGCGAGCTTGACCTGAAGGTCCATCGCCGAGCTGATCAGAAGGTCCGCCGCGGGCTTGTCGTCGGCTGCCGTCAGAGCTTCCTGATAGAGCGGGACGGTCTCGTACAGGCGATAGCGAATCTCGATGTCGGGATGCGTCTTTTGAAAGCCTTCAATGACCGGGCCCATCGCCACGACGTCCGCCGTCCCGTGAATGAGCAGCGTTCCTGAGGCCGGCGAGGGCGCCGAAAAGATTTTCAGCTCGTGCGTGGATTTTGACTGGTCGGCCAAGCAGAGCGCATTGACGAAGAGAAGAAGCGCCATGACCACGCCTAGCGACAATGCCGCGCGCCGTATTGCTGCTCCCTTACGAAAAGCCATCATGACCTCCTCGGCAAGGTTACCCTGACGAGGAGCCCGCCCCCCGGGCGATCGAGCAGGCACAGATCGCCACCGGCCGCAGCAGCAGCGCTCTTCGCGATGTTGAGCCCGAGGCCGGTCCCGGCGGCGCTCGCGCCGCTCGACCCGCGGCGAAAGCGTTCGAGCACGATCGGCTTCTCATCGTTGGGAATGCCGGGTCCACGGTCGGCCACCTCGAATTCAACGGTCGATCCATCGGGCGACGTGCGTAGATCAACGTCGATCATGCTTTCCGGCGCGTATTTCAACGCGTTGTCCAGAAGATTGTCGATCAACTCGCGGAAGGCCAGCGGCGCTCCGCGAACCGGAAAGTCCTCATGGGTCGTGGATAGGTCGGTCAGCCGGCAGCGCCGCATGTCGCCGCTCGGAAGCCGCTCGACCGCTTGCAGGTAAAGCTCGAGAAAATCGCAAGCAGGATTGGCCGAGGTCTCGATATGATGGGCGATGGCCGCTTCCGCCAGCAGCTGATTGACGATGCGCGTGGCATCGACAGCGTTGGCATGAATGCGATGCACATAGCTGTGCACGACAGTAGCATCCCGCTCGGATGCAGCGACTTCGGCGAGCGCTCGGATCGAAGCGAGCGGCGTCCGTATCTCGTGCGTGGTATCCACGGCGACCCGGCGCAAGGTGCTGAGGACACCATCGAGCCGCTGCATGAAGATGTTCAGGCTCGACACCAGCGAGCTCACCTCACGCGGCACCGATGTCTGAATCGGGTTGAGGTCGGTCGGCGATCGCCTGATCAGCTCGCTCTCGAGCGCGACCAGCGGCGCCCAGGCTCGCTTCAGGCCAGTCGAGATCAACAGGCAGATCACGAGACCCGCCAGCGCCATCGGCGCGAGTGAATTCTTCACGATGAGGGCGGCGAGCTCCGTACGGGCCTCTCGTGTCTCCGCGACCGTGATGCTGACCCAGCCGGACTTCTCGCCAAAGTCGATGTAACGCTGGACGCTGCCAATCCTCACGGGATCGTCGGTATAGATAGCGTCCTCGAAATGCGGTTTGTGATCTAGTGTCGGCGTCGGTTCGGGCAGGTTGGGGTAGCCGGTGATCAGTGAGTGGTCGGGCGCCCGCACTGCATAGAACGCCCGCGTCTCGCGCGATGCACCCAAGATCTCCAGCGAAGCGAGCGGCAGCTCCAGCGTGAGATGCCCGTCCTCGACCCGGATGTTGTCCGCAATTGAAAGCGCGGCGGCCGCAAGCACGCGGTCGAACGCGGTGTCGGCAGCATCGAGCGAGAAGTTGCGGATGTAGCAGAACAGCCCGACACCGAGGACCGCCAGTAGCGAGATAGCACCGAAAACGATATCGCGCTTAATTGATCTTTGACGGCTGCGCATCGTCGATCCTCGCGACATAGCCGGTGCCCCATATCGTCTCGATCCGCAACGAGGAGGATTTCAGTCGCCGCCGGATTCGGGAGATGTAGAGCTCGAGCGCGTTCGGGTTGACGGCATTCTCGTATCCGAACAATTGGTCCATCAGGCGCTCGCGCGGGACAACCTGTCCGACGTTCAGCGCAAGCAGCTCGAGCAGGCGAAATTCGCGCCGCGTGAATTCGACATTGCGGCCGGCCGCGACGATTGACTGCGCGGCGATGTCGATCGTGATGTCGCCGAGTTCGATCCGGCTGGTCGGTGTGCCGCTGTGTCGGCGTACGACCGCCCGCATCCGCGCCTCGAGCTCGCGAAGGTCGAAGGGCTTGACGAGGTAATCGTCGGCGCCGATGTCGAGCAGGTCGATCTTGTCGCCGATCTCGCTGCGCGCGGTGATGACGAGCACCGGCGTATTTATCCGCCGGCCGCGCAGGAGCTTGAGCACGTCGGAGCCATCCATGCCAGGCAGCGAGAGGTCCAGAATGATGAGATCGAACGGATCTTCCTGAACACGCTGCGAGGCAAGGCCGCCGTCGGTCAGCCATTCGACCGCATGCCCCTGATCGCGAAGGCGCGCAGCGATAGCCGCGCCCAGATCGACCGTGTCTTCGATCAGAAGAGCACGCATGAAATCCTGTGCATAGGCTGTATCCCCCTTGAGAAAACGCGTCTCCGAAATCGGCACCGGATGTCGCCTGATGCCGATCATCCGCATGGTCGGGAACGTCGATCAGCTTGAGCGCCGAACTTGTCATTGCCCGGGGCGCCATTGCTGTTGGCGCACGTTATTTGTTGCGACGAGTATTTCAGGATGAAGCGCGCGGTCAAGGGTTTGGCTTTGGGGGGCCCGTAACGCTACGGGCTTTCCGCTCAATCCCACGGATTGTGCATGTGCGAACGAACCGATATGCACGTCTTGCTGTGATGAAGTTGCAACGGTGAGGACCTCTTGCAGAGGAGTTCTTCGTCCCGCGCCAGATGACAGGGTTTTGACAGCAGTCACCGCCAATTTTCCCCCGCTTACAAAATCTCTTTGGGGGGCGACATGAAATTGACGACGCAACTGCGCCAACACTGGCTGTCCGGCGGAGCCAGACTGGATCACCACAAAACGGGGCTTGGTCCGATTGCCCGCTATGCGCTGATCGGGGCGGCCATCTCCGCGATCGGGCTTGCGACGGTGCCCGCGAAAGCGGACGACCTCAGCGAATTGAAGGCCGAGATCAGGGCGTTGAACAAGCGCCTGTCGGACATGGAAGAACAGAAGACCAAGGTCAAGGCGCTGAATGACCGGCTCAAGCAGGTCGAGAAGAAGGAGGAGGCGAGGGCGGACGCGCCGCTGCCGGCCGCCGGACCGATCCCGACCAAGGCCGGTCCCTGGGAAAGCCTCAAGACCGGCCAGCCCGTGCACATCATCGAAACCCAGAACACAGACGTGCTGCTTTACGGCGTCATCGAGCCGACGGTGGGCTACGTAACCAATGTCGACAAGGCCGGACGTTCGACGGTCGGCCTCAATACGTCGTGGTTCAGCGGCAACCGGTGGGGCATCTTCATCACCCAGAAGGTCTTCCCTGAATACGGCTTCAATCTGCTGGCGCGGATGGAAAGCGAGTTCGAACTGCCCAGCGGCAACATGGACACGCCCGGCGTCTTGTTCAATCGCGACGCCTGGGTGGGCTTCGAAAGCCCGACCCTGGGTAAGTTCAGCGTCGGACGCCAGAATACGCTGCCGCGTGACGTTGCAAACATCTGGGGTGATCCCTACGGCGCCTCTGCCCTCAGCACCAACGAAGGCGGCTTCACCAACGTCAATAACTTCAAGCAGCTCATCTTCTACACCAGCGGCGGCAACGGCGCCGGTGGACAGGGCGATACCCGATACGATCAGGGCCTGGTCTGGAAGAAGGTGTTCGACAACGGCCTCTACCTCGGCGCGGCCTATAATTTCAGCGACGGCAACGGTCCCGGCGGTCCGAATGGCAGCGGCCCAATCCCCGGAGCTGGTCTGGACAAGGGCAGCAGCGCTGCTGTGGCGGCCGGCTACAACGCCGGACAATTCCACGTGTCGGGCTTTTACACCGAGTCCAACGTGCTCGAGATTCCGACGATCGGCACAACCAATGTCGGTCATACCCACCAGTCGTGGGGCCTCGGTGGCAACTGGGACGGCGGCTTGCTTCGCCTGAATGCGGGCTACATCCGCTACACCGCGGACCAGGGCGCGATACTCGGCACGCGCAACGACGACGTTGTCACCGTCTCGGCCAAGGTAACGCCCTCGAAATTGTACGACGTCGAGGTCGGTTGGCAGGACTTCTTCGCCCACAATGCCGCGATCAGTGCAGCCGGCTACACGCTGGTGCCGTTCAAGGATGCGACCGGCGCGGTCGCGACCGGGACCGGTACGCGCATGACGACCTACGCCTCGTTCATGTACCACCCGATCCCGAACATCGACGTCTACATTGCCGGCGATCACTTGAAGACGACGGGCGGATACAGCGCGAGCCAGGCCCATCTGCACGATTCAGCGGACGAGGTCGTGACCGGCGTTCGCTACAAGTGGTAGGCGAAGGGAGCGTGACCCGGAAAAATGCGCAGCGGTTTTCCGAAAAGATCATGCTCCAGCAATAGCCTAAAGCGCGATGGCGATTTTTCCCAATCTCATCGCGCTTTAGCGCCAGCAAACAGCGGACGGTCGAAGTCTCCGACCGTCCGCGACCGATGATCCTGCCGGCGAGATCATATGCGCACGGTGCCGCAGAAGATGCCAGAGAGATGCCCCTCGCTTGGTCATCTTGAGCCGAAGTGTCCAGCCCTTTCGGCTCACGGCACGGGACGCGGCAATGAAGAGAAAATAAAGTTGATGGAACGGGAGAACGCCATGTCAGACACCATTCAGGCCAACGCCGCCACCTATCGCGCACCCGCGATGACGTCTGGTTCAACATCGTTCTGGCCGACCGGCTGGTGGCGTCTGATGGATTACAAGATCGGCATTATCTCGCTGCCGATCTACGCCATCCTCGTCGTGCTGCTCGGCATTCTGACGCAGCAGGGCCAGATCAAGCCGGACGCACCGACCATGATCGCGGTGCTGGTTCTCGGCGGCTTCACCTGTGCCGAGATCGGTAGGCGCTTGCCGATCCTTCGCAACATCGGCGCGGCGGCGATCTTCGCGACCTTCATTCCGTCCGCGCTGGTCTATTACAAGCTGATCCCGGCGCCGATCGAGAAGTCGATCATTGACTTCACCAAGTTCACGAACTTCCTCTATGTCTACATCGCGGCCATCATCGTCGGCAGCATCCTGGGGATGGACCGCAACGTCCTGGTCAAGGGCTTTCTGAAAATATTCGTGCCACTCGGCGTCGGATCAATCGCGGCGGCGGCTGTCGGAACCGCTGTCGGCATGATGCTCGGACTTGGCGCCTACAAGACCTTCTTCTTCATCGTGGTGCCGATCATGGCGGGCGGTGTCGGCGAGGGCGCGATCCCGCTCTCGATCGGCTATGCGGCCATACTCGGCCAACCGCAGGGTGACTTCTTCGCCCAGGTGCTTCCGCCGGTGATGCTGGGTAGCCTGACCGCGATCCTGTTCTCCGGCACGCTCAACTACGTCGGCAAGAAATATCCGCATCTCACCGGTAACGGGCGGCTCCAGCCGCCGGGCGATGGCGCACTCGATCTGGGCGCCACGGAGCAGCAGGAGGACAATTCATCCTCATCCGACATCAATGCGATTGCCGCTGCCGGACTGACCGCGATCGTGCTCTATCTCATGGGTGTGATGCTGTTTCATCTGATCGGCCTGCCGGCACCGGTTGCGATGTTGTTCCTTGCGGTCGCCGCCAAGCTTGGCAGCGCGGTGTCGCCGCGATTGCAGTCGGGCGGGCTGGTCGTCTACCGGTTTGTCCGGATCGGCATGACCTATCCCTTGCTGTTTGCGATCGGCGTCTCGCTGACCCCCTGGGAGAAGCTGATGGCAGCCTTCACGGTCGCCAATCTCGTGACAATCATAGCGACCGTCTTCACGCTCATGGCCACAGGCGCCGTCATCGGCCGGCTCATGAACATGTATCCGATCGAGACCGCGATCGTGAACGCCTGTCATTCCGGCCAGGGTGGCACCGGTGACGTCGCCATTCTGACCGCGGCGGAACGCATGGAGCTGATGCCGTTCGCCCAGATCGCCACGCGCATCGGCGGCGCGATCACCGTGACCGCCGTTCTGGTGCTGTTGCGGTGGATTGCCTGAGCCGCGAGCCCCCTTGCTGTTGGAAGCTAGTCCTTGCGTCTGCCGAAGGCGGTGCTTCCGACGCAATCCTACCTGGCTTCGACGACCTCGCCATCCTCCTTGACGAACCGGCCGACGGGACCATCCAGGAGATCGACGACGGCCTCGGACGGCCGGCATAGTCGCGTGCCCTTTGGTGTCACCACGATCGGACGGTTGATGAGAATGGGATGCGCCATCATCAAGTCGAGGAGTTCATCGTCGCTCCATCTGGGGTCGTCGAGGCCGAGCGCCTTGTAGGGTGTGCCCTTCTCGCGCAGCAATGCGCGGACCGGGATGCCCATCGCTGCGATCAGTTGCTGGAGCGTTTCGCGCGTGGGCGGCGTCTTGAGGTATTCGATGACGACGGGCTCGGCGCCGCTCTGCCGGATCATGGCGAGGGTGTTGCGCGAGGTCCCGCAATCGGGGTTGTGATAGATCGTGACGGTCATCGGAATGTCTCCGCGATTGGGACGGGGCCGCGGGCCATGGGGCGTCCGAGCAGCCAATTCATAAACAGCATGCCGGCGAACGCTCCGCAGAGCTCCGCAAGGATGAATCCGGGCAAGTCAGTCGGGCGAATTCCGGCGAAAGTGTTTGTCAGGGATCTTGCGATTGCGACGGCCGGATTGGCAAACGAGGTCGAGGCTGTGAACCAATAAGCGGCTGTGATGTAGAGGCCGACCAGCCAGGGAACGGCCGTCCTCTGAAAGCGGATGCCGGCCAGGATGGTCGCGACTAGCCCAAACGCCGCGACCGCTTCGGCGAACCATTGTGCGCCTCCGGTCCGAACCTTGGTCGAGAACTCGATCAACGGCAGTCCGAACATCAGATGCGCGGCCATTGTCCCCGCGATGCCTCCGGCGATCTGCGCGATCACGTAAAGCACCGCCTCGTTCACTGGTAGCTCGCGCTGGCCGGTGAAGACGAGGGTGACCGCCGGGTTGAAATGCGCTCCGGAGATCGGACCGAGCACGGTGATCAGGACGACCAGAATGGCCCCGGTCGGCAAGGTGTTGCACAGAAGAGCGAGAGCAATGTCCTTGGTCAGCGTTTCGGCCATGATGCCGGAGCCGACGACGGTGGCGACGAGAATGGCTGTGCCGAGCGCTTCGGCAGCCAAGCGCCGTGAAAGGTCGAACGTGTCCATCAGCGGGCCTTCGTCATCTGCTGTCCCGGCCGGATTCCGGTGCGCAGGAGCAGGACATTGTAGATTTGATCAGGCACGGATTCGTCCCTTTCGCTTTGGGGCGCAACAGGCTTGCAGGCTTTCGACGACCGGTTCGCAAACGTCCGGCCGGCCGCCGCAGCAATCCCGAAGGAGGAAGACGGCAACGTCCCGGAATTCGGAGAGGTTGGCGCGGTAGACGATCGAACGGCTGCGCCGCTCGGAGATCACGAGACGCGCGCGCGTCAAGATCGACAGATGGGCCGAAAGCGTGTTCGCCGGGACTTCCAACTGGCGTGCAAGCTCGCCGGCCGCAAGGCCGTCGGGCTCGTGCCTGACCAGCATCCGGAAGGCCTCCAGACGAGTCGATTGGGCCAGCGCCGCGAGCTTGAGGACAGCTTCGTCTGTTTCCATATATCCAGATATATGGAAATATCGTGGTGGGGTCAATCCAATCCGGAATCCGGAGAGCCGCGCTGGGCGGCCGGCATCGCGTTGGTCCGTTTGCGCTGTTGTGGGCGCGGCTGAGCAGTTACCGAGCCGCGCGACGTGACGCTACGCGCTCCCGGTGCTCCTGTCCGCCGAACCGGCCGTTTGCGTCTGCGAGAGCCGGTGCTTCACCGTCCGCGCGATTGCAGCCGGGGCTTCTTCGGGGATCGCGAAGCAGGAACTCGCGTTGATTTCGCACAGGACATAAGTGTCGGCCCCCGCCGCATCCCTTGGCCCATACAGGAAGTCCGCGTCCCAGATCACCGGGAGCGACCGCTCGTCGATGTCCAGCGTCGTCATCATTCCCGGAGTCCAGTCGTCCTCCATCTGCCTTCGCAGCGTCTGGAATTGCGGAGCATCCGGTCCGTGCATGATGCGTGGGCCCGGCTGCGCCTCGGGCGAGTCCACGCCTTGGGGCGGTGGGGGAATCAGCGCCTTGATCAGCTGATGCCCAAAGCCGGCGACCTTCGATCCACTCATATAGCAGCGGATCATCCCGTCGGGCAGGCGCGGTTGAAACGCCTGATCGATGATGCAGCCGCCCCAGCCGAAATAGGGCTCGCATCGCGCGAGGAAAGTGTCGAGCAGCATGTCCTCGGGCAGGCTCCCGCGCTGCGCATGCTGCACCCGAATCATGCCGTCCGCGCTGGAGAGAGACTCGACCTTCCAGACGCCCTGGCCACCATTGCCGCGATTTTGCTTCAGCACGCGCGGGCCGTGCGCGCGAAGGCGCGACGGGAATTCGGCGCGGAACGATGCCGCGCTGTCATAGCGATGCGTGTCCGCGCCCCAGCCGAGATGACGCGTGCGGTAGAGCACCTCCTTCACGCCCATCTTCAGGATCACGTCCGGATGCGCGCTCACCCATGGTCCTTGCGCAGCAACCTCGCGAAGTAGGGGATCGAGCTCGACACGCGTCTTGCCCTGGTGGATCGGATCGACCCAGACAAGCACGCCGTCGGCGGCGAGCAGCTGCTGCCGGACCGCCTCAGTGAAGCTTTCGTCATAGATCACCGGCCGGGCTTCGATGCCAATCGCGGCGAGTGCTTCGAAAACGCGGACGAAGCGGCTGTTCTGCGGTGTCGCGTCCCGGCGCGCGGCGGCATCTCCGCGTGAGAGGATGGCGACGCTATGTTGGATGGAAGAGTGTTGGAGTGAAGAGTGTCGTTCGGTGTCCATGCGCAAGCTCCACGAGTGGCGTGCTGCGCAGAGCTTGGACCGAAGCCTCACGGGGAGTCTGCTTTGTCCCCATGCGAAAGATAGTAACGAGACCGGCGGCGAGTTTCAAGACGGGCCGGCGCGGTTCCACCAGAGCGGTGAACTCTTCGTGAGGCCGGCCGGCGGCTTCGGTGGCCGCGCGAGCCACAGGCCGGTTGACAGCTTCCGCCCTCGGGTTTTTATTTCGGGTTCGGGGATGTGCGATCTCCCCGCGAGGCGACATGCCGAAGCATCGCGTCCTGATCAACAAGGGCGCAGCATGTCATCTTACATCTCCGATTTCAGCGACAGATTGTCTCGACTTTTCGGCACGGCGCCCGCCGGTCGCATCGCTGTGCTGCGCCTCCAAGGCATCGGTGGGGCAAGATCGCGAAACCGACTTCACCTGGGGTAGGGACACGACCAGGAGAACGAACATGCGAAAGACAATCTCGGCATTGGTAGGCATCGGCGCGTGCTTCTGCGCGACCAGCGCAGGCGTTCAGGTGGTGGATTGGCGAGCCTTCGCCGAACTCTTCGTCGCGACCGCTCACGCGCAAGATGCCGACTGGCAGAAGGTCGACGAGACGCTGGGCCGAAAGGCGGCGGTCAGCGGCGACGTGCATCGTTACGGCTTTCCCCGCACCGACCTCACGGTGACGCTTGATGGCGTGACCATCAAACCGGCACTCGCGCTTGGCGGCTGGGTCGCATTCAAGCCCGCGCATGGCGGCGCCATGGCGATGGGCGACCTGGTGCTGCTCGAATCCGAAATCAACCCGGTCATGGCGAAGATGATCGCGGGCGGGCTCGAGATCACCGCCGTTCACAATCATCTGCTCGGCGCCAATCCGGCGACCTTCTACATGCACGTGGCCGGGCACGGCGACCCGATCAAGATCGCGACCGCCATCCGGGATGGGCTTGCCGAAAGCAAGACGCCGCTGTCGGCGGCGGCGGCCCCTCCGCCGGCTGTCGATCTCGACACGGCGCAACTCGACCAGATCATCGGCGTCAAGGGGCAGGCCAACGGCGGGGTCTATCAGTTCAACGTTCCGCGCCGCGATCCGGTGAGCGAGCAAGGGATGCAGTTGAGCCCAGCCGCTCCGCTCGGCGTTGCGACTGGCATCAACTTTCAACCGACCGGCGGCGGCAAGGCGGCCATCACCGGCGATTTCGTCATGACCAGCGACGAGGTGAACCCCGTGATCAAGGCGCTGCGATCGCACGGCATCAACGTGACGGCACTCCATAGCCACATGCTGGACGAACAGCCGCGCCTGTTCTTCATGCACTTCTGGGCCAACGACGACGCGATCAAGCTCGCCAACGGCTTGCGTGCCGCGCTCGACAAGACGGCCAGCACGAAGGGGTGACGCCGAACGGGGATGCAATATTCGAGGCCCTCGGGTATGGCGACTGCCCAGCTCTTGCTTGGACTTGAACTCGCCTCGGCCGGTTCTAACTTGAACACTCAAGCCGGACAGTGTTCGGCGACACGGAACCATAAGAGGGAAAGCATCGCGCGCATGGCGCGGAAAACTGGTTGAGGAAATGACATGAGAAAGCTTGCTCTTGCAATTGCCGCCGCAGCAACGCTCCTCATCGGATCGGTTGCGCCGGCTTCGGCCCAATGGCGACATCATGACTGGGGCGGCCCCGGAATTGGCCCCGGGCTTGCTCTCGGGCTGTTTGCGGGAACATTGGCCGCCGCGGCCGCGCCGCCGGTCTATGCCGCACCCCCGGTCTATGTTGAACCGGTCTATGGCCCGCCACCCTATTACGTCGGTCCGCAATATCGGGTGGTCCGCTACTATCCGCCGGTCTATCCCGCCTGGTCCGGCTGGTGGTGAAAGAATGGCCCGGTTTTCAACCGGGCCTTTTTGCGTCACAGGCCGCTTCGCACCGCGCAAGCGGGTGACGCGCGTTCCAGCGCGTTCCGGCGCGGCTCATCGCGCCCCGTGAAACCAAGCTCGCTGTCTCTGGTTGTTCCCGGGGCTTGCGCTGCGGCGCCGGCAACTCGAGCTTTGGCATGACCAAGAACACCCGCTTCAACGTGGCGTATGCCGTCTTCGCGATCTTCGCGCTGTTCTTCATCCAGTACGTCATCGTTACGGCGAACAGGATCGCCGTGATCCCCTACAGCCAGTACCAGCAGTTGCTTCGTGACGGCAAAGTCGACAGTGTCGGCGTTTCCGATCGCACCGTGCAGGGCACCCTGAAGGACCCGTTGCCCGGCGGACAGAAGCAATTCGTGACCACGCGGGTCGACCAGGACACCGCTCAGGAGCTTGAAAAATATCACGTCCGCTTCACTGGGCAGATCGAGAGCACCTTCTTTCGCGACTTGCTCTCGTGGATCATGCCGGTGCTGCTGTTCTTCGGCATCTGGTGGTACATCGGCCAGCGCCTCGCACAGGGCGGTGGTCTCGGCGGCGGGCTGATGCAGATCGGCAAGAGCAAGGCCAAGATCTATGTCGAGGCCAATACCGGGATCACCTTCGCCGATGTCGCCGGCGTCGATGAAGCCAAGGACGAGCTTCGCGAGGTCGTGGACTTCTTGAAGAATCCCACCGATTACGGACGGCTTGGCGGCCGCATGCCGAAAGGCGTGCTGCTGGTCGGGCCGCCCGGCACCGGCAAGAC